>JAOBWF010000152.1 GCA_025463215.1 Acidobacteriota bacterium | reverse complement strand
ACCATCTCGTTCGGCCTCGCGCCGGGCGCCTAGCTCGGCGACGAGCTGACGCGCGTGCAGAAGGTTGCGGACGAGACGCTGCCCGACTCGGTCAGCGGCGCGTTCCAGGGCGCGGCGAAGGCGTTCGAGAGCTCGCTGGGCAACCTCGCGGTGCTGCTCGTCATCGCGATCATGGTCGTCTACATCGTGCTCGGCATCCTGTACGAGAGCTACATCCACCCGCTGACGATTCTCTCGGGCCTGCCGTCGGCGGCGTTCGGCGCGCTGGTGACGCTGCTCGTGTTCCGGATGGATCTCAACATCTACGCGTTCGTCGGCATGATCATGCTGATCGGCATCGTCGAGAAAAACGCGATCATGCAGATCGACTTCGCGCTAGAAGCCGAGCGCGGCGGCAAGACCTCGGAAGAGGCGATCTACGAAGGGTGTTTGATCCGCTTCCGCCCGATCATGATGACGACGATGGCGGCGCTGCTCGGTGCCTTGCCGATCGCGGTCGGCTACGGCGCCGGCGGCGAAGCGCGTCAGCCGCTCGGCCTGGTGGTGGTCGGCGGCCTGCTGTTCTCGCAGCTCGTGACCCTGTTCCTGACGCCGGTCGTTTACACCTACATGGCGCAGCTGCAGAGCTGGATGCGGTCGCGCCAGACCGCGCGCACGCTGACACCGGCCACCGTAAAGTAGCGCACGCCGTCACGCCTGCCGCGGCACGTCTCCTGCAGCGCCGGCTGCAGATGCACAAACGAACTGTCCTGGTAGCGCTCGCGGTCGCCGTTTCCCTCGTTTTCCAGGTCGATCTCAGCGCCCAGGCGAAAAAGCGGCGCGCCCCGGCGCGCCGCGCTCCCGCCAAGGCGACCCCGGTGCTGGCGCTGCCGTGCGGCGATCTGCTGGGGTTCCAGGTGTTGATGGATCGCCAGCGATTCTCGCCCGGACAGATCGACGGCAAGACCGGCACGAACTTCACGCGTGCCCTCGCCGCGCTACAGAGCGCCAGAAAACTGCAGTCATCCGGTCAGCCCGACTGCGACACGTGGCACGCACTGGGCGGTGACACCGCGGAGCCGGCGGTGACCAACTACACGCTGACCGACGCCGACGTCGCCGGACCGTTCGAGACGCGCATTCCGCCGAAGCTCGCGGATCAGGCGAAGCTCGATGCGCTCGGCTACCAGTCGACGACCGAGATGATCGCGGAGCGGTTTCACAGCTCGCCGGCGCTGCTCGCGCAGCTCAATCCCGGCGTGGCGATGACGGCGGGAGCGGTGATCAAGGTCCCGGCGGTCACCCCGTTCGACGCCGACGTGAAGCCGGTGCACGATCCGGCGTTCGACGACGTATCGATTCTGGTGACGCGCGAGGAGTCGGCGCTGCGCGCCACGCGCGCCGACGGCACGCTCGTCTTCTACGCGCCGGTGTCGAGCGGCAGCACCCACGATCCGCTGCCGCCAGGCAACTGGAAAGTGCTCGGCGTCAGCTGGCACCCGGTGTTTCACTACAACCCGAATCTGTTCTGGGACGCGAAGCCGAAAGACGAAAAGGCGACGCTCAAGCCCGGGCCGAACAACCCGGTCGGCGTCGTCTGGGTGGCACTGAACATCGAGCACTACGGCATGCACGGCACGCCGGAGCCGGGCAACATCGGCCGGACGCAGTCGCACGGCTGCGTCCGCCTGACGAACTGGGACGCGGCGCGGGTGGCGTCGCTGGTCAAGCCTGGGACCGCCGTTACATTCCGATGACCAAGGCGCGATTCCGCGGCGCGGTTCCGCTCGCGGTGATCGCGGCGTTCGTCGCCGGCGTGGCGATCGATGGCTGGCTGCGGACGTACGGTCCGCCCAAGCCCGTCCGGTCAGATCTCGATTTCCGTACGCCGCCGGCGGCGACCAACGCGGCGCACGGGAATCGAGATCTGTCTCTGCCGCCGACGTCGCCGACCCACGCCGCGCGCGAAAATCGAGATCCGACACCACCGCCCGCAATGGTCGCGACGATGGGCGGCGACGTGCCGCACGGCCGTCTGCGCATGCCGATTGACGGCGAGGACATCGAAGCTCTCAAAGGCGGTTTTGCCGAGCGGCGTGACGGCACCCGCCCGCACGAAGCGGTCGACATGCTGGCACCGCGCAACACGCCCGTGCACGCGGTCGAGAACGGCACGATCGCCAAGCTGTTCACGAGCAAACAGGGCGGCCTGACGATCTACCAGTACGATCCGACCGGACGCCTCTGCTACTACTACGCGCACCTCGAACGCTACGCCGACGGATTGAAGGACGGCCAGGCCATCTCACAAGGGGACGTCATCGGCTATGTCGGCACCACCGGCAACGCCCCGGCCAACACGCCGCATCTCCATTTCGCGGTGTTCGAGTTGAACGCCGACCAGCACTGGTGGCAGGGCCGGCCGATCGACCCCTATCAGGTGTTCAAGAGCAGGAGCTAAGTGCGACGCGCTCGGCTCGGTGCCGGGCGCTAGCGGCTGGGAGCGCGGAGCTGGCGGGTAGAAGTCCGGCGCTCGCAGCGCGGTACAATCCGCCGCGTGTCCTCTGTCGCGCGTGCCGCGCTGCTCGCGCTCAACGTTCTGCTGCTGTCTGTTCCCGCGCGGCTCGAGCCGGCGCTCGGTACCACCGGCGCCTTCGCGGCCACCACGGTCCTGCTCACGCTTATCAACATCGCGCTGGTCGTCGCGTGGGACCGGTTGTCTGCCGCCAGTGGCCAGGCGGCGAAGGCGCGCTCCGGCCGCTTCTCGCTCGTGTTCGCGGTCGCGCTGATCCTGCTGGTTGAAGCGGCGCGGCGCTGGGTCCACGAGATCCTGATCGCGCCGATCGACCCGCAGCGCGCCGACATGCTGGTCGTGATCCAGGCCGGCATCCACCGGCTGCTCCAGGGGCGCGATCCCTACGCGATGTACAACGTACCGTGGCCGGCGACGCTGCCGTACGGCCCGGTGATGTGGGCGCCGCTGATGTTGCCGACGGTGATCCACGTCGACATCCGCGTCGTGACGCTGATCGGCTTCCTGTTCACGCCTTGTGTGTGCGCGATCGCCGCCGCCGACGAATGGGCGCGCGGCCGCGGCGCGGCGGCGCTGGGCTGGCTCGGGCTCCTGGGCGCGATCGTGTTCAGCCCGGACCTGCGCCAGTTCGTCTCGATCGCCCACACCCCCGCGTACTGGCCGCTGCTGGCGCTGCTCGCCTGGCTGGTCGCGCGCGAACGCTGGGACGCCGCGGCGATCGTCAGCGGGCTGCTGATCGTCGCCCGCACGACAATGGTGTCGCTCGCGCCGATCGTGCTGATTGCGGTGTGGTATCGCGCCAGGCCGCGGTTCGGGCGGACGATGGTGCTGCTGGCCGCCGCGTTCGCGCTGCCGTTTCTGCCGTTCGCGATCGCGGACTGGAGCGCGCTGCGCTACGCGCTGTACGGCAGTTATCAGGAAGTGATCAAAGGATTCGTCTGGACCTCGACCACCTGGGTGCAGCACACCATCGGTCTCACCGGCCCGTTGCTTGCGCACCGCTGGGGACCGGCGGCGGAGGTGATCCAGGGGATCGTGATGATCGGCGTCTACGCGGCGTGCGCCGCCGCGGTCCGGTCCGGACGCCGGCCGCTGCCATGGCTCGCGTTCGCGCTGCTGGCGTTCAGCATGACGTCGCTGTGGCCCGTGACGTACCTGTATTTCGACGTCTGCGTGCTCGCCATCGCCGCCGCCGCGGCCGAGATCGCGTGGACGCGATCCGCTGCGGTGCTGCGCACCTGGATCATGCCGCTCGCACTCGCGGCGCTGCTCGTGATGACGACGTTCTGGAGCGCGCTGCCGGCGGATCCATCGATCGACGTCGGCACCCTCGCCGGGCGCGAGTCGCTCTACGCCGGCTTTTCTTCGGACGAACGCGAAGGGGACGTCACCTTCGCGTGGATCAATGGCACCCGCGGCGAGATCCTGGTCCCCCGCCGCTCCCGTGGCGACGCCGTGATCGACATCGTCTGCGAGCCGCACCTGCCGACGCGCGACACCGTGCAGCAGCTGAGCGCGTCGCTCAACGGCATCGTCATCGGCACGGTGACGGTGACCGGCGGGTGGCAGCACGTGCGGCTCGCCGCGCCGGCGCGGGCGTGGCAGATCGGCGTCAACGAGCTCACGCTGTTCCTGTCGAGCGCGGTCTCGCCGCAGCAGCTGGGGATCAGCGACGATGGGCGCAAACTATCCCTGGCGGTGGATCGTCTGACGGTGAAGACCCGTTGAGGATCTGCGGAGGACGCGGTGATGCAACGTGCCGTTGCTGGCGGAGGCGCGCGATCCTTCCGCCGGAGCCCGGCGCCGACGTGGTGGTGCGGATCTCCTCGCTGCCCAAGCGTCACACCGCATCCTAGGACTTCGCTTGGCGCGCTAACAAGCAGACTGCCGACCAGGGACGGCTGCCCTGTGCGCCCTCAGACTCCGGCAGCATCGCGAACATGCGCATGGCGATCGGCAGACGGCCGAGTTTCGCGCCGGTCTTGAGCAGCGATCGGACTTCGATCGGCTGCCAGCCGTGCGCCGCGAAGAAGGGCGGACCCTCCGGCGGCGCGAACAGGAACGGCGCGCCGGCCTCCTTCATCGCCTCGCCCGCCGATGCCTTCAACATCGCGACGAGCCCAGGCGACGCGAGGTCGAGGACCCAATGCTGGAACGCCGGCGGGCGCGCGAGATCCTGCGCCAGCGCGGCAACCGCGTCGGGCATCAGATAGATCACGAGCCCTTCCGAGATCACCGCGATGCGCTGCGCCCGGCGCCCGAGATCCGCGAACAGCCCGCGCCGGCCGTCCTCGTTGGAGAGATCGAGCCGGATCCGCTCGAGGGCGCACACCGGGCTGGCGTCGCCGAGGATCGCTTCTTTGTAGTCGAGGATGTCCGGCAGGTCGACTTCGACCCACGTGAGCGACGACGGCAGCGCCATCCGGTACGGACGCGTGTCGAGGCCGGCGGCGAGGTTCACGATCATATCGGCGCCGTGCTGCACCAGCCTGGTCACGAACCGATCGAACAGGTGCGTGCGCGCGACGAACGACCAGGCGTTGTCATCGGCGAAGGTCAGCGCATTCGCGATCCGCTCGCCGCGCTCACCCGCGAGCGCGCGGGCATGAGGATCGCGGAACACCGCATCCTCCCGCTCGCTCTCGCGGGCGCGATAGACCGCCATCCAGCGCGCGGTGTCGGACACATCCCGGATCAGCGGATCGTCGCTCACGAACGCGGACCTCCGCCGCCGATTATAATCGGGCGCAAACAAAGGAGCGGCCGTCACCATGCGAAGCGCCACTGTCGTGCTGATCGGACTTCTATACGGCGGCCAGACGCCCCCGGCCGCCGCGCCGGCGACCTACCTGAGCGAAGCGGCGCTCATGGCAACTCTGAAGGAAGCGGCGAAGAGCGCGCCGGCGATGCACACCGCACCGGTCAAGCTCGCCGACCATTACCGCATCAACATCGTCCGGCGCACCAGCGCGCAGGGCGCCATCGCGCACCCCGACGGCACCGAAGTCCATCACATCATCGAGGGATCGGCGACCTTCGTCACCGGGGGCACGATCGTCAGAGCGACAGGTGCGGCAGCGGGAAGCGCGACGATCGAAGGGGGCGAGAGCCGCCGCGTCGCGAAGGGTGACGTGATCCTCATGCCGGCAGGCACGCCCCACTGGTATAAGGATCTCGACGGGTCGATCACGTATCTGGAAGTGCGGTTCGATCTCGCGAAGTAGCGCGAGCGTCAGGCGCGATGTCGTGACGTGGTGCGGGCGTTCAGGCGCGCGCCGTTAGTCGCAGACGTCGAGGCTCTTTTTGAGCGACTCGCGGATGTGGTACGCCGAACTGCGCTCGCACGCCAGGTTCACTTCGATCGGCTTGGATCCCGGGTAGAAGCCGGCGAACGCCACCGTCCAACCTGCCGCCACCGCCGAAATCGTCGAGACCTTCATCGGCACACCGTAATCGCGAAGAACCGAGTTTGCCATCCGCTGCACATCGTGGATTTCCATCATCGCCTCGCCTGGTAGAGCTACAAGTCTGTGGCCAACTGCTGAGACTGCGTTGATCAGGCCCAAAATGTGTGTCTTTCGCTACAGACGCGAGAAAACTGCCTTAAAAAGCGTCGTAATACGCTGCGTTAATCTTAAGACTGTATTATTTTACGATGAGCTTCTTAACCGTATGCCCGGTCACGAGGTCGCCGAGATGCCCGGTCACGGTCTCGCCGACATAGATCGATCCCCGACTATCCACGGCCACTCCCTCCGCGAGCACCTGCCGGCTGATCGTCCGGATTGAGCCGTCCTTCGCGCTGCCGACAAACAGCGCCATCCTGTCGTTGTAGTCCACCACGTAGAGGGTGTCGTCCGGCGCGATGAAGATGCCGCTCGGCGAGCCGAACTGCGTCCACTGATCGAGAAACCGTCCGTCTTGATCGAAGATCTGGATGCGCCGGTTCGACCGATCCCCGACCAGCAGCCGGCCGCGCGAGTCGAAGAAAATCGTGTGCGGCACGTTGAACTCGCCCGGCCCATCTCCCCGCTTACCCCACGCGGTGATGAAGGTGCCGTCCTTCGCGAACTTGACGATGCGCGAGTTGACGTGGCCGTCCGAGACGAAGATGTCGCCGTTCGGTGCGACGGCGACGTCGGTCGGACTGTTGAACGTATCGCGGCCGTCGCCGGCAATGCCCTTCGTGCCAAGGGTCATCAGCAGCTGACCGTCGCGCGTGAATTTGAACACCTGCTGGCCGATGCCGTTGCGGGCGCGGCCGTCGGTGATCCACAGGAAGCCGTCGCGATCGACGCGAATGCCGTGCGGCCACACGAACATCTTCTCGCCCCACGTTTTCAGGACCTTGCCGGCAGCGTCGAACTCGATCACTGGCGGCTCGGCGCGGGTGAACGCGAACACCCGGCCGGCGGCGTCGATCGTCATGCCGGGCACTTCGCCGAACTGCATGCCCGCCGGCAGCCGACCCCAGTCCGGCACGAGACCGTAGGCGCCGGCATCGGTCGGCGCCGGCGTGTGCCCGGACATCACCACGCGGCCCGGCCGCGCATTGGTCGCGCGGCCGGCATCCCAGACCAGCTCACCGCCGACGAACACCTTCGTCATTCCCGCCGCGAGCACGGCCGGATCGGTGAACGTCGATCGATCGGCAATCGCCTTCGGATCGAAGAGGACGATGTCGGCGATTGCGCCGGGCTGCAGACGACCGCGGCCTTCGAGCCGCAGCCGCGCCGCCGGCGCACTCGTCATCTTGCGGATCGCCTCGGGCAGCGCGAGCCACTGCTGGTCGCGGACGTAGCGGCCGAGCACGCGCGGAAAGGTGCCGGCGCCGCGCGGGTGGCGCGCGGCGATACCGCCGTCGCTCCCTACCATCACCCAGGGCTGCCGGTAGAACGTCCGGATGTCGTCGTCGATCATCGACGTGCAGACGATCCCGGCGCCGCCGTCCTTGACGATCTGGATGAACAGCTCCACCGGCGTCTTGTGCTGATCATCGGCAATCGCGGCCAGCGTCTTGAACTCGTAGTCCGGATGCGCGACGTGGCGGACGATCAGCACGTTCGCCGCGCCGCCGACGTCGGCGAGCGCGCGCTCGACGCTTGGCCGATGGTCGTAGCGCTTGTCCGGCACGAGCACGGTGATGGTCGAGCTCCACGCGTTGTACGGATATGCGTCCGCGGTCACGTCGACCCCGCGCGCGCGCGCCGCCTCGATCAACGCGACCGCCTCGCTCGCCTGGTGCCAGACACCGACCGTGCCCAGCTTGATGTGCGAGATCTGCACCGCGACGTCCGCCCCCTCGCCAATCGCGATCGCTTCCTTCAACGCGTCGAAGGTCTTGTCCGCTTCGTCGCGGATGTGCGACATGTAGACGCCGCCATAGCGCGCCACGACCTTCGCGAGCTCGACCAGTTCGGCCGTGTCGGCGTAGCCGCCGACCTCGTACTCGAGGCCGCTCGACAGGCCCACGGCCCCTTCGCGCATGCCTTGATCCACGAGCAGCGCCATCCGCGCGATCTCGTCGGCGCGGGCGGGGCGCTTGAAGTCGTCCTTCATCACCTGCCGCCGCACCGTGGCGTGGCCGACGAATGTCCCGACGTTGACCGACGCCGGCGCGCTGCGCCGCGCGGCGACGTAATCGGCGATCGGCCACGGCGAGTCGCCGTCGGGCCCGACGATGAGCGTGGTAATGCCCTGCGAGACCTGCGTCTCGGCGGCGGGATCGGTCGCCAGCGCGGAGGCGGAATGATTGTGGATGTCGATGAACCCGGGCGCGACGACCAGCCCGTGGCCGTCGATCACCGTGTCACCGCGCTGCGGCGTGACGTCGCCGACCGAGACGATCCGATCGCTGACGAACCGGACATTGGCGCGCCGCAGCGCGGCACCGGTGCCATCCGCCAGATCAGCGCCGGTAATCGTCGTTCCGCGATCCGCGGCCCGTCCGGCCGCGATCAGCGCGAGAACGATCGCGGCGGCGGCGCGCTTCATTCGACAATCGCCTGCATCACGTTCACGGCATGCTCCTGGTGCTGCGACGATGGTGACAGGCCACGCCCGGTGCGGCGCCACGCGGCCGCGGTGCGTGGTGCGGGGTGCAGAGCGCCGCCCCGATTCTGCGGGCAGATGATACACCGTGACGGTCGCGAACGATGGCCCCGACGCGTTGCTCCCCCCGGCGCTTTGTGGTTACATGGCACGTGCGATTCGGACCGGCGCTTCTTCTCACCGTGCTCTCATTTTCATCGCCATCCTTCGCAGGGCAGACCGACCTGCCGGCGGCCCGCGCGCTGACCAGCGGCGAGGCGATTTTTCAGGCGGGCTGTGCCGGGTGCCATGGGCCGAACGGCCAGGGCGCGCCGCAGGCCACGATCGGATTCGACAAGCCGGCCACCTTTCCTGATTTCACCGATTGCGCCGGCACCACGCCGGAACTCGATGTTGACTGGCGCGCGACGATCCGCGATGGCGGACACGGCCGTGGGTTCTCGCCGATCATGCCGTCGTTTCGCGAGGAGCTGACGCCGGCCCAGATAGACGCCGTGATTGCGCACCTCCGCACACTGTGCCGCGACCGGTCGTTTCCCCGCGGCGAGCTGAACCTGCCGCGGCCGCTGCGGACCGAAAAGGCGTTTCCGGAGAGCGAAACCGTGGTGACCGCAGCCGTGGGCGCGCAGCACTCGCCCGACGTGGACAGCGAGCTCGGGTATGAGTATCGCCTCAGCGCGCGCAATCAGCTCGAGATCGCGGTGCCGTTCAGCGTTCTGCACGACGATACCGGGCATCGCGTCCGCGGCGTCGGCGACATTGCCGTGGGGCTGAAACGCGTCGTCTTTGCCAGCCGCAATGCCATCCTCAGCGGCCAGGGGGAAATCATCCTGCCGAGCGGCAACACGACCGGCGGCATCGGCAGCGGCGTGACGACATTCGGTGCCTTCGCGAGCTACGGCCAATTGCTGCCGGCCGACGCCTTCGTGCAGTTTCAGCTTGGCACCGACCAGCCCACCTCCACTGAGAACGCGGCGCGCACCCTGTTCTGGCGCGCCGCCGTGGGCAAGAGCATTCGCGCCGACGCTGTCGGGCGGATGTGGTCGCCGATGTTCGAGCTCGTCAGCGATCGCGAGTTCGTCGCTGGTGCGACCGCAAACATCGATGTCGTGCCGCAATTCCAGGTCACGCTCAACCGCCGGCAGCATATCCGCGTGAACGTCGGCTATCAGATACCGACGACCAACCGCGCGGGACGGCCCAAACAGGTCGTGTTCTACCTCTTGTGGGACTGGTTCGACGGCGGCTTCTTCGAGGGATGGAAGTGAGGACACGGACGTTGCGGTACTTCTGGCTCGCGGTCGCAGCCGCCGTGTCGGTGATTGTCCTGACGATCGTGACCACTACCGCGGCCGGCATGAAAGCAGCCGCTCCGCAATTCCAGACGTCCGATCGGTGCGTTGCGTGTCACAACGGCCTGACGACCGCGTCGGGTGAGGACATCTCGATCGGCAACGATTGGCGCACGACGATGATGGCCAACTCGTCGCGCGACCCTTATTGGCAGGCGAGCGTCCGCCGCGAATCGATCGACCATCCATCGGCCAAATCCGCGATCGAGGACGAGTGCTCGATTTGCCACATGCCGATCACCCGCTACTCGGCGAAGCTGGGCGGACGAAGGGGCGAAGTGTTCTCGCACCTGCCGTTCGCCCGCGACGAGAAAGAAGGCCGCCAGGCGGCGGATGGCGTGTCGTGTTCGGTCTGCCATCAAATCAGCCCGGCGCGTCTCGGCACGCGCGAGAGCTTCAACGGCGGATTCGTGATCGCGCCGCCGGTGACCGCAGACGAGCGGCCCGAGTACGGCCCCTTCCAGATCGAGGCCGGCCACACGCGGATCATGCGGACGTCGTCGGAAGGCTACCGGCCGACGCAGTCGGATCACATCCGGCAGTCGGAGATCTGCGCGACGTGCCATACGCTGATGACCGAGGCGCTCGGCCCGGACGGCAAGCCGGCCGGGCGGCTGCCGGAGCAGGTCCCTTACCAGGAATGGCTGCACAGCGAATTCAAGGCTTCGCGCAGCTGCCAGTCGTGTCACATGCCGGCCGTCGGCGAACCGGTCGCTGTCACACGGGTGTTCGGTGTGCCGCGTGACGGCGTATCGCGACACACGTTCGTCGGCGCGAATTTCTTCATGCAGCGGATGCTGAACCGCTATCGCGATGCGCTCGACGTCACGGCGCCGCCGCAGGAGCTCGCGACCGCGGCCGACCGCACCGGCCTGTACCTCGGCTCGCAGGCGGCGACCGTGGCAATCGAGGAACTGCGCGTCGAGGCGGGGCGGCTCCGACTCGCGGTGGCGATCGAGAACCTGGGCGGACACAAGCTGCCGACCGCGTATCCGTCCCGCCGCGCCTGGCTCCACGTCGTCGTGCGCGACGGCAGCGGGCGGCCGATCTTCGAATCGGGCGCAGTGAATCCAGACGGCTCGATTTGCGGCAACGACAACGATGCCGACGCCGCCGCATTCGAACCGCACTACACAGAGATCACGGCCGCGGATCAGGTGCAAATCTACGAGAGTGTCATCGCCGACACCAGCGGCGCGGTGACGACCGGACTGTTGACCGGCGTGCGCTACATCAAAGACAACCGGCTGCTGCCGCGCGGATTCGACAAACGCACCGCGGAGCCGGACATCGCCGTGCAAGGCGGCGCGCTGGATGATCCCGATTTCCTTGGCGGCTCGGATCGCGTCCGATACGCGATTGCGCTCGCCGGCGCGCAGGGACCGTTCGTTGTCGACGCCGAACTCCTCTATCAGCCGATCGGCTATCGGTGGGCGACCAACCTCAAGGCGTATGGCGGCGCCGCCGAGCCGCAGCGATTCACGACCTACTACGACGCGATGGCGGCGTCGGCGACGACGCGGCTCGCCGCTACCTCTCGGTCCGCGGCGCAATGACCGGCGTGGCTCGAACGGGTCGCGCCTCCGCGCGCTGACGCACCAAGCGGTCAGCTGGCCGCCCGCACCCCCGGGCGATCGGCGCGCGCGTCGGTGGCGTCGATCCCGTCATGCAGCGGCGAGACAGGAACCGAACGGCCCGGGGCGGCCCAGAGGCGCGGCACGGCGCGGAACGGCGATCGTTGGCGCAGCGCGGTGACGACCGCCGCCCACGGCACCCAGAAGACGCCGCACATCATGAACTGTTCGAAGGTCGGTCCCATCAGCGTCCGGATGCCGACGAGCAGTCCGAACCCCGCCGGGACGAGCACGATGCGCGCGCGGCGGCTGAAGAGCGCGAGCGGAAACAGCGTCTCGACCGACACCGACATCAACGCCATCCCGCGCGCGGCCCATGGGTGATGCGCCACCGGAATCCCCCAGCGCGTCAACGGCTCGCCGTCGGAGATGTGGTACTGCTGGCGCAGCAGGAGCAGCGCGAGATTATCCGAGAAGATCCACTCGAGGCCGGAGTGCCTCAGCTTCGAGAGCCCCGCGGCGCAGAAGATCAGCGACATCGTGACCCACACCATCCGAATCGGCCACCGGTATTCGCCGTCGTCCGGCGGTGGTGACGCCGATCGGCCCGACGCCCCGGCGAGGAGCGCGTCGAGCGAGCAGGCATCTGCGGCGCGGGATACCGCCAGCGCGCCGGTGGCGAACACGACGAGCGTGTCGAAGTGCTGGGTCTGGCCGAAGTTGTGCGGCAGTCCCATCAGGTAGGCGCCGAGCACGAAGGCGACCGCCATCGCCGGCCGCGTGAACAGGCCGATGGCGCTGAGGAGCAGCGACGCCTTCCACAGCGACTGCAGCGCGCCGATCGTCTGCGCCGAGAGCTGCGGGACGTGCGCGTTCTCGAACAGCCAGATCGGCATCCAGAACACGGACGAATAGCGGCCCCACGCCGAGAAATCGTGGTGCCACTGCCACAGGAACAGGAGGGCGAAGAACAGCGCGCGGCAGATTCCGAGCGTCAACGCCGGGGCGGGCGCAAACCAGAAGGCATTCCAGCGCGCGAGCAGCCGCCGCATCAGCGCGCCACCTCGGCGATGAAGGTACGCCGATCCGGCCGATTGACGTTCGCGGCCTGCGCGTCGATCGTCCATTCGAGCTCGTACAACCGCAGCGCTGTGAGCGGTGGACCGTCGTGCGACTTGTCCCGACGCAGCTGTTCGTAGCGCGCGAGGCAGTCGGCGAGCGCCAGGCGGACGCGGACGTCGCCGTCGCGTCCGTCGAGAATCCGCCTCAAGGCTTTCGGCAGCCGCGACTGGTCGAACGGTGCGACGTAGCGGTTGGCGTCGAGCGGAAATTCCCGGCCATCCGCGGTGACACCGAACAGGCGCAGCCACGTAAATGTCGAGCTACGCCATACCCCCGAGAACATCGGGTACTGCGAAAACGGCCAGTGCTCCTGATCCGTGACGATGTCGTATGCCGATCCGGCGATCACAAATCCGATGAGGATGTTGATGAAGGTTCGCCGTCGCGGGCTCATGCGCGTGGCTCGGCAGCAAATCGCATTCCGCGCATCTGCGCCATGTTGACGGTCAACGTCCGTTCTCATTGTTGGCGACTGCCTTCATCAGGTACGGCATCCGTCTGCTCTAAAGGCGCGCTCGATTTCCTGTGGCCGAGGAAACAGCTGAGAACTCAGGTGGCGCAGCTATTGCGACCACGACGCGAGGGTAACGGGCTCAGCAGGAGTCGAGATGCACGCATCGATCATTATCGCGACAGCCAACCGCGCGGCTGACCTTCACGATACGCTCGCCAGCTTGGCCGCCATCCGGCGACCGTGTGACCTCGAGCTGCTGGTCGTGGACAACCGCTCAACCGATGAGACGCGGCAGGTGGTCGAAAGCGCCGCTCGCTGGTATCCATTTCCGTTGCGGTATCTGTTCGAAGCTGAGGAAGGCAAGTACGCGGCGCTGAACAGCGGCATCAGGGCGACGACCGGCGAGGTGATCGCGGCGACCGACGATGACGCGCGCTTCGAGGCCGACTGGCTGGAACGCGCACTCGCCGGGTTCGACAAGCACCAGTGCGAGTTCGTCGGCGGCCGCGTCCTGCCGCTCTGGGGCGGCGAAAAGCCTGTGTGGCTGGCCGAACGGGGCGGCCTCCATGCGAAAGTGATCGCGCTGCTCGATCACGGCACCTCGGTACGTGAGTTCGGCTGCGGGATTTCGTGGCCGCTCGGCGTCAACGTCGCGTATCGCCGCGACGTGTTCGAGCGGGTCGGGCTGTTCGACAACCGCCTCGGTCGAAAGTCCGGCACACTGCGGAACCAGGCGCAGCGCGAGTGGCATCTGCGGGCGCGGGCGTCCGGCGCGCGCGGCTTCTATCTGCCGGACATGGTCGTTCACCACCTCGTCGTCGCCGAACGTCTGCAGAAGCAGTATTTCCGGCGATGGCTGTATTGGCACGGCATCAGCCGCGCGCTGCTGTTCAAGCAGGGCGGCTTCGATCTCGAGGAGCCGGAGCTGCAGCACCCGCCGCACGCCGGTGCCCGGCGTGTCGGCGGCGTGCCGGTCCATCTGCTGGCGAAAGCCGGACACACTGCCGCCGCCCTCGCCTGGCACGCGGCGCAGGGCCACGTCGCCACCGCGTTCGACTACGAGCTGTGGCTCTGCTTCTTTGCCGGCGTCGTGCGCCAGCGTTGGGCCGACCGCCACCTGCCTGTCGCGGACGGTCCGGCGACGAGCCGCACGGCCGCCGCGGTCTCCCCCGCTCCGCTCGCCGAAGACCGCGTCGATCTCGCGACCTAGCGTCTCCACGTTACGCGGGTGTCGCGTCGAGAGCGCGCGTCGTGTCAGCCGCCGCGCGGGGCCGGCGTGAGCTTCGGCGTACACTACGCCATGCGCCAGGTCGCCCGAGCGGGCGCGCCGACCGCGCGGCGCGAGCGGGCCGACGGTTCAGCGCGCGTCGTCTATGCGGCGCTCGCGGGTAACGTCGCGATCGCCGTCGCCAAGTTCGTCGCCTGGGGCGTCTCCGGCTCGAGTGCGATGTTCACCGAAGGCGTGCACTCACTCGTCGACTCGGCCGACCAGCTGCTGCTGCTCGTCGGCCAGTCGCGCGCGCGCCGGCCGGCCGACGCCGGCCATCCGCTCGGCCACGGCATGGAGAGCTATTTCTGGTCCTTCATCGTGGCGGTCATGGTACTGCTGCTCGGCGGCGGCGTGTCGTTGTATCAGGGAGTGCAGCACATCGTCTCGCCCGAGCCGATTCAGTCGCCGGCGACCAGTTTCACCGTGCTCGCGATCGCCGCGGTCTTCGAAGGCTCGACGCTCGCGATCGCGTTTCGCGAGTTCAAGCGCGTGGTGCGCGGCCGCGACGTCCCGCTGTGGACCTTCATCCACGTCTCGAAGGACCCCAGCCTCTATGCCAGCCTGCTGGAAGACTCCGCGGCGCTGGCCGGGATCGCGATCGCCGCGTTCGGCGTGCTCGGGTCCGCCGTGTTCCACATCCGCTGGGCGGACGGCGCCGCGTCGATTGCGATCGGCGGCCTCCTGACGGCCGTCGCCTTCGTGCTTGCCAACGAAACCCGCAGCCTGATCGCCGGCGAAGCGGTCGCGCCGCCCGTCATGGCCGACATCAAGCGCCTGCTGCACAACGACGCGCGCATCGACAACGTCGTCGACATCGCGACGCTGCACCTCGGCCCGAAGTCGGTGCTCGTCGCACTCACGCTCGACTTCCGATCAGACATGACGCTCGCCGATTTGCGCGAGGCGATCCGCGATCTCACCCGCGCGCTGAAGCAGACCGACGACCGAATCGCCTACGTCTACGTCCGCCCTGGTCCTGACGTGAGCGGGGTTGATTGATCGGCGAACAGCCACACGACACCACCGGGAGGCTAGACTTGCGGAACATTCCTTATCCGAGTCTTCTCGCCGGCGCGTGCCCGGCGCCGGATCCTGAATTCTCGCGTCAGACGATCTTCAGCGGAAGAAACAGCAGATTGGTTCGAAGACTCCGGGGCCGATCGGTGCTCGCTTGACATGAACGACAGCCTTGTTTAGTTTCGAGCGACTGACATCCATGCCCTGATGGTCTCGGACGCGGCAGCATAACGCAATCATGGCCAACCGGAAATCGATCCAGAAGGGGCTCGCTGGACGCGTGGCTCTCGTCGCCGGCGCCACGCGCGGCGCCGGCCGCGGCATCGCACGCGCGCTCGCGGAAGCGGGCGCGGCGGTCTACTGCACGGGCCGCAGTGTTACCGGCAAGCCGTCGCCGTACGGGCGGCCCGAGACCATCAACGAGACCGCGGCGCTGATCAAGGCGGCGGGCGGTACCGCGATCGCCGTGCGCGTCGATCACACGAGCGAACGCGAGGTCGCTGCGCTGTTCCGCCGGATCCTCCGCACCCACCATCGCCTCGATGTCGTCGTGGACAGTGTGGCCGGAGAAGATCCGCTGCTGAAGAAGCACGGCTTCCTCTGGCAGACGGATCTCACGAAGGCCGACGCGATGTTCCGGCAGGGGCTCACCTCGCGCATCATCACCGCCAAGCATGCGGCGCTCGCGATGATGCCGGCGAAGCGTGGCCTGATCGTGGAAGTGACCGAAAACGACATCATCGGCGGCGGCGCGAACCCGGTGGCGCATGCGGTCAAGACCGCGCAGAAGGTGCTGCCGCTCCAGTGGGCCACCGAACTGGCGGCGCATGGCATCACCGTCCTCGCCGTCACGCCCGGCTTCCTCCGCTCGGAAACGATGCTGCAGCACTTCGAGGTGACCGAAGACACCTGGCGCGAGGCGGGCACGAAGGATCCGAATTTCCTGGTGTCGGAGTCGCCGCTGTTCGTGGGGCGCGCGATTGCCGCGCTGGCCGCGGATGCGAAGGTGCGGCACCGCACGGGCTTGCTCCTCAGCTCGTGGGAGCTGGCGCGCGAGTACGGCTTCACCGACTACGACGGCCGGCGTCCGGACTGGGGCCGCCACGCGATCGACTTCTCGGTGCTCCCGCCGGAGTGGATCGACCTGTTCCGCCGGGGCACCGACCTCGAAATCCAGTGGCTGACGATGCTTGCAGCACGGGCCAGGAAATTCAGGGCCAAGGTGCCATCTTGACCCTCACCTGCTGGTGAGGCGACAGAGAGGGCCTGATGCCAGCGGATTGATGGCAGGATCGCCAGCGTAGCGCCTGGGGCAAAGCGTCGACACTGTTGAACGCAGCCCCGTTCCTTGTCGACCCGCGCCGCCCGCCTCCGCCTTCAGAATGCGCCGGCGGCGCGACCTGATGACAAACGCGGATCTGCCGGTTCGACGTAGCCGTAGACGAGCAGGGTGTCGTGTCGCCGGTGGGCGCGAGAACCTCGTCGCGCCCAGCAGCGGCCGAACGGTCGCCGTGTCACCAGCCCCCGCGCTTCGAACTCCTGTCAATCCCTCTCAAACCGATCCTGATCGCACATATTCGCTCCTCCTTGGCGGACTCGACGCCCGCCCTCCATTAGGAGGGCAATCTATGCCGATTCGCAATCCACCGCGTGAGCGATGGCGTCACCGTGCCGTCCAGCTTCTGACGATCGACTCGAGCGCGCTCGGTGCGTTCAGTACTCCCGAGACGGTCCATTCCACCCGGCCGTCGTCGAGCGCGACGAGCGCGGGCATGTGTTGCAACCCGAGCGCCGACGCTCCGGTTTGAAGCGGATCGGCGTACCAGGCAATGCCGCCCGTCCCGGCAATGTGACGGTCCTGTGCGTAGGTTCGCGCAGGGTCCGTCGCGGCACCGATGATGATCACCAATCGATTGGCTGGAAGCGTGGGTTGCCAGTCGATCAACGCCGCGATTAATCGGTCGCACGCTCGACAGTCCGGAACGACATAGACGAGCAGCGCGTGCGGCTCCGTTGACAGCTCGGAGATGGCAACGGCGGCGCCCGTCGGCGCCACCACGGTGAACGCCGGCAGCAGCTTCCGTTCGTCGGCGCCCAGACGGACGCCGCGCGACATCACGCAGGCCGCGAACAGTGCCACCGACAGACGTCTGTGCCAACGGCTCATGGCGTCTGGAACGTTGCACGCGCTTCGACGAAATACGCGCCGGCCGCCAGGTCGAACGACACGCTCGCGAGGCACACGCCGTTCGGATCGCAACTGGTCAGCGTCACCGGCGTGGTGACGGGCGCGCCGCCGACCCGCGGCTTGACCGTGACGTTGACGGTCGTCCCCGTCGGAACGCCGGAGGTCGTCAGCGCGACCGACGTGGAACCCGGAATCGGCAGCACCAGATCGACGATACCGACTCCGCCCTGCGGGGGCGACGGCACGGGCTGACCGCCAACCGACGTGATGGCGACGGTTGGGGTGATGACATTGACAATCGGGCCGGGCCCCGGGGCCCGCGTCGCCAGCGGCGTGGTCGCGCCGACCGTCAGCGTATTGTTCAGCGCTTCGAGGCGAATGGCGCCGTTCACACCCGCCGGTCCAGCGGCCGCCTGTCCTCCTCGCGCGTAAATGTTGCCGGCCCCCTGAATCGTATAGGCCAGCAGTCGAACGGCGCCGCCGCTGCCCGGTCCCCCGTAAGACGAGCAGGTTGCGGCCCCTCCAAGGGATCCAAATCGGCCGCCATCCGCGGTAATCGTGCCATCCAGCTGAATGGTCCCGTTGGCCGCAATCAGCAGCGCACCGCCGCCGCCGCCGCCGCCGCCGCCCGCGCAACCTGGCGCGTTGCTGGTCGAAGCACCGCCGCCGCCGCCGGACCCGCCGATGAGCGGCAGCAGATCGGTCGCGCCGACGAACGTCCCCGCTGCGCCGAAACCTGTGACGAAGCCGCCGACGTCATGGCTGGTCGTGGCGCCCGCGCCGCCGCCGGGGCCGAGACCGGTGCCGCCTATCGTGGCGAAATTCACCAGCTGATACGCGCCGTCGTTGCCGCGGAATCCTCCCGGACCGCCGCGACCGCCCGTGCCCAGCACGTTGGAGTTCGCATCGGTTCCCTGTTCGCCGCTCAGCTGGAGGTTGACGCTCGATGGAATGGTGACGTTCCCTTTGACCAGCAGCGTGGCCGGACTGTTGGCCACGCTCCGCGTGAACGTCACGGTTAGGCAACACGACTCGTTCGCGGCAAATCGCAGGTTGAGGCTGTCGAACACCAGCACGCCATCGGGCGGCAGCTTTATGTCGAGTGTTCGGAATCCCCTGGTCATCACCTGCTGCTGCGCCGCGGTGAGATTGGCCGCATCGACATCGCCGAGCGACGCGGGATTGTTCGTGCACCCGCAGATGTCGAGCGATACCTGCGCGTGGATCACCGATCCGCGCGACAGGATGGCGACCGCGGCGACCGCCGCCACCGCGCAGATGCGGCCGAGCCCCCACAGCCGACGCGACGAAACGATCTGTGCACTCTCCATAACCTGTTCTCCTCGGTATCGAAGACCGGCTTCGGTCGCCATCATTTGTGAATCTCCAGGCCGACAATCGGCGCCGTAATAATCGGCAGCAAGGCCGCCGGCGGTGTGCCGACGACGACAACGAGTTGACCGGTGCTGTTGCCGACGTGGAGCGTCAGCGTTGCCACGCCCTGAACGCCGGTCTGGATGTGGATCGTCGCGGAGCGGCTTCCGGCTGCGATCAGGGCGGGGCCGACTCCGGCGACGCTGGCATCGCTGCTCGTGATGAACACCGGCGTGTCCACGTTCGCCGCGCTCGCGAGCAGCGTCAGCGTCACGCTCGACTGTCCACCCACCGGGCTGAACACGTGACCGCGCTGCAGTTGCTGCAGCAGGGTCACGCCAACCGGCGGCGCGATCACCACCGGCACTGTCCCCGCGGGCGGCGTCCCCACCACCACCGACAACTGGCGGACCTCGCCCGCGGCGCGGAACGTCAAGATCGCCGTGCCTTCGATGCCGTTCGCCAGGTCGAGCGTCGCCGTCTGCGAACCGGCGGCGATAGTGATCGTTCCAGCCGCGGCCACCACGCTCGGATTGCTGCTGACGACGGTGACGGGGGTGGCAACGGTCGCCGGAGCCGACAACAGCCGCACCGTTACCACCGTGTGCCCCGCGACGGCGCCGAACACGCGGCCGACGAGCGGTGGCTGCAGCGTCACGATGCCGACGGGCTCCGCAACCGTCACCGGCAGGACGTCGGGAGGCGCCGTTCCGACGAACACGGTCAGCAGGCGGACGTCTGTCGCCGTGCGCAGGGTCAAGGTGGCGGTGCCCTCGACGCCGGTGGTCAGATCGAAGCTGACTCTCTGTGATCCGGCGGCAACCGTAACCGCGCCGGCGACGCTGGCGACGCTCGGGTTGCTGCTGGCGACCGACACCGCAGTGTCCGCGGCTGCCGCAACCGTGAGGAGCCGCAGGTTGATCGTCGAGTGTGCCCCGACCGGCGCGAACACTCTGCCGAGCGTCGGCGGCGTGAGCGTGACGAAACCGACCGGCTTGGACACGACCGGCGGCGCGCCGGCGAACGGCGGGCCGACGACAAGCGTGAGCTGACTGATCTCGTTGCCGGCCCTCAGCGTCAACGTCGCGGTGGCGGCGCCGCCGGCGGTAATCGGAACGTTGGCAATCTGGCTCCCCGCCGCGATGACGACGTCGCCGGCGACGCTCACCGCGCCAGCATTGCTGCTCGAAATCGTGACCGGGGTATCCGCGCCCGCGGGCGCCGACAACAACGCCACCGGAATCGTCTGCGCCCGGCCGGCCGCCAGGAACACCTGGCCGAGGCTGCGGCGCGGAATCACCGCGACCAGGGCGTCGGACGCCTCGATCGGCATCGTCTTGGCGACCGGTGCGCTGACCGACGCGATCGCCCACGCGGTGCCCCGCGACGACGTCGCGACGATCGTCGTGGCGCCGGCCGCGAGCCCCGTCACGGGAACGGCGAGATCGGTTTCGCCGGCGGGAATCACGGCGGAGGCGACGGCCGGCGCCGCGATCGTTCCGTCGACCGCCGTCAGCTGCACCTGCAGATCGGTGGCAATCGGCGACGGCAGGAACAGTCGCACCGTCGACGAGCCGCCCAGCGCCACCCCGACCAGCCTCTGGCCCGCTTGCAATCCGACCGCGACCGGCACGATCACCTGATCCTGCGCGACCTGGGCGCCGCTGGCGTCGCGGCCGACAGCAACAATCGTCAGCGTCGGCATCGTCGCCGCCGTGCCGACAGCGAACGTCGTCGTGAACGGCGGGCCCGCCGCAGCGGGGAGCACGGTGCCGTTGACCGTGAACGTCACGGTCGCGACCGTCAGCGCCGGGCTCGCCTTGACCTGGAGCAGCAGCGACGAGCTCTCCAGCACTTCGGTGCCCGCCGCAGGGCTGGTGATACCGAACGTGCCGGTCGCGAAGGTGAACGTCAGCGGGACGGTCAGCGCCTGCCCGGTTCCATCGACGAGGGCGTTGTCCCAGACGTCGGTAATCGCCGAAGTGAGCTGGACCAGGACGATGGCGTCGAACGGCAGCGGCGTATCGGGAACGAACCGCACGATCGCGTCGGCATTGGCGAACGCGAAGTGACCCGCAACCGGCGACCCCCCGATGCTGACGCGGAACGTAGACGAGGTGATCGTGGTTCTGGCCAGCGGCTCGGTGAAGGCGATCTCGACATCGGCGCCCACCGGCACGTTGGCGGCGCCGTTCGCTGGCACGATCGCCGACACTCTCGGCGGCGTCGTATCCGGCGACTTGGTCCTGAACGCGCTCGACAGCCGCGCGGTCAGCGCATTGCCGGCGATGTCGATGATGCCGGGCGTCGCGACGATCGTGAATGTTCGATTCAACGCGAGCGGCTGCGCCGGCACCATGGTCACGGCCCGATCGCCCTCCGCAAAGAGGTAGCTGACCGGAATCGGCGTGCCGCCGCTCGAGAGCGTCAACGATCCGGAGGTCACCGACGCGCGGGCGATCGGTTCGCTGAACCGGACCACCGGGTTCGTCGTCGGCTCGACCTCCACCGTGCCCGCCGCCGGCGACACCAGCACGACATCAGGTGAGACGACGTCGCGGACCGTCACCGTCACGGGAGCGGCGCTCGCCTGGTTGCCTGCCCGATCGCGGGCCGTGGCGGTGAGCGTCACCGTGCCTCCGGCCATCGGCAGCAGAGCAAAGGGCACGCTGAACACTTCCGCACGCGACGTCGCCGTCGGCGCGATCGTCCGCGTCTCGGCGAACGTCGCGACGCCACTCGCGGCGAGCGACACGTCGGCGACGCCGCCGGCGTCGGTGACTTGCACCGTGACCGCAAGCGGGTTGCGCGGATCGATGGACGCGTTCGGCGCCGGGCTGGCAATCGAGACCAGGGGCGCGACCGTGTCGATGTCGACGTCCGTGATGATGGTTTGTCCGGCGACGACGGTGACGGCGGTGCGCGCCTCGACCGCGCCGGCCGGCGGGAACGCGATCGCCGAGAGCGTAAAGACCGTCGGCGGCATCAGCGGGAAGACGTAGCTGCCGTCGTTCGCCGTCCCGATGCTGAAGCTCATCCCGGTCGTGCCGAATACTCCGCCGGCGGAGATCTGTCCGCGCGTGACCGGCGCGCCGTTCAGCCGCACGATTCCCTTCAAGATGCCCGTGCTGCTGAAGAGGACATCCCGCTGGGCGCTGTCCGACCCGGCCGCGAACACCCCCGCCGCCGGCGGCGCCGGCAGCTGGCCGCCAATGACGGGGTGATACGCGCTCAGCGTGAAGCCTTCAATCGGTATGGCTTGCGACGTGCCGTTCTCCGTCAGCACCGATGCGAACGTGAAGCCGCCATCGGCGGCGGTCGTGGTCTGGTAGCTGCGGAACAGCGGGTTGCCGCTCTGGAACCAGACCGGCACGCCGGCGGCCGGCGTGGTCCCGTCCGACGCGAACACCCGTCCAGTCACCGTGCCGGTCAGCGGCGCCATCGGCGCCACCGTACTGACGCCGTCGCTCGGCGCGGCGAAGTTCTCGACCTGCACCAGCTCCTCGAGGCTCAATCCTGCAAGCGCTTCGGGCGGCAGCTGCAGCAGCCGTTCCGCGGCGGCCTGCGCCGCGGGGCGCGTCGTCTCCTGCACGACGAAATGCATCAACGCTACCGTGCCGCGCGGCGGAACGGTGATCGCGCTCCACTGGTAGTCCAGCTCGCGCGGTCCGCGGAACACCTGGGGATCGGACGCGGCAAACAGCGCCGAGCTGGCCGCGCGTGCGCCGCCGACCCCGTCGAACACGAACGCGGTCGCGGGCAGGCCCGACGACACGAACGGGTCGCCGCCCTGGTCATCGATCGCCACCCAGCGATCGCGCGTCGACGGATCGGCGACGTCGAGCAGGTCGTCGCCGCTCGATGTCGCAAAGACCTCCGGAGCCAGGTCGCTGCCGTTGTGACGGAGGATATGGCTCGACACGCGCACGTCGACCGTGACCGGCAGGTCGGTGGGGTTGGTCAGCGTTTCCAGGTAGCGCGCGAAGTATCCGGTCGCGGGCACGAACACCTTGCGCGTCACGCTCAGGCCGGCGACGTCGTCCTGGCGGATGACGATCTCCCGGTTCTTTTCCTCCACGGTGCCGAAATCCCCACCGGTGAATCGCGTCGGCGTGCCGCCGGCAATCACGTCCAGCTGCATCCCGCCCCAGGTCTTCCCCGCATACAGCGCGCTGAACACGTCGTTGGTCCCGTGCAGGACCGAACCGTCTTTCTGCAGGTCGAACAAGAAATTGTTGGCGTCCCACCGGGTCGTCGGCAGGTCGATCAGGTTGTTCTCGAGAATAAGGTTGACCGGAATCGTGTCTCCGTCGTGGCCGATCGTGCCGCTGCCTTCCGCGCGCAGGTGCAGCGTGGGATTCGCGGCGCTGACCGTGACGTCGCCGACCGGCAAGTCGGCGACGGTATAGATGCCGCCGGCGTTGGTCGATGTCGATGCGAAGCGGCCGAATTCGGCATTCAGGCTGCGAATCTGAACCGAGACGTCTTGCGCGCTGGAGCCGTCGGGGTTCACGACGCGGCCGCCGACGGTGCCAAGACCGACGAAGTTCAGGCCGGTCTGGGCCACCTGATTCAGCAGCAACAACGCGATTGGCGTTTTCGTGTGCGCCCGCAGGCGGCCGGCGGCGTCGTACGCCGACAGCGTGTAGTTGCCGAGCAGCAGGCCGTCGAACCTGAAGGTGCCGTCCGCAGCAATCGGCGACGATACGAAAGTGCCGTCGATGAAGACCTTCCCCGCGTCGGCCGGCGCGTCGTTCGCCGCCTTGACGACGCCGGCGATGCTCGCCGTCGGCGGCAGCCTGACGAGGAACGCCTTCTGCTCGTTCGCCGCCAGAACACCCGGCGCCGATCCATGCAGGCTGCCGAACAGCGCATCGACCGTGAAGGCGCCGGCGATCACGTGCTCGATGATCACGACACCGGCGTCACCCGTCTGTCCGGAGCCGCCATTCACACCACCGACGAGCACGGTCGCGCCCTTCACCGGAGTTCCGCCGGCGTCGGTGACCGTGATCACCAGCGTGCCCTGGGCCAGCAGCGTCACGTCGGCCGTGCTCGCCGCACCCTGCACGTTGAGGAACACCGGCTGCGACGTCCCGAAGTCGCGCGTCGCCTCGTCGCGCGCCGTCACCGTCAACGTGCCGAGCGGCACGAAGGTGAGCGCGTATCGACCCTGCGTATCGGTGGTCGTCGACAGCCCGGCGGCGGTGACCAGCGCGCCGGAGACCGGCGTCGTGCCGTCGGGCCGGTAGACGGTGCCGTTCACGCTGCCGAAGGCGGCCAGCGTGATCTGTTTGAAGACCGGCTGCAGATTCGCGGCAACCTCGCCACCGGTCGATCCGCCGCGACCGGTGATCGGATCCTGCGCATCGCTGCGGAACGTGCCGACCGAGACGTTCTGGAACACCGCCTGGCCGTTGCCGTCCGCGGTGCGCGTGATCACCGGCGCCGCCCCGAAGATGTTGAAGCCGTAGAGGCTCACGTTCGCGCCCGGGACCAGGTTGCCGCCGCCGTCTTTCACCGTGATGGCGACCGTCGCGCTGCCGAGGAACGACACGACCACCTCAACATCCTGGCCGCTGCCGGCGACATTGGCGGGCGCCCGGCCGCGGTTCCCGGCGTTGTCCGACGTGCCCACACTGTATTGGCCGATCGCGACGAGCGGGAATTCGAACGCTCCGCCGGGGGCGGTGAACTGGCTCGCAATCGGCGTCAGCAGGTCGGTGGCTTCGAACAAATCGACGCGCACACCTGCACCGACCGGCGTCTGGCCGTCGGCCTGCAGCGCCGTGCCGTGGATGACCCCCGCCGCGAGCAGCACGACGTTGACGGTCGCGAACCCGTTGCGCTGATTCATCTGCGCGTTGACGAAGCCGAGCAGCCGGGTGGTCGCGTCGACGTCCTTCAGGGCCTTGACCGTGACGAACGGTCCGCCGATGCCGGTGACCTTGAACGCGCCGGTGGCATCGGATGTCGTGGTGACTGATCCCGAACCGGACGCATCGATCACCGTCAGGCTCGCGCCGGCCACCGGGGCGAGCTGCGAGTCCAGCACCAGTCCGCGCACGATGCCGCCGATCACCGTGACCGTCATCGACCCGCGTGTCACGCCGGCGATCTTCGCGGCAATGGACGCCGTCCCGCCGGCGACGCCGGCGATCGACACTGCCCCGGTGGTCTGCCCCGATGGAATCGTGATGAACGGCGTCACGCTCGCAATACCGGGATCGGTCGCGAAGTCGACGCGCGTGCCGCCGGCGGGCGCCGGACCGGACAGTTGCACCACGACGTCCTGGCTGGTGCCGGCCTCCAGGATGCTCGAGGGCGGCAGCGTCACGTCGGAGAGCGCGATGACCGTCAGCCCGAGGGAGGCGGTCGCACTGGCGTTGCCGGCAAGGTCGGTCGCCGTCGCGGTCAGCAGCAGCACCGACCCGGGCAGCGCGCCGGGCGGCACGTGAATCGTGAAGCTCGCGCTGCCGGTGACGAGCGGCGGCAGGATCTGCCTGCCGTCGACCACGGCGAACGCGCCGGCGCCGACGAGATCGATCCGCGAGACGCCGATGTCGTCGGAGGCATCGGCGAGCACCGTGACCGTCGAGCCCGCGGTGATTTGCAGCTTGCCCGTGCTGGTACGGATGCTGGTCACCGACGGCGGCGCCGTGTCGGCCACCGGCAGGATGACCCGCGCGGCGATGCCGACGTTGCCGGCGCGATCGATCGCGGTGGCGTCGAGCGTCAGGCTGTCGGGCGGATGCGCACCGGCCGGAATCGTCAGCGTAAACGAGGCGGCGACCGACGTCTGTGCCGGATCGACGACGCGCGTCTGCGTGAGAATGGCGACACCGCCGGCCTTGAAGGTGATCGCGCGCACCGCGCCGGCATCCTGCGCCGACACCACGACGGTCGTCTGCTGCCCGGGCCGGATGCGGTCGCCGGTCGTGGCGCCCGTGATGGTGACGACCGGGGCGACCGAGTCGGTGACCGTGATGCTCGCGGCCGATGTCGACGTCTGCCCCTTGGTGTCCTTGACGGTCGCGTCGATCGCAATCGTCGAGCCTGGCACCGCATCATCGGGAACGTTGAATCCGAACAGATCGGTGCGGCCGGTCGCCGTGGGCGAGACGACGTGGGTCGCGGCATCCAGAGGTTTACCCGTCTGCGCGCGGAAGCTGACCTGCTGGATGCCGACGTCGTCGGTCGTCTTGACGGTGACGTCGACGCGCTGCCCGTTGGCGGCGCTCGTCGCCGCCGGCGGCGCGGTGATCGCGATCGTGGGGGGCGTGTCCGCAAGGATCGTGACAAACGCCACTGCCGGCACGATGCCGCGAGCCCCGGACGTATCGGTGGCCACGGCGGAGACCTTGATCTGGTCGCCGGGAACGCCGAGCGCCGGAATGGCCTGGAAGCTGAAGGTGAACGGCCCGCGCGCCGTGCCGGAAAACACGTCGTTCAGAAAGAAGTCGACGAACGAGATGTCGTGGCCCGTGTCGACGGAGGCGGTCACGGTCGCCACGGTGTTTTCAATCACCTTGCCGGCATTCGACGCCACCAGCGCCGTCACGGCGGGCGGGGAGAAATTGGTGGTGGTGAACGTGTAGTCGGTGGCCTGCGCCGCGGCGTTACCCGCCAGATCGATCGCGGCCGGGGCCTGAACGTGGTAGCTCGTGCTCTGGGCGAGCGGCAGGTTGGGGGTGAAGACGGCGACGGTGCCACCCAACAGAAAATCGGTCCGGCCCGCCACCGCGCCGGTCGGTGACGTGACGACGAGCGAAGGCGGCCCGCGGAACTTCACCAGATCGATCGCTTCCGAGAACGTGATGCTGATCGGGCTGAAGATGTTCACGCCGCTGGTGCCGGGCGCCGGATTCAGCGCGACGATCGTCGGCGGAGCGATGTCGGCGGTCGTGAACGACGTCACGAAATCCGCGCTCATGGTATGGCCGACGAGGTCGGTGACACCGGTCACCCGCACGTTGTACTTCGTCTGGTCCTTGAGCAGGTCGAGCGGCTTGAACGTCGCCGTTCTGTCCCCGTCGCTCAGGACCACGGTCCCGGCGGTCACACCGCTCGCGTCGCCGACGATGATGTTGGCGGTGGTGACGGTGCAGACGTCGACAGGCTCGGAGAAGACGATCGCGATCGATTGATCGTGCGACACGCCCGTCGTCGCGGCGGCCGGCGTGACCTGCGCGACCACCGGGCGGCTCGAGTCGAGCGTAATGGTGTTGAGCGACACCGGCCCGGCGACGGTGCCGACGCGTTTGGCGATGCCGATCCCCAGCGGATCCTGCAGCGTCAGCGAGTAGTCGCCGAGTGGGACCGTGTCGAAGCTGATCGATCCGGTCGCTCCGCTCTGCGCAAAGAAATGGTGGCCGCCGATCAGGAGCTCGCCGGAAACTCCGACCGCAGGGTTGCCACTCTCGAGTTGGACCACGGCCGACAGGCTCCCGGTCGGCTGGAGCACGATCTGCACCTGCTTGTTCTCGCCCGCGTGGAGCACGTCGCTCGCCGCCCCTTTCAATCCGGAAACCGCATCGGTCGCGGTGATCGTGAAGGAGTTCGCCGACACGTCGGAGAACGAGAACGTCGCGGTATCGGGATCGACCCCGCGCTGCCGCTGGAGGAACGGATCGGCGTTGAGGAAGAGCGAGGCATGGACCGCGGGACGTCCGTCGGCGAACGTCACCGTGCCGCCGATCGAGCTGATGCCGGCCAGCACGACCTGCGCTTGCGCCGTCTGACCATCGAACACGACCTCGGACAGCGCCGAACCGGTCTGCAAGCCGTCCTGCGTTCGCGCGACCGCGATCACGCGGCCGAGCGGCACATGCTCCACGGAAAAGGCGCCGGAGGCATGATCGGCGGTCACCGTCACCGCCGCCGGGGGACACAAGGTGCCGAAGCAGACGTCGACCTGCGCGTCGCCCGCCGGGGTGCCGTCGGCGTTGAAGACGGTGCCCTGCAGCCGTCCGAACGACGGCCGGCTGATCGTGGCCACGACCGAGACGTCGACCGCCTGCCCTCCGTGGTCGACCGTTCCGTTCGCGGTCGCGGTGGCCTGAATATTTTTCTTGTCGGCGGAGAGCACGAACGGGCCGACAGCCGCGCCGGGGAACGAGAAGCTGCCGTCAACGGCGGTCATCGTTCGCAAGCTCACTTGCCGTCCGGACGGCGCCGTCTGGCTGAAGCTGACCTGCCAGCCTTTCAACGGCGCGAGCGTGCCGATCTCCACGAGATGACCGGTGACCACGGCAAGAGGATCCTCGTCGATGAAGACCGGCACTTCCTGACCGGCCACGAAGATCGTGCCGCTGCCGAAGCCCCGCGCGGCGGTGACCGGATCGAACGCCTCGATCGTAAACGGCTTGTTGATCGGGATCAGTTCCTGCCTGAACGCGCCGGCGGCATCCGTCACCGTGAGCGTCAGCGGTCCCTCCTGGTTGGCGATGACCACCTCGGCGTTCGGCGCGGGTTGTCCGTCGGGGCGGCGTACGGTGCCCGAGACAACCCCGGACGCGCTGTAGAGAAACAGGTCGACGGTGACGGCGTTGCCGTCCTGCTTCACCTTGCCGGAAGCGCGACCCGCGGCGCCGTTGCCGTTGACGTCGACCGCCATCACGACGAAGGCGCCTTCGATCACCGCGTCGCCGCCGGTGAACTGCGCGATGCCGGGCTGCTCGCCTGGCTGGGTGCCCCCGGCGAAGCTCCTCTTGCTGCGGTTCGTACAGTCGCCGCTCGGGGGACACGGGAAATCGAGCTGCGTGATATCGACCTTCGCGCCGGGCACCGGCTTGAGGTCGCTCGTGAACACCCGGACGATCACGTCGGCAACCGCCGGCAGGCGCGCCGAGATTTCCATGCGCTCGCCCGGTCGCGCCGTTCCCGCGACACGCACCGGGTGGCCGCTCGGCTCGTCGATCGTCACCGTGAACGGACCGGCCGTCACCGTGGCGAAGAGGAACGTCCCATCGTCCTGCGTGACCGCATCGGCGTCCTGAATGCCCTTCGGGATGCTGATGCAGGAGCTCTCGCCGGACGACAGCTCGCTGCAGAACACCTGGACGCCGGTGGAATGGTAATGAATGGGCACGCCCGCGGCCACGGGCGTGACGCCGTTTTTCTGGAAGATCGTTCCGTGCAGCTGGCTGGTCGGCTCGAGGCGGATGTTCATCTGCACGGTCGCCGTAGGCACCGGCATCACGCCTTCGAGGCTGATTGGATCGGGGCTGAAGACCCCCGCCGCGCGCACCGTGAAGGCGCCCGGCCAGATGCCGCCGAGGGAGAATTGTCCGCTCAGATCGGTGTCGACGATGCGGGAGTTCTGGACGTACTCGAAGCGAACGGCGACACGCCCGCCGGCGACGACCGCCTGATCGCCGGAAATGCTGACGCGGCCTTTCAGCGGCGTCTGCCCGTTGGTGTCGAGGATCGTTCCGGTGACGCGCCCGCCGTTGCCGCCGCGGAACGTCACGTCGGCCTTGACGACCTGCTTGTTGAACTTGACGCTGACGTCAGCAAAGTTGCCGTCGGTGAAGTCGCTGGTGAAGGCGGACAGCTTGTAGTCGCCGAGCGGAACGGCGGCGATCTGGTAGTGGCCGTTGGGGTCCGACGTCGCCGGACCCAGCACCGCGATGCCGCCGCCCGACGGCAGGCTCTTGAACAGGTACACGGAGATGTTCGCGGCGGGCGAACCGTCGACGTGGAAGACGGTGCCGGCGACCGATGCCACCGAATCGAGCACGAGCGTCAGCGGGACTTCTTCGCCGACGCGGACGAGATTGACTTGCGCCGTCGCCGACGACTGCAGCGCGTCGCTCACGGCGGTGATGCTGCGCAGCCCGAGCGGGACGTCGGTCAGCGTAAACCGCCCGGCGGCGTCGGTGACGGCGAGGCTCAGCCCTCCGCCCACGCGCGCACCGGGGACAGGCTTGCCCGCCGGATCCAGGACGACGCCCTTGACGCTGCCGAGGCCGCCCTGAAGGATGACCGTCAGCGACGCGGTGCCGTCGATCGGCAGCGCCGTCGTGGCGTCGCCTTGCTGCAGCGTGGCCTGATCGAAGCTCCGCACATGGAGGCCGCCGGCTGGCACGCCGGCAAACGTGAACCCGCCGTCGGCGTCGACCTTTCCGAGCGCCACCGCGCATTCGGCGACCCCCGATCCCGGACAGAAGACGCCGGGCTGACTGCCGGTTTCGTAGTACACGATCACCGGCAGGTCGGCGGTCGAGCCCTTGTCGGTGCGCACGACATGGCCGCTGAGCGTGCCTTTCTTGACGGCCGCCTGCTTCGGACTGTCGGCGCGCAGCAGCACGAGCTCGCGCGTCGTCGTCGCTCCCGCGAACGGAATGACCTCGCTGACGGAAAACTGTGCCTGCGCGTCCGGATTCACCGCCTCGATGAAGATCGGGCCCACCGGCACGCGGGCGATCGAAAAATGGCCCGCCGCGTCGGTCTTCGCCGAGTAGACGCTGTTGTCGGTCAAGCTCGATACGCGGATGGCGCTGTCTTTGAGCGGCTTTCCCGCCTCGTCGACCGTCCGTCCCTGCAGGCTGCCGCGGCCGAGCATGACGATGTCGACGTTCAAACGCTGGGCGGTGTGGCCGATGCGGAATTGCAGATCGCGAGAATCCTCGGTCTCGGGATCGATCGCAACGATGCGCGGCGAGCTCAGGACGTAGTCCCAGCCGTACTGACCGTTGGCATTCGCGCTCTTCGAGCTGATGCCGATCCACACGATGGATTCGCCCGCGGGGCACGGATAGAAGAGCCGGACGTTCGCAAACGGCACAGGCGTGCCGTCGGCGTGCAGCACACGCCCCGAGACCACGCCGGCGGCATCGTCGACGGTCGATTCGATCGGCATCGGCGCCGATACGATCGGCTGCCCGCGCAGGTCGGTGACGTCCGAGACGGTGAGCGTGCGCGGCACGTACGGACCCACCGGATCGCGCAGCCCGAGGAAGACGATACGCCGGTCCGGCTGAAGGGCGACGCCGACGACCTGGTTGCCGTCGGCGACGTAATTCGTGATCTTGTCGGGCGAGAACTTGTCCTGGACGCTTTGCGCCGACACTTCCTCGCTGAACAGGACGGCCATCACGCGCCCCGGCGCCCACAGCCCGAGGGTCTTGCCCGGATCGACGCAGACCTGGTCGGCCTGTGCCAGTTGAACCGCGCCGATGATCGACGGCGGCGGATCGGCGATCGCCGTCAAGGCCGGCGCGACGGGTGCGCCGGCTGCCGGCACGCCGTTCGCGGCCACCTCGATCGACAGGCGGTACGGATCGTTCGGATCGACCGACAACGTCGGCAGCTGCGATGCCGACACGTTCGCGAACAGGAGCTGACGCAGGTTGCCGGCGGCGTCGGGCAGCACGATGCTGAGCGTAAAGGTCGCGTCGGCCGACGCAGCGGACGTTTTTTCAAGATGGATCCGGAAATCGCCGGCGTCGGGAGCGGAGAGCATCGCCAACTGGCCCGTCGCCGCGCCGTTGGTGTTGGCGAATTGCAGGTAGTCGCCGAACGAAATCTGCTTGACGAACTTGCCCTGCGCGTCCACGCCGCCGAGGCGGCGGCCCTGCGCGTCGAGCAGCGTGAGCGCCACCGGCAGCGGCTGGGCGCCCGAATCGACGATCACCGAGATGTGGCCGGGACGGTACGAGATCTTCCGCGCCACGTCGAGATGAAACGCCGCCGCGCCGCCGCTCGCCAGACTCGGCTGCAGCAGCGACGCCACCGCTTGCGCGAGCACGTCGCCGCGCACCGAGCGGCGGCGAAGATCGTCGAAGGCGGCGTAATCGACACGCGCCGCGGCGGCGTCCTCAGGGGTTGGGATCAACTGCGGCAGCCGGCTGACGTTGCTGCCCATGAAGTCCATCAGCAGCTGCAGCGCGCTGTCGCCGGTAGGCTCGTGCAGGGTGACCCGCAAGCCGGCCTCGGCCACTTCGATCGCGTGGTCGAACACGAGCTTCTTCGAGAAGCGGCTCACGTCTTTCGGCAGCGCGGCAGGAGGCGCGGTCGCCACCGCGTAGGCCTTGCCCAAAAGTCCGAGCGCGGCGTCGCGCAGCGACGGCGGGAGCGAGCCGGCCTCTTTCGGCAGCACCAGCGTGTCGGGCGAGAGCGGCACACCCAGCTCCCCCACCGACGTCTTCAGCTTGAATCGGCCGGCCACGTTGTCGTCCGACGAGAGGTTCGTGGCGAACACCTTGCCGCTGACGCGCGCGACGAGCTCGAATGTCACCGTCGAGGAGTCGCCCGGCGCGATGCTGTCGATCTGCCGGGTCGGATCGCCGAGGATCGTCGCACCGGTGACGAACTGCGGGTAGAGATTCAGGCTGACCAGATTGGCCGGAGACGCGCTGGTGTTGGTGATGGTGACGTCGAGCGAGTATTTCTCGCCGGCCGACACCACTTCGGGGTGCGTGAACGTGAGCGTGAAGTTCGGATTTCTCACGAGGACCGCGCCGCGGGCGATGCCGGTGACCGGAACGGGTCCGATCGGCAGACCCAGCAGCGTTCCCGAGAGCCGCATTTCGACGATGTGCGTGCCCTCGCGGCGGCCTTCGATCAAGTACTCGGCGTTGCCGGTCTCGCCCGGCCCGATCGTCTTGATGTCGTCGGCGGTGCCGAGCCTGCCGTCCGCGCCGGGCTGCACCACTGGCTGCGTGTGCGAGATGTCGCCTTTCTCGGTATGGCCCATCGCCAACGGGTCGTCGGGCGAACCGACGACATTGTCGTCGCCCGGCGGCAGCACGATTTCGGCGGTCAGGTCGGTGACCACCAGGTTCGATCCAGCCGGCGCGACGTTGCCGACCATCAGCATCACGCTGAAGAACTGGTTCAGAAACCCGATGTCGCCCGGGATCACGATCACGCCGGGAATCGGCGGCACGAAGAAGTTCTGCCCCGCCATCTCCGGAATCTTGAGCGAGAAGCCGACCATCGTCAGATTCGGGATCTGCAGGGACAGCTGTTTGAGGCTGTCTGGAATCACCGTCTGCAGGCTCGGCAGACCCGGCTCCGACCCGATCCCGGGCAGCACGACCCGCGTGGCGCTCAGATCGTCGGCGCCTTGCAGCGTGGGCAGCACCACGGTGAAGTTGACCGGGACCTTGGTGTCGCCGATGGCGAACGCGGCCGAGAAGTTGTAGGCCTGGAAGTTCGTCTTGTCGAAGACGAGGCCCTTCTCGCGCTCTTCTGCCGCGGTCAGCGGCCGCGCGGTCACCTGGGTGACGAGCAGCTTGTCGATAACGTCGATGATGACGCTCTCGCGATCGCCGCGCAGCAGCACCTGGCCGTTGCTGACCAGGCGGATGTCGTCGAGCGAATGTTTGCCGGCGACGGACATCGCCGGAATGCTGAACGGCGTGTTCGGTTTTGCCGTCAGCTCGAGCGGCGTCGGGAAGCTCGGCCCCCGCAGGGTGCCCATGATGATCGCGTCGGGGCCAAACGTCGGGATGTTCTCCGGCAACTGCGGCGCCACGAACATCGTTGGCACCGCCGTCGCGAAGCCCTTGGGGACGGTCTGGCACACCACCTGCCCCTGCGCGTCGGGGAGCTCGTTCGGGTTGCACTCGACGTGGAGTGTGAGGCCGAAGAGGAGAATGTCCTCTTTGGCGACAAAGCGTCCCTGCGCCTGGGCCGCGGCGGCCGGCGCGGCGCCGAGCCGCACCGACGCGACGCCGCACACGATGAGCGCCAGCATGACGGCGCCGCGCTCGAGCGCGCGCCTCACTCTTGTGCGACCGGTTCGGGAACAGGTGTTCGTCACGTTCGTTATGGGTTCTTCATTCCGAGCGTCGCCGGCTTACGCATGAAGTCACCGGGGCTATGGCTGTTCAACCCATCGGGTGAGCGCGCCACAGACTCGTCGGCCGCCCCGAGCAGTTTCAGGCCCACGAGCGCGTGCACCGCTGCAAGATCGACTGTGTCGACAACGGCGCCGGAGCTGTCGATCAGGTGCACGACGCTGGTCAGACCGATGCCGCCGGGATTGCCAATCACGACGTAGGGACTTCCGGGAGTCGTGAACAGATTGGTCGGGCCGAGGATCAGATGGACCAACGAGCCTGAAGCGTCGGTGAATTCGAGCGTCCACTTGTCGAGCTCGGCGATCGTGCCGGTGTTGGTCAGAATCTCGATCCACTGATCGCCGGGCGTGACCGCGGGGTCCGGCGCCGTCTTCGAACCCGGCGCTGCGTTGAATGCCTTCCCATCGCCGCCCGGACCGCTGTCGTCCCAATCCATTTGCGGCTCTACGACGAACTCGTTGATCATCGGCGGAGGCAAGCTCACGAACACGATGGAGACGTTCGACCTAACATTTTCGCGAATCGCGCGCACGATCTGGATGCCGGGCGACGTCGCGTGCAGCACGCCGAGGTTGTCGACCGTAACTCCGGCGATCTGGACCGGTAACGGAGGCAGGCCGTGAGACGCTCGAGTGGCGTTGACGAAGGCGAACATGCTCTGCACGAGCGGGACGCCATCGACGCCGTCCGTCAAGCCGCCGCCGAGCCACAGATATTGCGTTTCCACGTCCGAGGTCACGTCCTCAGGGGCGAAGCCGTTGGTGTGCTCGAGCGTCAGCGTCATCGCTACAGTCGCGGGGACGGCGAGTACCTGCACGACCGAAGGGCTCAACACGAGGTGGTCCAGCAGCACCGGAATCGTGGCGCTCACCGACGGCGACCCTGGCGCGCTGACCTCGTTGCGCAGAATGCCCTGTAGACCGGGCGTCGTGACGGTCCTCACGACGCTGTAGGGGTTGTCCTTGGTGAGGGTGCCCACCTGCAGCACCTCCGTCTTCAGCAGCAACTCGGAGGCGCCGCCTTGCGCAAAGAAGAATTCGTTGTCGGTCACCTGGACGTTCGTGAACGGCGTGTCGAACGGGTTGCTGACCGTCACCCGGAAATCGACGTCGGCACCCGCTTCGACCGTGGCGACCTGGCCGAAGACGTCGGTGGCATTCGTCTGCTGGGAGACCGGTGCCAAATCATCGCAGTCGGACTGGATGCCTGCTCGCTTCTTGAGGCAGTCCACCAGGACTTTGGTCAGCCGCGGACCGTCGCCGACATAGATCCGGGCGCTCGTATCGTCGGCGCTGCCCATGCCGGCGACCGCCAGATGCGCGCTCAGCGGCGATTCGCCGCCGACGTGCTGGTGGACGATATGCGTGTCGAAGGTGTCCGCAGATCCGAGCGCCGCGATCGTCGCGTCGCCGATTGCGTAGTCGTTCGCAATCAGCGGCCGCAGGTTGTTGGGCGCGTAGAAACCCAGGCTCAGGTTGCTGAAGGCGACGTTGCACTGCGCTTCGCCGCTTGCGTCCGGTCCGGTGCAGGTCGACGTGGCGGTGCCCTTGATGTGGAATCGCAGGTTCGGCGCCGGCACGCCGATCGTGAAGTCCTTGTCGATCGACGTCGACCACGAGGCCGAGCTGTCGGGGAAGAAACGGTCCAGCAGTTCGGCGGTCGTTTTGGCCTTGCCGGTGAGCGGGATCGTGGCGTTCGCGATCGGCGCGACAGTGACGAACGTCCGGACCGACGGGCCGGGCGACGGCGGATCGGAGAGATGGATGCCGGTGACGTTCCGCTCGATCTTGGCGGTGATGGTGGACGGGAGCACCCACACGAGGACGCTGTCGTCCGCCTTCCCCAGGTCGCCCAGATCGAGCGTACCTTTGATGCTGGCGAGTCCCGCGGCCTTGCCTTCGGCGAGTCCCTTGAACGGCGCCGTCTGGCTCACCGTGGCGATGTCGGTGTCGGTCGACTCGAGCGGGTCGAGGAGCTGCGTGCCGGCGGCCTGCAGTCCAAGCCCGATCAGCTTGGTGAACGCCTTCGCGAGCACCGGCGCCGCCGGTCCCGTCTCCCCCGCGAGCGCGGTGGTGAGCGCGCCGTTGACGAGCGGCTTGATCGCGTCCAGGAGGTCACCCAACTTGATCCTGGCCTGGCCCAGCATCTCGAAGGTGACGTCGTCGAGCAGCACGACGCCGTTCTTCGAGATGTATCCGTTCTCGACGGTGGTCAGGATCAGCGGCGGATTCTTGCTGCTGCCGAGCGACTCGGTGAGCTCGCCCACGAGGGTCGTGATCGGCGATTCCGGCCGCAGCGTGATTTCCTTGAGCGTGATGCCCGCGAGCACCACCGTGAAGCCCGAGTCGACCTCGGTCGGTCCGTCCTTGTAGTGCGAGCGAACGACCTGGAGCCCTGGTGCATTCACGGTCAGGGTGCCAGACGGACTGACGGCGATCTGCGCGAGCCCGATCGGCACGCCGAGCTTCGCGCTCAGGGCGTTCAGGATCGACGTGACGTCCGGCACGCCGCCGGCGCCGGACACGAGGCCGGTTCCGAGCCACTGATACGTGGTCTTCGGGTCGGCGGTGACGTCGGTGGCCGCACTGCCGTTGCCGGGATCGAGAGACACCGTCAGCTGCTTCGTGCCGGGCACGATCGCGAACGCCGCGACGGCGGGCCGCAGGGTGAGGTGAGCCGACTGCTTGGTGGTGATGGTCACCGACGCCGCACCGCTGGCGGCGGTGCCGTCGTCCACGACGAGTTCAAACGTCAGCGTCTCGCCTTCAGTTGGCGGCGCCTTGAACGTCGGGTGCGCCGTGCCGTTGCCGGCGAGCACGACCGACGGCCCTGCTGTCTGCGTCCACGAGTAGTGCAGCGGGTCGCCGTCGGGATCGGCGCTCCTGCTGCCGTCGAGCGTCACCGTCTGGTTCTTGTCGACCGCTTGAGCGGGACCCGCATCGGCAACTGGCGCCTGGTCGAAAGCCGACGAGCCACGCTTACTGATCGCCCATACATCGACGCCGGCGTCCGAGCCGACGTACGCCAGGTCGCGATCGTCGTCGAGGCTCAAGGCCCCGACGAAGGTGGCGTAAGAAGCGTTGAACACGATGCGATCGTCGAGACCGTCGTGGTTCTGGTCGACCAACGCGCTGACGGTGGGACTCGACACATCGACGATGAAGAACGCGTCGAGCCCGCCGATGATCGGGCCGGCGGTGCCGCCGACGAGCAGGGTCTTGCCGTCTCCGCTGACCGCAAGCTCACGCTGGATGCCGGGCATCGGCACGACACCGAGCACCACCATCTGATTGAGATCGGTGACGTCGAAGATCGTCACGCCGTTCGAGCCGGCCACGAACGCGAGGTCGGCCTTCTCGCCCGCCTCGAGAGTGCCGTTCTGGTTTCGATCGAACGGTACGTTGCGGACGACCCGCAACTGGTGAACCTTGTTGCCGAGGCCGGGCACCCCGAGTGTGAGCTGGAAGCCGAGGCTGGACACTTGTGCGAGGCTGGCATCGAACACGTCGAGCGACGGGTCGCCCCCTTCGTTGTTGTTCAGCGCCAGCAGCTGGCCGCCGACGGCGACGACATCGACGTAGTCCCCCGCATACATGCCTTCCTGCTGCCGGAAGAATGGATACTGCGCCGGAATGTTCTTGCCGACGTCGACCGCCATTAGGCCGATCTCCGAGACCGCGACGTACGCCGCGAAACCCTTGGTCGTCTGCAGCACGGCGACGCCGCCCGCAAAGCCGGCCCCCTTGACGGTGCCCTTCGCGGAGAAATCCCCGGATGCCGGCGGCGGCACGGATTCCGGATCGCGGGTCAGCGGCTTGTCGCCGATCTGGCAGGGATGCGCCAGGTCGGTGACGTCGTAGAACCCGATCGAGCTCCCCTGACTGCTCCGCAGCGACGCGACCAGCAGGTCGCCGGCGAACACCGGCGCGCCCAGCGGCGAGAGCGATACATGGGCATTGCAGCCCTGCAGCAGATTCAGAATCGTCGTCGTGTTCGGCGGATCGTTCGGGGTGAGGCCGGTGCCCCCCAGCAACGGCAGATCCGCGGTGTCGTTGGAGTTCGGCAACAGGTCCGGCGGTTTCTGCTGGACATGTGCGAGGAGAACCTCGGTGTTCGCGATCAGCCCCGTCTGGGACAAGTAGTCGCACGCCACGATGTCGCCGTTCGCGCACGGCTGCAGCGCGGCGCTGGCTACCGGATCCTGCAGGACCTTGCACGCATCTTGGCGCCCCGGCAACGGTGGGTCTGAATGACACAGCGCGACGGCGTCGGGGAAGGCAAGGAACAGCCGCCGCGCATACTCTTCCTGCTTCGCGACGAAGTCCGAGTACTTCTCCTTGTACTTGGCGCCACCGTTGTTTTCCGGCCAGATGCCGGTCTGCAGATACTGTGGGAGAAGGGTCTTGTCCCAGGGATCGTTGATCAGGAGGTACGTGCCATTCGGCGTGCCGTCGCCCACCATCCCGGTCACGACCCGGTCGTGGGCCTGGAGGTTCTCCATCGTCCCGACAAACAACGGGCCGTATGTCTCGAGCAGTTGCTTGACGTCGGCAACGCTGCGCGATTGTGCCGGCTCCGGAGCGAGTTCCCACGTCTGGAAAAACAGCGACTGGGTGCCGGGAACCAGTCCTTTGCTGTACCGACTCCAATAACTCTGCGGCAGCGCGTCTCGAATGTCTTGCGGGCTGGTGTCGGGCTGCCGGTCGCGCCACGCCACGATCATCGCGGCGGCCGTTGCCCAGCACGACGTTTTACTCGGCTGCCCGATCAGCGGAACGTCATAGGTGATGTTGATCGCCGGGCTCTTGGTGTTCTCGATGAGCGTCAACCGTCGCGGGCTGCCGCCCGCGGTGTGACCCGCTTCGGTCGGCGTGCGCGCGGCGGTGAGGTCGAGGTTGTGGAACTTGAAGCCGCTCTGGTTTCCGCTCGAGGCCACGACGAACGTGTCCGAACCGTTGACCGGCGGCAATCGCCGGATCAGCTTGAAATCGTTGATCGGAAGCACATTGCCCGGAGGCGGCGCGTTGACCACGCCGACCGTGCTGTGCGGCAGCGCGAGAAATGCCGATCCGAGCTTCCGCGGAGCAAATGTGCGAACCGGAAGCGAGCTCACCGGAATCGGCAGGCCGGACACCGTCACCACGCCGTTGAACGCGACGCGATAGTCGGCCCCGAACGCGAGCGTGCCCGTCGGCACGAAGGTCACCGATCGGCCGTCGGGCGAGACCCGCCAGCTGCCGGCCACGGGGACGAGATGACCCTGCGCATCCACCCCGAAGACGGCGAGGTGATTGTTGACGGAGACCGGATCGAGCGGCTCGGAGAACGCAAACGTCAATGGGGCGCGCGGATCGACAGCCGAAAACCCGCCCTGGCCGATCGTGAGCTGCGGCTGCGGACCGCCGACGTTGATGTCGATGAACAGCGGCTCTCCGCGCGGCGGCACGAAGCCGTTGACCTTCTTCAGCTCCGAACCGCCGGTGGTCTTGACCGTGACATGGAAGCTCGGAAACCGCAGCTGCTCTACCGTCCCGTTCTCGTAGCTGATCGTCAGCGTGTATTGGTCGTCGAGAGAGCCCTGGACGGCGTGAACGAATCCGCCGCCGACGATGACCGCGGAGCTCGACGCGTTGTCGAGAAGCACCTCCGAGAACGTTCCACCCTGCACCACGACGCGCGTGACGCCGTTGACCGGTATCTGCTGCGCCGCCTGGACGCGGGCGTTGAACGCCACGATTTCGTCGTGCGTCGGATCGATCGTGCCTGGAAGCGCACGCAGCAGGAGGTTGCCGTGTCCAACCACGTAAGGCGCGACGGCGGCGAGCGCCACAGAACGGCTGACGCCGGTCGCATCGGTGATCGCGACCTCGAACGTGTCGCCGGGGGCCCCTTCGAGTATCGCGTTCACGTCAGAAAACGCGTTCAGCGCCGTGGGCAATCCATTCGCGTCGCGAACCGGCGCGGGCTGCAGTCCGGAGCTCCAGCTGCTCTTGCTGGTGCGGTCCGTAATCGCGATAGAGGTGTCCGTGAGCTGCAAGTCCGTTCCGTGGACCGACACCGAGACGTAGGTCCGCGGCGTCGCGGTCAGCGCCATCGGCCGGCTGTGCGGAAACGCGTCGGTCATGACGCCATTGAAGACGTCCAGGTCGCCGCCGTCCACGCTGAAGGTGGTGGCGAACGGCGCGAAGAAATGCGCGTCGGTGTTGAGGGCGCCGTCGTGAACCGCCAAATCGAGGTCGCCGGCCTTCACATCGCCCGGCGCGATTGCGATCCGGACACGATTCGGCGTCACGCTCAGCCGGCTGCCGAGCAGCGGCAGGCAGAACGTCTTCGAGAGGTTCTGTATCGCCAGGAAGTCGCCCTCGGCGCCTCCGATCGTCATCGGCGAGCTGGTCGGCATGAGCACCGACACCAAGGCGATCGCCTGCATGTCGATGATCGCCTGTGCGTACGCCGATGACAGCGCGTCGGCGTTGGCAACCGGGCCGCGCCCGTACACGACGCCCATCGGCCGGTCGGCTTTCAGGAATCCGTAGACCCCGCTTCCGGTCACGCCCGGGCACGGAGGCGAGGAGGTTCGGATGCGCTGGTCGATGACGTGAGCCGTGTCCACCGACTGCAGCAGCGGCTGACCGCCGACCTGCGACGCGAGCGCGACGATCCATTGATCGTCCACCGTTTCGCCGCCGCTGAGCGGCAGGCTCACGTTCAGGTACACCTGCGGAATCTTTCCGCCCAGATCGATCTGGATCCCGCCCGTGAACTTGAAGAATTGCCGCTGCTGGGCTGTGAGCTGAATCGGGAAGTCGGCTTCGGCCACCGGCTTGAGCGTGAGGATCACGCCGTCCGGAAACGCCCCGGCCGGCACGTCGACGCCGATTCCGGCCGGACCGTCGACATGGCCGCCCTCCGTCGTCACCGCCTGCGACACGCTGCCGTCGGCGTTGGCGCGCCGGAACGGCGGAATCGCCACCACGGTCTGATTGCCCGAGGCATCCCGAATCACGAGCTGCAACTTGTCGGTGAACGCCGCCTGAACAGCGATGCTGAAGCCGACGCTGGGGTCGATCGCGGAGATCGGCGTCAACGTGCCTTTGGTCACGTTCTTCACCAGCACGATGTCGTGCGAACCGGCCGCGCCCTGCGTCACCGTGATCGTGGTCGCCCCATCGGCCCCAGGAATCGACGCGCTGATGCTGCCCGCGGGCGGCGGCAACGGCGCAATCGTGTTCAGGCTGGTGAAGGTCGAGGCAAATGCCGCCGCCAGCGCACGGCCGAACGGATCTTTGACGCCGGCGGCAACGTTCAACGTGTACGGCGTGTTCGGAACGAGCGGCTGCGCGGAGCGGAACGTGACCAACCGGTTGCCCGACGAGAACTCAAACGTGCCGGCGACGCTGCCGGTCGACGACGCAAGCTGTACATTGCCGGCGGTGACGGTCGCCGGATCGATCGGCGCGGAAAACGCGACCACGACGGCGGTCGACAGCGAGACGTTTGGTGCGCCGTTCGCGGGCGTCACCGAGGTGACCGTCGGCGGGCGCGCGTTCAATGCGAGATCGAGCGGCACCAGCTGACGCGGCGTGTTGGCGTTTGCCTGGCCGCTTCCCGCATCGCCGGTCACCGGATCGATCGCGGTCAGCGCCGCGCCGCCGAGCGCAATCGCCGCGATGTAGCGCCCCGCGGGCTGGGAGAGCGCGACCAGCGCCGATGTCGCGTCGGCCGCCACCATCGCGCCGGGGAACGGCCCGCCGCCGATGCCGACGATGGTTCCGGCGGCGAAGGCCAGCGGCGACGTCGCGCGAAGGAACACGTAGCGGCCCGGCACGAGCAGACCCTCGAACGTCGCGCCGCCTCCGGCGACGGTGGTGTCGGACACGATGCGGTCGCCCACAACCTTCGCCGCCGCGACCACGACGAACCGCGTCCGGCCCGCGAGCTCCTGCAGGCGGGTCACGAGCACGATGTCCGTGTCACCCACTTGCGCTGTGCGCGCGATCGACAGCGCCGCGGAAGATGCGAAGACGCTGTCGGACGACACCGAAACCGCGTCGATCAACTCGAATCCACCCGGAGGAGGAACTCCGACTTCCGCCGCGCTGAGCACCTGAATCGCGATAGGCAGCGGCGCGGTCAGCGTCCCCTGGGCGACCTCGAGCCGCTCGCCCGAATCGGCCTGCACGGTGCCGCCGTCGGATCCGATCACCGCGCTGACCTGCAGCAGCTCGCCCGGCGCGCGCAGCTCGACGGTGATCGTGCCCTTCTGCAGCGACAACGCCTCGAACGTCAGCGAAGGCGCGACCGGAAATCCGGCCACCAGTGTCAACGCGCCGGCGCCTGGAATCTGATACAGCACGAGATCCTCGAGCGTCTGGTCCGGATGGAGCTCAGCGCCGGAGAAGAACTGGTACGACTCGAGGATTCGCGTCCGCGCCAGCGTCCCGCTCGAAAGCGGCGCCGTCGTCGTGACCCGCGCACGGACATCCGACTTCACACCGGGTTTGTAGAAGAGGATCTTCGGCTGCGGGTCCACAACCGCAGAGGCGTCCGCCGGGATGAGGGACGCGGCGACGCCGTCGACGAGCGCGCCATCGGCCGGCAACGGCGGCGGGACCGGCAATGTGTCGGCGAGCAGCCACGCATATTGTGCCGTCGCATCGATCGCTGCTTCGAGCACGGCCGCATGCTGCGGCACGACCGAGGTGGTGAGCGCGCGCCATCGGCTCATCGACTCATCCCAGCGCGCAATGGTCAGCAGCGTCCCCGCCGTCAGCGTCAGCGGGTTGGGCACTTTCACCGTGACGGGACCGCTAAACGTCGTGCCGTGCGGCGTCACATCGAGGGCGGCAATCGGCGTCCACCCGACCGGGAGCAGCCCGGCCAGCCCCTGGCGGCTCACGGGCGTGAGCGACAGCGCGGTGTCGACGGACAGCGCGCCGGCCGGCACCCGCACCTCGACGTCCGGTCCGCCGAGAGCCGCGCTGCCGAGTGACGTATCCGTCGATGGCGCGATGTCGCGCCGCCACACGTCGAGGTAGTCCAGTGCCGGTGCCGTGATCGTACCGCCGGACACGGCGGCAATCGCGGCGCTTGCCGCGCCGGCGGTTCTGAGGCGCGCGTCCACCGATTGGAGCGCCTTGCTCGGCTGAATCGTGACCGGACGATCGAGGCGGGTCCATCCCGGCTTCTCGATCTGCAGCGTGCCCTCGCCCTCGGTGGCATGGATGACGAATCGTCCACGGCCGTCAGACGTCGTGCTTTGCGCGTACGCGACGCCGCGGCTGTCGCGCCCGCTGAGCGTGACCGCCGCGCCGCTGACCGGAAGCCCGATTGCGTCGTCGTACACGGTGCCGGTCAGCACACCGGCGCCGGCAACGACCACAGTCATGTTCGCCGCCGCGCTCGATTGCAGGCCGAGACGATCGGATGCGCGGGCTTCGACGTGCATGATCGAGCCGGGCGCGGCCGCCGCTGGGACGACGATCGCCGCCCCGTACGGCTCGTCGAAGGCGGTGCCGACAATTGTCCCGTCGACGAAGAATGCGACCGACGCGACGCCGTTGGCGGCGCCGGCTTCTGCGGCCACGTGCACGGTTGCGGCCGGCAGGACCGTCGGCGGCGCCGCGATCGTCACCGTCGGCGGCGTGGTGTTGGGCGTCGCGACGATGGCGACGACGCCGTCGGCCTGAGCGCGATTGCCGGCGGTGTCCGCCGCGAGCGCGGAGAAGGTCAGCACCGACTCTGGCGCGGTTTCGGTCGGCACGACGTAGGTCGCCTGATACGGCGCATGCGACACCGACGCGAACGGCGTCCCGTTGACCGAGAAGCTGACGGCGTCGACGCCAACGTTGTCGGCAGCGGCTGCCGTCATCACGATCGAGGATCCGGGCGCTGCGTTCGGCGGCAGCTTCAACGAGACCGTCGGTTTCGTCGAATCGGGCTCGGCGACGATTTTGATCTGCGCGCTCGCCGTCCCCGTGTTGCCGAGCGCATCCAGGCCGGTGGCTCGCACCGTTATCAGTGTTCCCGGCGACGCGACATTGGCGACGGTAATCACCCGCTGATACGGCGGTCCGGAAACCGGCGCCGGGTCCGCCTGGTCCACCTGGAACTGGACGGACGTGACCGTGTCCGACGCGTCCGCCGTCACCGTGAACTGGCTCCCCGGCAGCGCTTCCTTGGGCGCGGCCAGCGTGATCACGGGCGGCAGCCGGTTGCTCGCCGGACCGAGGGCAATCGCTACGTCCCCGCTCGCGGCCTTGTAGTTCGTGTTGCCGGCGAACGTCCAATGCGCGGTGCCGCCGGGCGGATTGCTGAAGCTGCTGCCCAACGTGAGGAGGCCGGCGAGGTTCTCGCCTTTGACGCCGGTCGCCGTGCCGCTGGCGCCGTGCGGCTGGCCGTCCTCGACGCCGGCGAAACCGGTGACTTGAATCGTGGCGTCCACTGCCGCGATCGCGATCGTCGCGTCGCCGCTGCTCGCTCGGTAAATGGTGTTGCCGTCGAACGTCCAGTGCACCGTGCCGCCGGGCACGTTGGTGAAGGTAGCGCCGAGGTGCAGCAGGCTCGTGAGATTTTCGCCGTTGGCGCCGGCGGCGCTGCCGCTTGCCTCGTGCGCATTGCCGTCATAGACGCCGCTGAACCCGGTCACGTGGATCGTCGCATCCGGCTGCGAAACCGCGCTGATGGCAATCGTCACCGTGCCCGCTGCCGGCTTGTAGTTCGAGGTGCCGTCGAAGGTCCACTGCGCGAGGCCGCCTGGCGAATCGGTGAAATTGCTGCCGAGGTGCAGCAGGGCCGAAAGATTTTCGCCGTTGACGCCGGCGGCGGACCCCGTCGCGCCGTGCGCGGCGCCGTCGAACACGCCGTTGAACCCCGCAACCTGAATCGTGGCGTTCGCCTGCGTGATCGAGATGGCGGCCGTGCCGCTTGCCGGCTTGTAGATCGCGTTTCCGTCGAAGGTCCAGGACGCGGAGCCGCCGGGCACGTCGGTGAAGCCGCTGCCGAGATGCAGCAGTGCCGTGAGATCCACACCGTTCACGCCCGCCGCCGATCCAGTGGCGGTATGCGGCTTACCGTCATAAACGCCGCTGTATCCGTTGACCTGGATCGTGGCGTCGGCTTGCCCGACGGTGATCGTGACGTCTGCGCTCTTCGACAGCAGCGAATCGCTCGCCGTCAGCCGCAGGACGTACGGACCCGCCTGGTCGAAGGTCGCCGTCGTGACCGCGCCCGCCGCATTCGTGAATGCGACGTTGCCAGGGCCGCTGACCTTGCTCCACACGGCGGTGATCGTTGCCCCGATCGGCAGCCCGTCGTCGGTAATCGAGCCATTCAGCGACACGCCGGCCGGCAGCGTGATCGTCGCGTTCGCACCCGCGGTCACCATCGGCGCTTGATTGGTCGGCGCCGCCGGATTGACCGTGATCGTCACGTCGGCAAAGGCGGACAGCAGCGAGTCGCTCGCCGTCAGGCGCACCACATACGGGCCCGCCTGATCAAAGGTCGCCGTGGTGACCGCGCTCGCGGCATTCGCAAAGGTGACGTTGCCGGGCCCGCTGACCTTGCTCCACGCGCTCGTCACCGCCGCGCCGGCCGGCAGCCCATCGTCGATGACCGACCCGCTCAGCGAGGCGGTCGCCGGCAGCGTGATCGTCGCGTTCGTCCCCGCGCTCACCACCGGCGCACGATTCGTCGGCGCCACCGGGTTGACGGTGATCGTCACGTCCGCCGACGCGGT
>JAOBWF010000098.1 GCA_025463215.1 Acidobacteriota bacterium | reverse complement strand
GATCGGCGACGGCGACCTCCGCCGCATCGTCGATCACGTGCGCACGCCGTCGGCGGCCGCAGCGGCCGCGAGCACCGCGCACGTCGAGACGGTCGGCTACGGCAAAGGCGTGTAAAATGACGGAGTGATCCCCCTTCGGGATGTCATTCCGTCGCGCACCACGCCGTACATCACCATCACGATCATCGCGCTCAACGCGGTCGCGTGGCTGTTCGAGCTGTCGCTGCCGCACGAGACGCTGAACGCCTTCCTCACCGTCTACGGCGTGGTGCCGGCGTACTTCGCGCCGGCGACGCTGATCACCTCGATGTTCCTGCACGGCAGCTGGTCGCACGTGCTCGGCAACATGTGGTACCTGTGGATCTTCGGCGACAACGTCGAGGATCGCGTCGGCCACGGCCGCTTCATCCTGTTCTATTTGCTGTGCGGCATCGCCGCGGCGCTCGGCCAGGTGGCGGTGGACCCGAACTCGACGCTGCCGACCATCGGCGCCAGCGGCGCAATCGCCGGCGTGATGGGCGCCTACTTCGTGCTCTATCCGCATTCGCGCGTGCTGACGCTGATCCCGTGGATCTTCCTGCAGATCGTCGAGCTGCCGGCGACGGTGCTGCTCGGGTTCTGGTTCCTGATGCAGCTGTTCAGCGCCGGCACGATCGCGATGACGACCAGCTCGCAGGGCGGCGGCGTCGCCTTCGCCGCCCACATTGTCGGCTTTCTGGTCGGCATGGGCGGCGTGTTGGTGTTCCGCAAGCGGACGCTCGATCCGTGGGAGCAGCCGTACTAGGGGACCCGCGCGGCCGCCGCCGGCGACGAGGCGGGCAGTGAGGCGCGAGACAATCGAGATGTGACCCCTACGACTTGGCGCGGATCTGGGCGCTGAGGCGGGCGATTTCCACGAGGAGCTTCTCCAGGTCGGCGTCGTACTGGTCGGGCGGGGTCGATTCCTTGCGCGCCTTCAACTCCTCGAGCATCGTTTCGAGCTCGGCGCGGCGGCGCATCAGGCCGGCGAGCGCGGTGTCGGCCGGGAGCGTCAGCGCGGCGTCCGGTTCGAGGTAGGTGATGCGCGCGATCGCGCCGTCGGTCCCCGGGTTGGCCGCTTCGCGCCCGACCCCGGCGCCGGTGTCGTCGAGCAGCGGCCGCTCGGTCGGCAGCTGCCCCTTCTGCTCGAAGAACTGGCGCACCCCGGCGCTGGCATAGGTGAACGCCTCCCACATCGAGACCCGATTGTTGCGATCGAGGTCCGCGGCCGGATCCTCGAAGGCCTTGATGAAGAACTCGGGGAACACGGTCTCGAACTGCTGCGCCGCGGTGTCGGTAGCGGTCAGGACGACGTGCCCCTTGCGCGCCAGCTTGCGCAGGAACGGAAAGCTCGCGCCGGTCGTGTTGACGAACACCAGGCGCCCCGGCAGCGGCCGCAGCAGCTCGCTCCAGTCGCTCGCGCTCAAGTCGGGCCCGACCAGATTGAACTTCGCCTCCTCGCCGTCGAGTGACGTGCCGTGGCCGATGAGGAGCACGAGCAGCTGATCGTCCTTCGTCATCCGCTTGCGCAGATCGGCCAGCGCGGCGCGGACGTTCTCACGCGTCGCCGGCGTGACGCCTTCGGCGGCCGCATCCCCGGCCTGCCCCGAGCGCGGTTGAAGGGTCTGCCCCGCGCCAGGCCGGGGGGGCACGTCGGCGAGCACGATCAGCCGTTCGGGATCGTAATGAAACTTGTCGCGCAGCGTGGCGACGAACGACCTCCGCCACTTCGCGTACTTCTGCGCGTAGGCGTCGCCGCCATTGGCGCCGGTGATGACAAGCGCATACCGGTCGCCGGCCCGCGCCGCGTCAGGGAACGCACAGGCGGCCAGGGCTGCAAACACAACCTGCGCTGCGAACGTCGCGCGCTTGGCATTGCCGATCATCGGAGTCCCCAGCGGCGGCGCAGGATCCACTCGGCCGACAGCAGCGCCAGGATCAGCGCGAACGCCCACGGCTCGTGCCACAGGTCGCGGCGTTCCGGCGCGGCGTTCTGCGGGACCGCCGCCTCGAGCCATCCGGGGACTTTCGATGCATCGGCGGCGCGCACGTAGCGGCCGCCGGTGCTGCGCGCGACGCGGCGCAGCCATCCCTCGTTCAGGCGCGGATCGGCAAACTCGCGATCGGCGCCGCCGACATACATCCAGCGGTCGGCCGTGCCGAGCATCGTCGCGCCGCGGTGCGCTTCGGCGTGAATGCGGTAGAGCCCGGGCTGCTCCGCCGCGACCGCGGCGGTGTAGCGCCCGCCGGCGGGATCGGCATGACGCAGCCGCAGCGGCCGCGCCGCGCCGCCGGGCGGGGTCAGCGTCGCGTCGATCGTCGCGTCGGGCACCGGCGCGAACGAGGCGTCCCTGGCGTCGACGTCGACCGCGATCGCGTCGCCGGGCTCCGGCGCATCGGGCACGCCGATCGCGACCGGATCGGGTGACGCCGACGACAGCCAGCGCGCCGCCTGCCGCCAGAAGAATTCATACGACCGATCGGTCGAGGCGACCATCATCTTCCAGCGCCACGAGGCCTCGCCGGCGAACACCATCGAGCGCCCCTGACCGTAGCGCTGCACCGCCACCACCGGAAACACGCCCCCTCCGGGCGCCGTCGTCAGCGCCAGGATCGTCGCGCCGGGCCGCGGGCCGCCGAGCGCGGCGCTGGCGGCGAGCGCCGGCAGGGCCGCCCACAGCTTGCGGCTCTCCTCCGACGTGCCGCCGATGCGCATGATCGGATGGGTCTCGCCTTCGGGTGTGAGCGTGAGGCGGTTGTGCGCCGGCAGATCGCCGGCCCCGAGCGACGCGTGGACGAGGCCGCCGCGCCGATCGTTGAGCTCGACCGGCAGCACTTCTTCGAGCGGCGTGCCCGAAAGGCCGCGTTGCGCGAACGAGCGGCCGCCCATCACCAGCAACCCGCCGCCGCGTTCGGCGACAAAGTCGGCAGTGGCCTTCAGCTGCGCGCGGCTGAAAAAATCCCCTTCGACGTTCGCGATGACCAGCGCGTCGTAGACGAACAACTGCTCGCGGGTCGCGGGAAACCCGAGGGTGAGCGACGCGGCGCGGCCGCCGCCTGCCTGGACGAAGAACGTGTCCTGGCCGTCGGCGTTCTTGCCTTTCCGGGTGACCGCGTCGACGTCGAGCCCGGGATCGCCGCTGAGTGCGCGCGTCATGAAGCTGTGCTCGAACCCCGGCGCGCCTTCGACCAGCAGCACGCGGCGCTTGCGGCCGGTCGGGCTCGCCAGCAGGCTGCGGCTGTTGTTCTCG
>JAOBWF010000437.1 GCA_025463215.1 Acidobacteriota bacterium | reverse complement strand
ACGGGTGGCGCGAGCGGCGCCGAATTGATCGCGACAACGGCGGGCGGTGGGGAGAATGTCTCGGCTTTGGCGAGCACTTCGGCGATCAGCATCTTCGCGGACGGCGCGGGACCGGCCATTTTGAATTCGGCCGTCGCGATGGCGAGCCGGCGCGGGCCCATCGGTGCTTCGGTATGGATGCGCGGATTGCCGCCGACGGTGATGCTGAGGATCCAGCCTGCGGCGGCGATCGCGGTGACACCGATGACGGCAATGGCGACGACGGCGCAAAGGCCCGTCGCGGCGCTGCGCAGCGCTCGCTTGGGATCACGTTTAGAGAGAGTGCGGCGGCCAGACGATCTGACGGCGCCAAACGCAATATCCGACATACGCGACTACGCTACCCACACAAGAGTCAGGCCCCCGCGGCTGACGAGCCGCGCGCTTTCCGGAAACTATGCGGGGGTTAGGGTTAAGCGGCCGTAAACAGTCGGTTTTTTCCGCTGGCGCGTGGCCTTACGCCGCGCCGTAGGTGATGGAACTTCCTCGTTTGGCTTCCGGAAAACGTTCAAATTTACCCAAATCGAATCCGTCCGTGGTCCAAATGAAAGACGTCGCGACGGCCGATCACCTGCCTAAGGCGCAATCGTCGCGCCCAGTCTCTTCGCCGTCTCGATAATCCACGCCCGATAGTTCAACAACGGCGTGATGCCGGTGAGCCCGCCGCAACCGTCTTCGTCGCCCGCGGCGGTGGTCCAACTGATGATACCGATGACGAGTGGGCCTTCGCCATCGAAGGCCGGGCCGCCGCTATCGCCGGTGCAGGCGCCGAGGCCGGGGCGTTTGTTGCGTGTTTCATCGTCATGCAAACGAATTTGTAACGAGCCAGGTTTGCCCGTGACCACGAGCGTCGCGGCGCGCGGCACGCCGAGGCCGAGATCGGTGCGCGCCGCAGTGACGCCGAAGCCCGCAATGGTGATTTTCTCGCCGACTTCGACGCGGCGCGCTGCCGCCAAAGTCGCCGGCACGACGATGTCGGGCAGGGGCGTCGCGAGCTTGATGAGCGCGACGTCCGCAGTGGCGCGGCTGGCGGCGTAATTCGCGAAATTGAATCCGGGATGGCGGGCGACCGAGGCGACCTTGATCGCCGCGCCGGTCTGGAAGGCTTTGATCTCAGAGGCGACCGGCCGCGTGACGCAATGCGCCGCGGTCAACACCAGATCCGGCGCCAGTGCCGTGCCGGTGCATAGGTCGCCGCTGGCATCGAGCACCATCACGATCGGACGCGCCGCCCAGCCGGTGGCCGGCGGCGCATTGCCGGTGAGCGCAAAAGCCCGCATGTCAAAGAAAATAAGCCATAGAACGACGATAGAGATCCGGGGCATGCGACGACAGAAAAGGTGCATGTCTATGTGATTCCAATTTTACTATTGAATCCAAATGCGGGTTAGCAGAACTGCCAACGCATCTGCACGTTCGCTTAGATGCTTTTGCTAATTTGGCGTCGTAGTTGTCATTGGGAACACTACTAAAAGCTCAATGTGGGTGCTCGGATGGACTGGAGTTAGTCAAAGCCCGAAAACGTTGCAAAGGCTTCAAGTGGCTCTCGCGGTGAGCGCCAGCTATTGATCGGAGCAGCCGAATCTTCATAGCCCATCGCCATCCCGGAATAGATCATTTGGTTAGAAGGTAGTTTGAGAAAACTTCGAACCGTTTTGTGATACGACACCCAAGCTTGTTGCGGGCAAGTATGGAGGCCATGTCCGCGAGCCAGGAGCGCGACGGTCTGCAAATAACCACCGATATCGGCCCATTGAGCGGGTCCGTGATCTCGTTCGCGTGCAAAGAACAGAGCGACAGGCGCGCCGAAAAACTCATAGTTTTTCGCGTATTGCTTATAGCGTCCCGCCTTGTCTTGGCGCGCGATATCGATCGCGCGGTACAATAGTTCACCCACCTGAAAGCGCCTGCCCAGGTACGGTTCGGTCAAGGGTTCGGGATAAATTGTGTATTCGGCCCCTTCGCCTTTGGGCAATTCAGTGGCCATGCGCGGCGTAAGCAAGTTCTTCAACTCTTCAATGCGGCTTCCAGCAATCGCATACACTCGCCAAGGCTGCATATTGCCGGCTGACGGTGCTCGCGAAGCACTTTCGATAATGTCGCGCACAGTAATCTCAGCTACCGGCGTTTGGAGAAAGGCGCGGCAAGAGAATCGGCTTGCGACCGCCTCAAACACGTCCATTTGGTATTCCTTTCATTCGGTTCGAGAAGTGAGATCGAACGGTGCGCGGCTAGTACTCTCGAAAGGGGGGTGTCCCATGCGGAAATTAATCCATCACCTAACACGCGCATCTCGACACGAAATAGGTTTACGCGGTTCATTTGGAGTCGCATGCCATTGGCATTCACTATACGATGAGGTCGCCGTTCCTGCCGAAAGGTGGGTAACTCTTGAATTAAAAGCATGGCTGATCAGCCCAACCAAGAGAAGGGGGGTGGCAAGCGGGCCGCGTTGTATGTCCGCATGTCGACCGATCACCAGCAATATTCAATAGACAATCAAGAAGCGACAATCCTTACCTACGCTGCCGTCAATAATTTCAATATTGTTCAAAGATACGTTGATCCCGGCAAAAGTGGGTTGCGCTTGGGGGGACGGGATGCCCTTCGCAGCCTGATTGAAGACGCGCAAAGCGGCCGCGCCAGTTTCAGCGTGCTTCTCGTATATGACATTAGTCGATGGGGTCGTTTTCAGGATGCTGACGAAAGCGCCTACTACGAGTTTATCTGCAAGCGCGCCGGCATTGCTGTCCACTATTGTGCTGAGCAATTTGCGAACGACGGAAGCCTGTTGGCGACCATCCTAAAGGGGATGAAGCGGGCGATGGCGGCTGAGTTTAGTCGCGAACTCTCGGTAAAGGTACATGAAGGCCAAATTCGGCTTTCGAAATTAGGGTTTCGCCGAGGGGGAACGCCTGGCTACGGACTACGACGGATGCTTGTCGACGATAACGGTCGGCCAAAGATGATCCTTGAGTTTGGCCAAGAGAAAAATTTGCAAATAGATCGTGTGGTATTGGTTGCTGGGCCGCCACATGAAGTGGAGGTGGTACGTGAAATATTTCGGATGTTTGTGCGTGATCGAACACCACCATCTTATATCGCAAGGATTCTAAACCAGCAGAACATTCCAAATGCTTGGGGAAATCCATGGACCACTAACAACGTCTTCAAGCTGCTCAAGAACGAAAGCTATATCGGCAATCTCGTCTACAACAAAACTACGTGCAAGTTGAAAAGTAATCGGAGGCCGAACCCTCCCGCAATGTGGATTCGCGCTGAAGGGGCGTTTGAAAGGATTCTCGATACCGATCTTTTTTATGCCGCCCAGAGGACTTTTGAAAATCCTTGGACGTTCACTAACAACGAACTACTCGACTATTTGACGGCCATGCTTTGCGTCAACGGGCGCGTGTCCGCTACGCTAATTAAAGCAAGAAAATGCGGTCCTTCGATTACAACCTACTACATGCATTTCGGTAAACTCTCCAACGCTTACCACGCAATCGGATATTTCAGCGCACGTTCCAGTACAGTAGTTGGCGATCCATTATATCGGTCGCAACGACCCAAGCGCCCACGTCAACGGTCCAGTATGTGGAAGCATTCTAGTTTCCGTTACCTGGCGTGAAAATGCCTCTGCCGTCTGTTGCTGTTGTTGTGGGGATGAATCGGCCTAGGTGCTTTTTTGCTCGATGCCGACATTAAGAACGAAACCTCGCAGGTCGGCTAATGGCACGAGCGGACATTCCTTCGGCGCTTTCTATTCGTGGATTTCCGAGTAGACGATAACGTTCGCTGATGAAGTCGAGGATTATGTCACCAGTGCGGTGCACGATGTCGCTTATGGGTCCCAAAGTAGATACTAAAAATAGCAAATTTTTAATTTTGAACTATTAATCATTGCGCAGCAGGAAGACACTCAAAAGCTATCGACGACATAAGGCTCCAATGGCTGAAGAACCTCAAGTTGCCATCCGACAAAGAACGTTTCTCAAGGGCATGATCTATTACGACAACCGTCATGCCTCGATTGAGTGCGTAGTTCGCGACATGTCGGATAGTGGCGCGCGTCTCACCTTCGAGCATCCGGTCGTTGTCCCGGACAACGTAGAACTCTTCATCCCGCAGAAGCAGCAGACGCTACGAGCGCGCGTGCAACGGCGTGGGCCAAACGAGATCGGCATCGCATTTGAGGTCGAGCGTTCGGCAGAGCCTCGGCGCGTCTCCGATGTTGAATTGCAAAGGCGCGTCGAGACCCTAGAAGCGGAAATCGCCGCGATTAAG
>JAOBWF010000409.1 GCA_025463215.1 Acidobacteriota bacterium | reverse complement strand
TGCGCATGTGATCATCGGAACCATCTTCCTGATCGTCTGCCTGTTCCGCGCCATCGCCGGCCAGTTCACCCCGACCCGCCACTTCGGCTTCGAGGCGGCGGCCTGGTACTGGCACTTCGTGGACGTGGTGTGGCTGTTCCTGTTCGCCTGCATCTATGTCTGGGGCGAAGGCCCTGTCATCGCCGGCTAAGGTGACAGCACCAAACACCGTTATCGCCATCCTCAAGGGCCTCTGTCCGCGCTGCGGGCAGGGGCCTTTGTTTCATGGCTATATCGCCGTGCAGAAGGCGTGCCCGGCCTGCGGCCTGGACTATGCGATCTTCGACACCGGTGACGGTCCGGCGGTGTTCGGCATCCTCATTGTGGGCGCCATCGTCTGCGGGCTGGCGCTGTATGTGGAATTCACCTTCCAGCCGCCCCTCTGGGTCCATGCCGTGCTGTGGATTCCGCTGATCTGCATCCTGACCGCCATCTTCCTGCGCCTGTCCAAATCGGCGTTGCTGGTCCTGCAATACAAGCACAAGGCCGGCGAGGGCCGCGTCGAATGATCTTCCGGCCCTATCCCGGCCTGACCATTGCCTGCGCGCTGCTGTTCGCAGTCCTGTGTAGCCTGGGATTCTGGCAGCTGGAGCGGCTGCAATGGAAGCTGGCGCTGATCGCCCGCGTCGACAGCCGCATGGCCGCAGCGCCTTTATCGCTGGGTCAGGTACTGGCGTTGCCGCAGGACGATGCGCAATACCGCCGCGTCACGCTGACAGGCCGCTTCGATCATGCCCGCGAAGCTTATGTCTTCACGACCGCCGAGGGCGCGGCGGTCTATCATGTGCTGACCCCATTCGGCACCGATGACGGCCACACCCTGATGGTGGATCGCGGCGAAGTGCCGAAGGAAAAACTCGACCCCATGACGCGCTCGGCGGGCAACATGGAAGGCGAGACGCGGGTGACCGGCGTCTGGCGCCTGCCCGACGCGCCCGGCGCCTTCACGCCCCAGCCCGATGTGGCGCATCGCATCTGGTACGCCCGCGACCTGAAGGGTATCGCTGCCGCCGATCACCTGACCTTGGCCGCGCCCGTGGTGATTGAAGCTGACGCCACGTCCAATCCCGGCGGCTGGCCCAAAGGCGGGCAGACAGTGGTGACGTTCCGCAACCAGCATCTGTCCTATGCCGTCACCTGGTTCGGGCTGGCGCTGGGCCTGCTAGGTATCTGGTTTGCCTATCATTTTTCGCGCGGACGGATCGCCTTCAAATAGGTGGTTCAGGGGCGAATCCGGCCCTATAACCGCCGACATGAACTTCCTTTCCACCCGCGGCCACACGGCCAAGGCTTCCTTCTCCGACGTTCTTCTGGCCGGCCTGGCGCCGGACGGCGGCCTGTACCTGCCCGAAAGCTGGCCGCACATTCCCGCCGACGAAATCGCCGCCTTTAAGGGCGCGCGCTACCAGGACGTCGCCTTTGCCGTCCTGTCGCGCTTCACGGCCGGCTCGTTCAGCGACGCCGAACTGCGCGAAGCCATCGAGGCCGCCTATGGCGACTTCGATGCGCCGGACATCGCGCCACTGGTTCAGACCGGCGACAACCAATACCTACTTGAGCTCTTCCACGGTCCCACGCTCGCCTTCAAGGATATCGCGCTCCAGATCCTGGGCCAGCTGTTCAGCCGCGCCTTGGCCAAGCGTGGCGGCCGCGCCACCATCGTGGCGGCGACCAGCGGCGATACCGGTTCGGCGGCTATTGCGGCACTGGGCGGATTGCCCAACATCTCCGTCTTCGTGATGCATCCCAAGGGGCGTGTCAGCGACGTGCAGCGGCTGCAGATGACCACCAGCACCCATGCCAATGTCCACAACATCGCGCTGGAAGGCAGCTTCGACGACGCGCAAGGCATCGTGAAGACGCTGTTCGCGGACACCGACTTTGCCAGCCAGATCAGCCTGACGGCGGTGAATTCCATCAATTTCGCCCGCATCGCAGCGCAGTGCGTCTATTACTTCACCGCCACCGCAGCGCTGGGCAAGCCCGCCACCTTCGTGGTGCCCACCGGCAACTTCGGCGACATCTTCGCCGGCGAGGCTGCCTTCCGCATGGGACTGGATGTGGCGCGGCTGGTGATTGCCACCAACGCCAACGACATCATGGCGCGCGCCCTGAACGAGGGCGTCTATGAATCCGGCATTTCCCACGCCACCCTGAGCCCTTCCATGGACATCCAGGTTGCCTCCAACTTCGAACGTGCCTTGTTCGAAGCCTGCGACCGGGACCCGGACTGGACCGCGGCCGCCATGAACGACTTCGCCCGCGAACGCCGCCTGGGCATTCCGCAGGAAGTGCTGGCATCGCTGCGCACCCGCTATAGCGCCTTCGCCTGTGACGATGCGAAAACCCGCGCCGCCATCGCCGCGGTTTACAAACAGACCGGCCGCATCATCGATCCCCATACTGCCGTGGGCGTGGCGGCTGCCCTGAAGATGGGCCACCTTGAGGAGTTGACGGCATCTTCGCCTGTCGTGGTGCTGTCCACCGCCCACCCGGCCAAGTTCCCCGACGCCGTCGCCCAGGCCATCGGCGCCCTGCCGCCCGAGCCCAAGCGTCTGGCGGGCCTGAAAAACCTGCCCGAGCGGCTGGATGTCCTGGCCAATGATCCCGCTTTGATAAAGCGGTTCATCTCTTCTAGACTGGCGGCATGACCTTGGAAATCTCCAAACTTTCCAATGGCTTGACGGTCGTCAGCGACCCCATGCCCCAGCTGGAAAGCGCCGCGCTTGGCATCTGGGTGAACACCGGAAGCCGCAACGAAACGCCTGCCCAAATGGGCGTCTCCCACATGCTGGAGCATATGGCGTTCAAGGGCAC
>JAOBWF010000036.1 GCA_025463215.1 Acidobacteriota bacterium | reverse complement strand
GAACAGTCGGCCGAGTGCGTCGGGAGAACCGGTTCGTGCTCGTGCGATCGTGTCAGGCTGCTGGGGCACGACTCGTGGTCTGATGCGCATGCCACTGGAGGTGGGTTCCTCCAAACAATGCCGGCTTTCCTGCGAGTCTTACATCGGCTCGTTCAGCCGCGCGTTGGCTCGCCCAGGACGTCACGGCCGTGGCCTCGATCTCGCCCGCCTCTTTCGTGAGCGCCTTCAGGACCTCGAGGTGATCCTCAGTCCAATCGGTCTTTCCCCAGCTCGGCCGGAGAAGGACCACCGTCAGGCGCGTGTCATTCTTGAACACGTTGGCGTACGCAGTCATTCCGTCCCCGCCGCCGACGATCTCTTGGCGGTCGGTGTAGACGAACGCCGACAGCTCCGGTTCCAGGAGATCGCGCAGCTCCTTCGCCGCCGCGAGGTCCTCGCGATCGACGAAGCTGAACGCGACGTCGAACTGCTCGGCACCTGTGGGCAGCGTCATCGGCACGCCCGCAGCAATGCTGGTATTGTCGGGATTGTCGGCGTTGTCGTCATTGTCCACAAACTCACGTGGTATAGTCTGCCAAGGAAATGACATCAATACCAACATTGTCGGCGTTGTCCCGCCGATCTGCGCCGACCCTCTCTCGCGTCACTTCCGCCGAGCTGGCTATACAAGCTCGGCGGAATCCCCTGTAATACCAGCATTGTGGGTGTTGTCGCCAGTCAAAGGCGCGCACCTCGCGCCCTCGAGTGGAGATGGTCAGCTTTCTTTGACCCCACTTTGACGAGGGCCTGCAATGGAAGACGACAGCGCACGCGTAAGAATGCGTTGCGTCGGCGGCGCGAACGCCGGCAAGGAATTCACCTGCCAACCAGGTGTCTCGTTGGCGATCAAGCATCCCGACAGCTTTGTCGAGCACTTCGAGCTCTACCGCCCGGACCCGGACGGCAACGAGCTGCACTATGCCTGCGACTGCGATGCTCGAGGCATGCCCCTGAGTCAGGCGGACCGCGATCGCCACGGGTACGGCCGGCCGGATCCGGCGTAGGTGGCTGACGTCACGTGGGCCGGCGTCGCGGTCGGCGCCGGTGGTGGCGTGCTCGCATGGGTCCTCAGCGTCGTGCACTCCGGCGCACAGCACGATCGCGAGCGACTGCTCCGTCACCGCGGTCTCGCTAACGCGCTGCTCTCCGACGTCGAGCGCCTCGCGACTGAGCTCCCGCCTCTGAACCCGGAAGAGATTGTCAACGAGAATGAAGGGCCGACATTGCCCACACTGCACGAGTGGCTACGGCCGCTGATCCCAGAGTACGCCGCGGCTGATCCGGAGGTATTGCGCCTCTTTCTCAAGCTCGAGCGAGAGCTACGCCAACTTGGCACCATAGAGGCACAGAAAAGGCAATCGCTTCGGGATCGGGAGGATCTCTACGAATCGACGCGAGATCATCTCGATTCCGAAGGCGTCTTTTTCGAGACCAAGACACGGCGCGCGCAGCTCGAGCGCTTAGCCGACATGCTGGACACCCAACACCGAAGGACGCTGGTGAAGAGCTACGAGAGTCTCGCCGCCCTCCGCGCGCGACTCAGTCCGCTCGCCACGCTTGAGATTCCCGGGCTGCTCGCCTTCGCCATCGAGCGCTTGCTCCCGCGATCCACCGAGGACGAGCGCCCTCGATGGCTGTCGTATGCCGGCGCGCGCGTGCCAGCGCGGAGTAGCGACGCGCCGGCCCTTCCGGCGAGCGAGGCGGCGTTCTAACGCGTCGTCAGTGCCTTGGCGGGCAATGTGGCGGCCACGAGCTCCGCGGGCATTAGAATCCGCTGAGGGCGCCCCAAGCTACAGAGGAGCGCCGCGAGACGCACCGCGATCTTAGAGAATTGTCCCCCTGAAGCATCGACCGAATGGCAAGAAAGTCTTTCACGCCGGCGGACATCGCCGGCCATCTCGAGGACGTGGCCGCTCGACTCGACGCCGGCGATCGCTCCTTTGGGCTGCAGACCCCGTTGAGCGCGGCCGCGCTCGGCCTCTCCGGGTTGGGCCACCTCGCCGGCGCCCGCCTTGTGAACATCCTCGCGTACCAGCTCATCCCAAAGGAGTCGGCGTCAAGACGCTACGAGGAGCTCGAGGTCGTCCAGCGCATGGAGCGGCATCCGCCGTTCGACGTCGAGCGCGACACGGCCGCGCTGCGCGCGTTGGCCGCCGAGATGCGCGCGCGGCAGTGATGGCCTCTCCCGCGCGCAGCCAGGTCGACCTCCTCGGAAACGACATCAAGGAGCTCCGGCGGATACTCGACGAGCATCGCTCGTACGTCGAGCCGCTCTCCGACCTGACCGACGTCGATCGACACGCGCACGCGCTCGTTGTGGCAGATCTGTTCTGGCAATGCTGGTATCTCGCCATGGGCGCCGACGTCCTCATTCGCGAGGAGCTCCATGGCCCACTGGTCGCCGTCGGACGGATGCTCTTCGAGGGCCTCGTGACGCTCGCCTACTTGCAACAACACGCCGACGGGCAACGCGAGGCGGTGATCTTTCTCGCGTACTCCTTTCTCAAGCAGATCGCGTATTTCCCCGATCAGGCTCCGGTAGTCACCGAGCGAGAGAGCCTGCTGGCTCGTATGCCGGCCGATGCCGTCGCGGAGGCACGGCAACGCCTCAACACACGACCGAAGAACTGGAGCGGGAAGTCGATCGAGGCGATGGCGTACGCGGCGGACGTGCGAGGCTATGACACCTACTACCGCTACTTCTCCGCCGAGGCGCACGTGTCGATGGTCGGGCAGCACGCGCGAGTACTGACCGACGATGGCGGCTCGATCCTCAAGCTCGGTCGATCGCTCACGCCGCACGAGATGGAAGGTCAGGCGAACATGGTGCGTCGGTACCTCCACTCGGCGTTTCGCCTCTTCTGGGATTTCGTCGGCGGTGGAGAGCACGTCGAATTTCGGACCGAGGATCCGGAATCGTGGTATCCGCCGAGCACGAGCCCTCCGGCGACGTGAAGGAGTTGCCGCGCTCGTAGGTACAATACCAGCATTGTTGGGATTGTCGCCAATGACCATTGACGAATAACCCAAGCAGCTTATCTTTCGTCCATGCCAATCGTGCTCCGCGTGGACGGGTTCGACGTCGTGGTTCTGCTCCCGCCACGCGAGCACGGCCCGGCACATGTGCACGTCCGCAAAGCAGGCAAGGAAGTCGTGATCGTGCTCTCCTCGCTGGCCGTGCGGAAGGTGGAAGGGATGCGCTCGGCCGACGTCGTGACGGCGGTCGGCATCGTGGCCGATCACTCGGCCGAACTACTCAACGCGTGGAGGAAGTATCATGGCTAGTCGACCGACCGAGGCGGCGATTCTCGCACAGATCCCCGCGGCACGGGCCCGCGCAGCCGCCGAGCGCGAGCAGGGTCTTCGCGCCACGGCCGCGCACTACGATCGCAAGAGCGGCCGCATCGTGCTCGAGCTCACCAACGGCTACGTGTTGGGCGTCCCGGTGACGACACTCCCCGCGCTCCGCCAGGCAACGCACGCCCAGCTCGCCGGCCTCGAGATGACCGACACCGGCAGTGCGATCCGGATCCCCGCGCTCGACGCGGACTATAGCGTTCCGGGTCTCGTGCTCACGTTCAACGCACGCGAAGTCGGCCGGCGGGGCGGTCAGGTGCGGAGCAAGGCAAAATCTCTCGCCGCCAAGGCCAACGGCGCCAAGGGTGGCCGGCCGCGCAAGTTGGCCGAATCCGGCGGCATGAAGTGAGCGACGGCGGCAGCGAGCTCGGCGAACTGGCTCCTCAACCCCGCCGAGCTGGGCGTGCGGTGAAGACGTCCCGGCGAGCATCTCGCCGAACCCACCACGCGCGATAGCCGAACGTCGCAGCGAGCAGCGAAGCTGCCACGCCGCAGGCGAGCAGCTCGGCGCGCCACCAGGTCAACCGCTCCACCACGGAAGGGCCGAGCTGCAGCACGGAGCCGGCGAAGAGGAGGGCAAACCCAATCCTCCCCATCATCGCGCCCTCCAACTGCGATCGGATGCGGCGCTCCCCCGCGTCATGACGCGCCGTCTCCTCGTCGATGATCTTCGCCCGCGAGCGGACAAATCCGGCGCCGAGCGCCACGGCTGCGGCCATCGTGAACCCTGTGGCGACCGCAGGTAGGTCAGGCAGGTACGGAAGGAGCGCAGTCCAGCTCATTCGATGATCTGGCAAGGGGAAGTGGCAAAGAAAGAGCGAACAATGCTGGGCCTTCCCGACCGCCGAAGTTACCGCGTCGACGATGATTACCGGGGTTCACGCCCGATTTCGGACTGGGGAGCGGTTCTACGTCCTGCGTTTCGGACGATCCGGGACCGACCTATTGGAGAAGTCATCGCACGTCACCGCATGTGGTCGACGTCGATGGCCGCCCCAGCTTGTGAGGACCACCATGGCCACACCGTCACACCGACCGTCTCCGCCGGCGACCAAGAAGCGCCGCACCTCTCCGCCGGTTCCGGCCGCTCCGCGCTGGGCTCGCGCGGGCGCCTGGATGCTGAGGCATATGGCACCGCCGATCACCCGAAGCATTGCCCGGAGCCTCGGGGCGGCGGCGGCACATTGGATCCAGCACTTCCTCCTGTAGGTCGACCGAGCGAGGCAGCGAGCGCAACAACGCCGACAATGCTGGTATTGTCGGCGTTGTTGCTATTTGGTCCGCTGGCCGGCGGGCGAACCCTTAGCGGGGTGTCGCGACTGGATTGCCGTCGATCCTCCGTTGGCGCAAGTAGCTTTGCCCGAGCGCAGTGTTGAGGGCGTCCATCATCTGGGTGCTGAGCTCCAGGCCGGCCGCCTTGCCGGCCTGCGCGAGGGCCTGCGTGGTCGCGCCGGCCTGAGCGTTGAATACCTGCTTGTTGGTCACCCGGATGTTGATGACATTCGCGCCGGCGCCGGCGGCCGTGCCCAATGCGGGCGCCGCGATCCGCATTCCCTGCATGGCGCCGAAGAGCGCGGCCATGCGTTGCGGGATCTCCCGTGTGGCCACGAGGATCGACGCGAGGTAGTCGGCCATCCGGTTGCCGGTCTGCTCGGTGATTGACCGGGTGACGTCGGCCATCCGGCTTGTATCGCCGACGCTGGCGCTCGCACCGCCGGATCCGGCGGCGTCGACTGGTCCGGCATCCGGCACGGCCCGAAAGGCGTGAATGATTTCGCGAATGGCGTTAGTCAACGTCGTGTCGGTTTTGTCGCTGCTGCTGTACAGCGCTTGCAGCGCGGCCGTGGCCGCGTCGCGACCCGGCTTCGTCTTCAGGTCGAAGGGTTTGAGCAGCTCACCAATCCCGGCGACGCCGCCATAGAGGTTCGCCGTTCCCGTCGCTTGGCCGAGCGCCTCCGTTCCGAGGATGTCAAAATCGGTCCGGAGCGAATCGGCGCCTCGCCCAACAACTGCGCCGCGGTCTTCACGCCAGCGGCCGCGGCGTCGGCGCCGTGCGAGAGGTCGAGCAGCGCCGCGATGAACTCGTCGATCGACATGCCGGCGAGGTCGACGGAGCCAGGCAAGTCAGACCTCGGCGATACTGATCTTCATGTGCCGAGCAGCGTCGATCATCCGGGTGTCGTAGCTGGCGAGTGACACATCCTGGCGCTGGGCGCGCAGGAAGTCGATGGATGCCAAGTGCAGCGCGTCGAGCGTCCGAACGGGCACCGGAAACGGCTCGAGGGCAGGTGCAAGCACCGGCGCCACCAGCTCCAGAAACGCGAGCCGCTGAAGCAGCTCTCGCGCATGGTTGCCATGGGTCTGGGCCGCACCGAGCGCATGCAACCGATTCCAAAGTTCGTATTCCAGCAACCGACTGCTCACCAGTGTTTCGTCCCACATCGAGTCAGGTGGCCGGCGGTCCTCGGACAGCAAATGTGCCAGTGCGACGGACGTGTCGACGTAAATCACCGCTCGCCTCGGTCGGCTTGTAGTTCCTCCATCAAGCGATTGAGTGGTGCAATCGGTGCCCGAGGTGGCGGCCCTTCCCGCACGACCAGCGGCGCAGCCAGCCAACCGCGCCGCATGGCTTCGGCAAGAAGTGCGTCGGACGTCAACGGACCGCGGCCGAGCGGGGGCCGCAGTTCGGCGACGACGCGATCGCGATCGGTCACAAGCACTGTCTCGCCGGTTGCCACGAGCCGGATATACTCCGCGAGCTTGTTCTTGAGGATCTTGAGACCGACGGTTCGCATATCAAATGGTAGCTCCTGGAAGCTACCTTTTCAATGATGCGGATGTGAGTGGCCGCATCCGCGCTACTTGCTGCTCGCCGCCGCCTTGAATCGCGTGCGAATCTGCAACAGTTCGTCGGCGGTATCGTGGTTCTTCTTGATGATGTCCTCGAGCAGCTTCATGATGGCGTGATTGTCGTCTACCACGGTGGGTTCGCCGCTCAGGCGGACGTTGAAGCCGAAGTGCTCACCCGGGATGAGTACGAGCTCGTTGGGGAGGACGACATCACTCGTCTCGTCGGCGACGCGCACGGCGACGAACTTCTTGCCGGCCTTTTCCATGAAGCTCACGCGGATGCCGTCCGTTGGCTCGGGCCACGCCGGATAGGGGTGTGGCTGGCCGTCGCTACCGTCGAAGGTCGTGGAGGCCGAGGTGAGCTTGGGGCGATTGCGTTCGAAGCCGCCGACGTACATCAAGGCGTGATGCATGGGTTTCCGGAATGGGTGCGGGGTGAGCGGTCGCCTGTGGTGGGACAGAACATGACCGATGGCGAGGCGGAGCGAAAGCAGTGGAATTGCGCGTTGCCGCGAGAGGGCCTGGCTCGGCATGTGTGCCGACGTGCATGGCGAATGACGTCGGCGCACAGCCGGACGAAATGTGCGTGTGTGTGATCAGGCCGCGGCAGCGATGGCCGGCGCGGAGGGAGTGGCCGGTCCCGCAGTCGTGGCGGTGGTACCGCGCGTCCGGTGCACGCGCTTCACCTGGTTCCAGCTGGCGAGCAAGGTGGAGTC
>JAOBWF010000025.1 GCA_025463215.1 Acidobacteriota bacterium | reverse complement strand
CACGGCCCACGAGTGGACCAGCGAAGAAGCGCGCGAAGCGGGGCGCAAGGGCGGGATGGCGAGCCATCGTCGCAAGCAGGAACAGCAGCAGTCGCCCGACGGTCCTACGCCCGAATCGACGATGGGCGCCGGTCCGAACCCCGAACAGATGATGGGCACGGACAACCTCCCGTAGAGAGCGACGACACATTTGCCCGGTGTCAGCCGCGCCGCACTTGCCGGTGCCGTTTTGGAACGGCTATAATCGGTGGTTCACGCGCCGCGACTGGCACTGGGAGGTCGTCCAACGGTAGGACATCTGCCTCTGGAGCAGGTTATCGGGGTTCGAATCCCTGCCTCCCAGCCAACTCACTCACCTTTGGCTCGTTCGTCGTCTGCTCGGCACGTTCAGGCCGGCGCACCTATCTCGCCTCGCTCGAATCGCGGCCCCGGCCACTCTTCACGCGGAAAGACCGAAGTCTCTCGTCCTGTGTAGACATCGAGGCGCTCTCCGAACCGTTTCAGCAAGGAATCGCCAGAGCGGCTGGCGTTCACGCCGGAGGCATGAACGCGAAGACGTGGTACGGGCGTTTGCGCACGCTCTTGCCATGGTTGAACGTTGCCGATTCGTTGATGTGGGACGTGGTGACGTACATGGTCCCGTCGGCGCCCTGCGTGAACGTGTCCGGCCACTGGAGGCGCTGATCCACGATCAGCCGCTCGATCGTTCTGTCCGGGAGCAGCCGCGAGATCGCCATGTGCGTGAGATCGGTGAGGTAAACGCGATCCTGCGCGTCGATCCAGATCCCGTCGACCGGGAACGTCGATGCGTAGCGTTCGACGGCGGCTGAGACGGCCGTCGGCGTCGCGTGGCGATCACGCAGCACGTCGGTGCGGACACGGTAGAGCGCGGTCGCCGTGATCGGCTGGTAATACAGGAAGGCGCCATCCGCCGACAACGCGATGCCGTCCGAATTGAACATCGGCGGCCTGCCTTGGGCATCGACCACCGGCTTCCCGCTGATGACAATCTGCACGCCCTGCTCCGCCATGACCGAGGCATGGCCATCGAGCGCCCGATGCGCCTGCCCGGTCGCGAGGTCCACGACGACGATGCCGCCGACTCCGCTGTCGGTGATGTAGGCGGTGTTGGACCGCAGATCCAGCCGCACGTCGTTCAGGTACGAGCCGGGACGAATCACGTCGGCGCCGAACAGGAAGACGCGCGCGACCTGGTTGGATGCGAGGTCGATCCTGACCAGTTTCGCGCCCCCGGGGACCGGCGACGTCAGCATCGGCGCGGCGGGATCCAGCACCCACAGCGCGTCGCTGTCGTCCACCACCACACTCTGCACGCAGACGAAATGATCGCGCGACGTCTCGGGCTTACGGTCCCATCCGTTCCACCGCTCGTCAGGGAACGGCGCGGTCGACCCGTCCGCCATCACCTCGACCACGGCGTTCAGATAGATATCGGACCATCGCGGATAGTTGACGAAGAGCCGCCCGCGCTTCGACATCGCGACACCCGTCAACTGAAAGGTATCGTCGGAGAAGACTGCGGTCAGCCCGCGGCCGGCTCGCGCTTTCGTCCTCGCGAACATCAGCGCACCGCCGGCCGCAATCGCGCCAGACGCGAGGATCCATTTCTTCTTCATGTGATGCTCTCCGTTTCTACAGCACTCCCGCGCGTCACCAGGGTCGGGTCGACGATCCACTCAGTCGCATCGAGCGACAGCCCCAAGGTGGAAGCCGATGGCTCCGAGCCTGACCTGGCGAGGTGAACGACCCGCGTGTGACCAGGGGCGCGCTTCATGATCGTCCACACGATCCGATCGCCCGGGTGGCCGGGCGGGTCGGTCTTCATCGTCGGCTGTGGCATGGACGATCGGCGACGTGCCGCCGTTCATGAACACTGAGCTGGCGCACTCTGCCGAGGATCACGCGCGGATCGGTCGCCCTGATCTTCGGCGTTTCGTCGGCCGCGAACTGCAATTGGCGAGCCAGAGGAGCATGGCGCCACTCTGCGCGCGGATCGAAACGGCGCTCGCGCGGATGCGTTTCGGACGCGCCCAGCGCGGAGCAATCGCGTTCCGTCAGGACGCGCGATTGTGTGCACACCTGCCGTCGCCAATGCGTAGCCATATGCATGCTGGTGAGCTCGAGCCGACGACGATCAGCGCGCCAAACTGAGCAGTCACACGCCTGTCGATGCGGCGGCACGCGAGTTACGACGACCGTTGCCGACAGAAATCCGCGTCTTCGTCGGAGCCGACGGGCGCTCGTCGGGCGCGCACCTCCTCAGGACTTGCGAAAATAGTTTGTGTAAACGCCTGGACGCGAGTAGATTTGCGGCCGTTTCGATTTTTGACTCTCAAAGGAGTGGTGGGTATGAAGCGGAGCCGAAAACAGGTTGTCGCGTGGATCATCGCGCTCTGTGCTCTGTGGCCGGTCGCGGCTCAGGCACAAAGCACGCTCACTGGTGTCGTGAAGGACACGTCCGGCGCCGTCCTGCCCGGCGTGACGGTGGAAGCCTCCAGCCCTGCGCTGATTGAAAAAACGCGCTCGGTGACCACCGACGAGACCGGTGGCTACCGCGTGGTCGATCTGCGGCCGGGCACCTACGTCCTCACCTTCACGCTGCAAGGATTCGCGCCCGTACAGCGGCAGGGGCTCGAGCTTCCCTCCAATTTCACGATGACGGTGAACGCCGACCTCAAGGTCGGCGGCCTCGAGGAGACGCTGACGGTGACCGGCGCCTCACCGATCGTCGACGTGCAAAGCACGACGAAGTCGCAGGTCCTTTCGCGCGAATCGCTCGACGCCATCCCCACCGGCCGCACGATTCAGGGGATGGGTCAGCTGATCACCGGCGTCACGCTGAACCAGCCGGACATCGGCGGCTCGAAGGCGATGCAGCAGACCTACATGTCCGCGCACGGTGCCGGCGCCTCGCAGACGACCGTCCAGGTCGACGGTCTGCTCGTCAACGGCATCGATGTCGACGGCGCGGTGCAAAGCTACTTCAACAGCTCCATGAGCCAGGAGATGGTCTACACCACCAGCGGTGCGTCCGCCGACGTCTCCGGCGGCGGCGTTCGCCTGAACATGGTGCCGCGCGACGGCGGCAACGTCCTCAGCGGCAGCCTGTTCACCGGCTATCAGACGAAAAGTTTTCAGAGCAACAACGTCACGAGCGACCTGATCAGCCGCGGCCTGAAGACCAGCGACGGCATCGGTAAGCTGTACAACCTCGAGGGCGCCGTCGGCGGTCCCATCCGGAAGGACAAGATCTGGTTCTTCGCGTCGGTCCGCGATTTCGCGCTCGATACGCTTCCCGCGAACACCTTCTACGGCATCCCCGGCACCGAGACGCCGACGTCCGCCGCGCTGCCGAGCGCCGAACAGGGCGTCGACCCGCAGAGCATCCGCAGCGTGCAGGCGCGTGTGACATGGCAGGTGAGCCCGAAGAACAAGTTCGCCTTTTACAACGACCGCCTGCTGAAGAACCGCGGTTCGGCGATGACCTCCGGCTTCGATCCGAACGAGGCCGGGATCGTCTGGAATTCTCCGATCTACACGACAGGCTCGATCAAGTTCTCGTCCACCGCGACCAACAAGATCTACGTCGAGGGGGGCTTCTCGACGAACTACGAGCGCTATAACACGATCTATCAGCCGGGCCTGTCGAAGACGCCGTTCACGCCGGACTGGTACACCGTGATCAACAAGAACGACAGCTCGAAGGGGACGCAGTGGGGCGCCGGCGCCACCAATCAGGGCATGTATCCCGATCGATTCGCGGCCGCCGCCGCGGTGTCGTACGTGACCGGCAGGCACAACATCAAAGTGGGCGTGCAGGATACCTTCGGCCGCTACCGGCAGTATCGCAGCGCCAACGGTGATCTGCGCGCCAACTTCGTCAACGGCGTCGCCAGCACCGCGACCATCCTGAACACGCCGGTCGACTTCCAGGACAACCTGAAGGCCGACCTCGGCATCTACGGTCAGGATTCGTGGACCATCAATCGGCTCACGATCAACTACGGCGCGCGGTGGGAATACTTCGCGTCCGGCGTGCCGGTCGAAACCTCCGGCACCGGCCGCTTCGTGACCTCGGTCCGGACCTTCGGTCCGATCGACATGCCGGCCTGGACGAGCGTGGCGCCGCGCGGCGGCCTGGTCTACGACCTGTTCGGCAATCAGAAGACCGCGCTCAAGTTCAGCATCGGCCGGTACGAGCAGGCGGGCACCACCGGCTTCTCGAACCGCTACAACCCGCTGGCGCTGCAAACGGTCAACGTCGCCTGGACCGATTTGAACAAGGACGGCGTACCGCAGGGCGAGATCGGCTGCGTCTACCTGTCGGCTGGGTGCGAGATGAACCTCGCTGGGCAACTGCCGAAGACCTTCGGCGTCGCCAGCCTGCCGACATTCGATCCGAACATCAAGCGCATGTACAACATCGAAACGTCGCTCAGCGTCCAGCACGAGATCGTGAGCGGCGTGTCGGTGACGGCCGGATGGTACAACCGGCAGTACAAGAACATGTGGCGGCGGACGAATACCGGCGTCGGCGTCTCCGATTTCACGCCGTTCACGGTGTTCAGCCCGATCGACGGGTCGCCGATCACGTACTACAACGTGAGCGCGGCCAAGGCGGCGCAGCTCAGCACGAATCTCGTCGACACCAACGCGCCCAACCGCACCGACAGGTACAACGGCTTCGAGTACAACTTCAACATGCGGCTGCCGCACCACATCACGCTGTTCGGCGGCGGCATGAGCGAGCGGATGATCTCGAATTCGTGCGACGACGACTGGAATCCGAACCTGCTGCTGTACTGCGATCAGAGCAAGACTGGAGTGCCGTTCCGCACCCAGTTCAAGATTGCCGGCTCCGTGCCGATCGCGTACGGCATCCAGGTCAGTATCGCGTTCCAGAGCCTGCCCGGATACCTGTACGGGACTTCGTCGGTCGGCGCCTTGACCGGCGTCTCCGGTCCGAGCGGAGCGCCCACCGCTTTGCAGCTGTCGAATCCGGCCGGCCAGAGCACGGTCCTGCTGGTGACGTCGACCTCGACCTACGCGTCGTGTCCCGGTAACTCCGCCGCGGCGGGCTGCGTCGTCGGCGCGAAGATCGATCCCGGGCTGACCGTCGCCTCGCTCTCGATTCCGTTGGTCGCGCCCATGACGGAATATGGCGATCGCATCAACCAGCTGGATTTGAACGTGGCGAAGACGTTCAAGTTCGACCGGGTGACGGTGCAGCCGAAGATCGACCTGTTCAACCTCCTGAACCGGGCTCCGGTGACGGCCGTGCTCGGCCTCAATTACGGAACGACCGCGTACAGCCAGCCATCGGTGGTGCTGAACCCACGCACGATCCAGCTGGGCGCCATCATCAGGTTCTAACCGCGTCGACGGGGGACGAGCTGCCTCGAAGGCTCGTCCCCGCTTTCACAGCACACGCGTCCCGCCGGCATGCGACACTGGGTTGTGGCGTTGTTCGACGCGCTCGATCTGCCGGACGGATTTCGCTACCGCGACGACTTCATCACCGCCGACGAAGAAACCTCCCTTGCCGCCGATATCGCGCGCGTCGAGTTCGCGGTTTTCGAGATGCGCGGCGTCGTCGCGCGCCGGCGGGTGGCATTCTTCGGCCGCTCGTACGACGCCGGCAGCGCCAAGGTCACGCCGCCCCTGCCGCCGTTCCTGCTCCCCCTGCGCGCGAAGATCGCGGCGTGGGCCGGGGTCGCGCCCGACGCATTCGCGATGGCGCTGATCAACGAGTACCGGCCCGGCGCCCCGATCGGCTGGCACCGCGACGCGCCGCAATACGGCATCGTCGCCGGCGTCTCGCTGCTGTCCTCGTGCCGGATGAAGCTGCGGCCGTACGTGGCGCCGAAGGCGCACGCTGCGATGCCCGGCAAGCGGACGGCGACGCATGCGATCACGCTGGAGCGGCGCTCGGTCTACCTGATGGCGGGTGAGTCCAGGAGCGGGTACGAGCATCACATTCCCGCGGTGGACACCCTGCGCTACTCGATCACGTTCCGCACCTTGCGCGCGGCCTAGAGCGGCTCCAGATTGGTGTAGCGCAGGGCTCTAGCCTGCCAGGCAGCCCCGAAGGGCTTTGCTACGAGGTGCTCGAAAGCGTTACCGCTGGCACGTCGGGCAGTAGAACGTGGTGCGTCCGGCCTGCGTCCGTTGCGCAATCGTGCCGCCGCACCGCGGCATCCGGCACCGCTCGCCGGTGCGGCCGTAGACGCGAAACCGATCGCCGCGGCGGTACGCCCCGGCGCCGCGCGCGATCGCCGCGTTTAGCACCTGCTTGATCGCGGCGGCGAGGCGGATCGCTGCTGGCCGCGGTGCGCCAGACGCGGTCGCAATCGTCGACGCGCGCCGGGACGGCGACAGGTGCGCGAGATGCAGCGCCTCGCTCACGTAGATGTTCCCGAGGCCGGCGACGACGCGCTGATCGAGCAGCGCGGCTTTGAGCGACGTCTTCTTGCCGCGGCAGGCGCGCGCGAGCGCGGCCGCGTCGAATTCCGGCGACAGCGGCTCCGGCCCGAGCCGGCTGAGCGCCGGATCCGCCGAGAGCTGTCGCGGCGTCAGCAGGTCCATGAATCCGAACCGCCGCGGATCGGTGAACGTGACGACGAACCCGGAGGACATCGAGAAGATGACGTGATCGTGCTTTCCCGGGTCGACGGCGGCCGCCTCCGGATCGACCCGAAACGATCCCGACATCCCGAGATGCATCACCAGCGTGTCGTCTGACGACAGGATCGCGAGCAGGTACTTCGCGCGCCGGTCGAGCCGGACCACGGTCCGTCCCTTCAGCCGCGCGGCGAACCGCGGCGGAAAGGCGGTGCGGAGATCCGGCCGCCGCACGTCGACGTGAAGGAACCGCGCCCCCTCCATCGCGGGTTGCAGCGCGCGACGAGCGGATTCGACCTCGGGAAGTTCAGGCACCTCTCCGATGTTATTCCGAGCGCAGCGCCTGCATCACGTCCACTCGGGAGGCGCGCGCGGCCGGCATCAGCGACGCGACGACCGCGGCGGCGAGTAACAGCGCGGCGGCGCCGGCGAGCGGCACGACGCCGGGCAACGCCACTTCCGCGACAAAGACGCCGACGAGGCGCGCCAGCGCGAGGCCGCCGACGACACCCGCGCCGACCCCGGCGCACGCGATCACCGCGCCTTCGGCGAGGATCCGCGTCAGCAGCCGGCGCGGCGTCGAGCCGATCGCCAGCCGCACCCCGAACTCACGCGTCCGCGCGCTGACCGAGAACGCCAGCACGCCCGCGACGCCGACCACCGCGATCGTCAGCGCGACGCCGGCGAACACGCTGAACACGAGCGCGTTCAGCCGGTTCGGCGCCAGCACTTCCGCGCGCACGTCATCGAGGGTGGCCGCCTGCTCGACCGGCTGGTCGGCCGACAGCTCGCGGATGATCCGTGTGATCGGCGGCACGAGCGCGTACGGGTCGCTCCTGGCGTGCACGAACAGCCGGCCGCCCCCGATCTCCTGATCGAGCGGGTGGTACACCGTCATCGCCGGTCCGGGCACCACGTTCTCATCGTCGAGATCGGCCGCGATGCCGACGATCCGGCGCGGTCCGGTGCTGACGTCAATGAACTTCATCACCGGATCGGTCCAGGTGAAGCGGCGGTTCACCGCGTCCTGGTTGGGAAACAGCCGCTGCGCCAGCGTCTGGCTGACGATGACGACCTTTTCGCTGTCGCGCCGATCGCTGGCGTCGAAGTCGCGGCCGGCGACGATCGGCACGCCGAGCGCCGCGAAAAACCCCGGGGAGACGGTACGGAAGTTCGCGCGCGGATCGTCTTCGCCGTTCGCTTTGGCGTAGCCCTCGACCATGAACTGCGCGGCGAAGAAGGCGCCCGCCTCGCGCCATGGCACCAGCGTGCCGACCGCGACCTGCTCGACGCCAGGCAATTGCGCAATCCGCCGAATGGCTTCCTTGTAGAGCGGCAGCGTCTGTTCGGGCGGCCGCGTGTAGTTGACCGGAACGTGCACGGCGAGGACATTGCGCGTGTTGATGCCGGGATTGGCGCGCTGCAGCGCGAACAGCGTCGTGATCAGCGTGCTCGCGCCGGCGAGCAGCACGAACGACGCCGCGATCTGCGTCACCGCAAAGAGGCGCAGCCGGCGGTTGGTGCCCGACGTAATCCGCACGCTGCCGTTCGACAGGCCGAGGCCGTTCGAGCCATCGGCCGACGGCAGCCGCGGTACGAATGCCAGCAGCACGGCGGATACGAGCGCCAGTCCGACCCCCACCCACAGCAGCGTGGCGTCGACGGTGAGATCGAGCGCGCGGACGGAAAACCGCGACGCGTAGCGCGCCAGCACCGCCACCATCGGCCGCGCGACGAGGACGCCGAGCACCGCACCGGCGCCGCAGAGCAGCAGGCTTTCGGCGAGCAGCGTCCGCCGCAGCGCGCCCGCGCCGGCGCCGAGTGCGGCGCGGATCGCCAGTTCGCCTTCACGCCTCACAGACCGCGCCAGAATCAGGTTGGCGACGTTGGAGCACGCGATCACGAAGATCAGCGCCGACGCCGCCAGCAGCACGAGCAGCACCGTCCGCGCCGGCGACGTGATCTGATCCCGCAGGCGGACCGCATCGATCCGGAAATCGGCCTTGATGGGATAGTCGACGCGGTGTTCGTTGACCATCGCCGCGTGGACCGCGCGCAGCTCGGCGCGCGCCGCCTCGAGGTCGCGTCCCGGCGCCAGGCGTGCGAACAGATCGGTCATCCGGTGCACGCGCCCCTCGATCATCGTCGCCGACATGTGATGGGGGCTGGTCACGACATTCGCGATGATCTCGGTCTGCGCCGGATACGGCACCGAGGGTTCGACGACGCCGACAATCGTGGCGGCGCGGTCGCTCAGGCGGATGGTCTTGCCAATCACCGTCGGATCGCTCGCGAGCGCGGTGGTCCAGAAGCGATGCGTGAGCACCGCCGCCCCCGCCGCATCGGCGCCATCGTCGGTCGCGTTCAACAGACGGCCGGCCACCGGGCGCAGCCCCATGACGTCGAAATACGATCCGCCGACGACCCCGGCGCGGACGACACGCGGCTCGCCGAGCCCGACCATCGTGAAATCGATCGTCGAAAAGTCGCCGAAGGCGGCCAGCGTCTTGATCCGCGCGCGCAGGTCGCGCAGCTCCGGCACCGAGAACCTCGCGTTCTCGGCGCCGATGCCAGCCGCGCTCTGGCGGTTGTAGATCAACCGGTCTTCGTCCTTGTTGACGAGCGGGCGCAGCAGCACGCCGCGGACGACGCTGAAAATCGCCGCGTTCGCGCCGATGCCGAGCGCCAGCGTCACGATGACGGTGATCGTCAGCCCTTTGACGCGGGCGAGCGATCGCAGCGCGAACCTGAAGTCGGTGATCAGGCTCATGCGCCCTGGTCGTAGGCCTGCTGCAGACCCTGTGTGTCGAGTTTGTTCATCTGCATCAGCGCTTTGAACACCCGGCCCTTCTTTTCGGGGTCAGGATCCTGCAGCAGCTTGCCGAGCAGCGCCGGGACGATCTGCCATGAGAGTCCGTACTTGTCCTTCAGCCAGCCGCAGCGCCCCTTGGAGCCGCCGGCGGACAGCTTCTCCCATAAGTCGTCGACCTCCGCCTGCGTGTCGCAGTTGACGAAGAACGACACCGCCTCCGTAAAGGCGAACGGCGCCGGCCCGCCGTTGAGCGCGAAGAAATTCTGGCCGTTGATCTGGAAGGTCGCGGTCACGACCTTGCCGTCTCCCATACGGTTGACGGTGACGGTCTTCGAGTCCTTGAATAGCGAACAGTAGAAATCGATCGCCTCTTCGGCGTTGTTGTTGAACCAGAGACAGGGCGTGATGGTCTGCATGCTGATGTCTATCCGAACGTCTGTGGATTCAATTCCCTGACCGGGCGTACTTCGATGCTCCCTTCGCGGGCCGGTGGGATCTTCGCGGCGAGCTGAATCGCGTCGTTGAGATCACGCGCTTCGATCAGATAAAAGCCGGCCAGCTGTTCCTTGGTCTCCGCGAACGGACCATCCGTGATCGACATCTTGCCGTTGCGCAGGCGGATGGTCGTCGCGGTGTCGGTCGGCTGCAGCGCTTCGGCCGCGACCAGCAGGCCGCTCTTCCGGAAGCCTTCGCCGCAGGTCATGCACTCACTGTCGGGAATCGCGTGGAGCTTTCCGGGCTCGAGGTACACCAGGCAGACATACTTCATATCGTTCCTCATGGTTCGTAGTCGGTTCGGTCGGTGCCGGATCGACATCGCTGTTTTATGGCCCGATTTCGGCCAGTCGACGTTCCAGGAACCGCCGCTCGGTGTCCTGTTTCGTCAAGGTGAGCGCGCGCGCATAGGCGACGCGCGCCTCGGCGACGCGTCCCAGCCGCCGGCAGAAATCGGCGCGCGCGGCGTGCGCCAGGCGGTAGTCGCGCAGATCCCCGCGCGCGAGGATCGCATCGACGCAGGCGAGCCCTTCCGCCGGGCCGTCTCGCATCGCGACCGCCACCGCGCGGTTGAGCTCGACGACCGGCGACGGCTCCCATCGCAGCAGCACGTCGTAGAGCCCGACGACGTCCGCCCAGTTGGTGCTCCGGGCATCACGAGCCTCGGCGTGAATCGTGGCGATCGCCGCCTGGATGGTGTACGGCCCGAAGGCGCGTGACGCGAGTGCCTCGCGCACGAGCCGCGAGCCTTCGGCGATGAGGTCGTGATTCCACAGCGAGCGATCCTGCTCGTCGAGCAGGATCAGCTCGCCGTCGGGCGACGTCCGCGCCTCGCGCCGCGATTCGTGCAGCAGCATCAGCGCGAGCAGGCCGGCCGCCTCGGGCGACGGCAGCAGCTCGACGACGAGCCGTCCCAGGCGGATCGCTTCGGCGGACAGATCGTGGCGCGTCAGCGCCGCGCCAGACGAAGCGGAATACCCCTCGTTGAACACCAGGTAGACGACGCGCAGCACCGCGTCCAGGCGCTCGGGCAGATCCGCCGGCTCCGGCACCTGATAGGGAATGCGCGCGTCGCGGATCTTGCCCTTCGCCCGCACGATCCGCTGCGCCAGCGTCGGGGCCGGCGTCAGAAACGCACGGCCGATCTCTTCCGTCGTCAAGCCGCAGACTTCGCGCAGCGTCAGCGCGATCTGCGCGTCGAAGGCGAGCGCGGGGTGGCAGCAGGTGAAGATGAGGCGCAGCCGATCGTCCTCGACGCTTTCGGGATCGGCCCATGCGGTGGTGTCGAGGACGCCAATCTGCACGGCCGGATTGCCCTCCTCGTCGAGCGATTCGAACCGCTTTTGACGCCGGAGGCCGTCAATCGCCTTGAAGCGGCCGGTGGACACCAGCCAGGCGCGCGGGTTGGCCGGCACGCCTTCTTTCGGCCACTGCTCGAGCGCGGCGCGGAAGGCGTCGCTCATCGCCTCTTCGGCGACGTCGAAATCGCCGAGCAGGCGGATCAGCGTGGCGAGGACCCGGCGCGATTCGGATTCATAGACGGCGCTGACCGTCTCGTGCACGGGGTGGGTGGCATCCAAGCCCTTGATCAGACCATCCTTCAGACCGGGCGCGCAACCACTGTCGATCCGGGCCGCTCCCGTTCGATCAGAGGGTGGAGGGTAGCGACGTGAAGAAAAATGTGACGCTGTGGATCGTGCAGGGCCTGCTGGCGGCGCTGTTCCTGTTTGCCGGAGTGATGAAGCTCGTGCTGCCGATCGAGGCGATGGCCGGGCCGATCGCGCTGCCAGGGCTGTTCCTGCGGTTCATCGGCGTTGTCGAAGTGCTCGGTGCGGGCGGGCTGATCCTGCCCGGGCTGCTGCGGATTCACGCTGAGCTGACCCCGCTGGCGGCGGCCGGCCTGGTGATCATCATGATCGGCGCGACGGTGATCACCGCGATGGGCGGCGCGAGTGCGGCAGCTGTCGGTCCGCTTGTGATCGGGCTGCTCGCCGCGACTGTCGCGTGCGGCCGGTGGCGCCCGGTCCAGGTGGTGAGGGCATGACGATGAAAACCGCGGCGTTCTGGGCGGCCACCATTCTCGGGCCGGCGAGCTTCGTGATCGGCGGGTATCTCCACCTGATCCGCGATCCGCAGGTGATCGCGACGCTGGCCCATCTCGGCTACCCCGTGTACTTCGCGACAATTCTCGGCGTGTGGAAGCTGCTCGGTGCGATCGCGATTGTGATGCCGGGGTTTCCGCGGCTGAAGGAATGGGCCTACGCCGGATTCTTCTTCGATTTGACGGGTGCGGCGGCGTCACGCGCATTCGCCGGCGATGGCCTGCCGGACATTGCGGCGCCCCTCGTGTTCCTCGCGCTGGTCGCGGCATCGTGGGCGCTGCGGCCGCCGAGCCGCGCGCTGGCGGCGCCGGTGGCGGTAAACATCCTGGCGCGTTCGTCCGTCTAAGGGTTCACACCAGCGTCGCTTCAAGGAGACCGCATGCTGCGCAGGCTCGCCGCCGATTTCCGCTACAGCTGTCGCACGCTGCTGCGCGCCCCTTCGTTCGCGCTCGCGGTCATCGCGGTGCTCGCGCTCGGCATCGGCGCCAATGCCGCCATCTTCAGCATCGTTAACAGCGTGCTGCTCCGGCCGCTGCCGTTCGACCAGCCGGATCGGCTGGTGCGCCTGTTCCACGTTCCGCCGCAGGCGGCATTTCCCGGGATGAAGACGTTCTCGGTGTCGGCGGCGAACTTCTACGACTGGCAGCGCGACGCGCGGCTGTTCGAGCGCATGGCGCTCTATCGCTTCCGTCCGTTCACGCTCACCGGCAGCGGCACCGCCGACGCGATCCTGGCCGGCGCGGTCGGCAACGGCTTCTTCGAGACCGTGGGCGTCAAGCCGCTGCTCGGCCGCGTGTTCCTGCCGGAAGAGGACGCGCCGGCGCGCGGCCACGTCGTCGTGTTGAGCAATGGATTCTGGAAGAGCCATCTCGGCGCCGCGCCGGACGCGCTCGGTCGCACGCTGACGCTCGACGGCGAGGCGTACACGATAGTCGGCGTCATGCCGCCGGGCTTCTCGATCGCGTCGTGGTCGATCACCCGGCGCGACATCTGGGTACCGGTCGCTTACAAGCCGGACGAACGCCTCGTCCGCGACAACCACAACGACGCGGTCGTCGCGCGCCTGAAGGCCGGCGTCAGCCTGAGCCAGGCCGAGGCGGAGATGAAGGACATCTCCACGCGGCTCGAGCGCGAATACCCGAAGGAGAACACCGGCTGGGGCGCCACGGTGATTCCGCTGCAGGAGCTGATCGTCGGCGACATCCGCACCTCGCTGGTGATGCTGCTCGCCGCCGTCGCCCTGGTGCTGCTGATCGCCTGCGCCAACGTCGGCAACCTGCTGTTCGCCCGCGCCCTCGGCCGGCGCAAGGAGCTGGCGATTCGCACCGCGCTTGGCGCCGGGCGCGGCCGCGTCTTCCAGCAGCTGCTCGTCGAGTCGCTGACCCTCGCCGCTGTCGGCGGCGCCGCCGGTCTGCTGCTGGCGCGCGTCAGCCTGGCGACCGGCGCCCGGCTGCTCGCCGACCAGGTGCCGCGCGCCGACGAGATCTCGATCGACGGCCGCGTGCTGCTGTTCGTGCTCGGCGTATCGATGGTCACCGGGATCCTCGCCGGCGTGCTGCCGGCGATCCGCGCCGGACGGACCGACCTCCACGAGGCGCTGAAGGAAGGCGGCCGCGAGTCGGGGGCGGTCGGCCTCAAGACCCGTCGCGTCCTGATTGTCTGTGAGGTCGCGCTGTCGGTCGTGCTGCTGATGAGCGCCGGCGTCATGCTCCGCAGCCTGCTCGCGCTGCGCCACGTCGACGCCGGGTTCGATCCGCACAACGTGCTGACGCTGCGCGTCTCGCTGCCGGAAGTGCGCTACAGGTCGGCGGCGCAGACGAGCGCCTTCTTCGACACCGCGCTGCAGCGCGTGCGCGCGCTGCCCGGCGTCGAGTCGGCGGCGATCATCGACGATCTGCCGCTCGCCGGCGGCTCGCAGCAGCCGATTGTGATCGATGGCCGCGCCGAGCTCCTGCCGAAGGATCAACCGACGGTCGCGGTGCGCAAGCTGACGCCCGGCTATCTCCACACGATGCGCGTGCCGCTGCTGCGCGGGCGTGACGTCGCCGATGGCGACGTCAACGCGTTGCTCGTCAGCCGTGCGGCCGCCAGGCTGTTGTGGGGCGACGTCGATCCGATCGGCCGTCACGCCACGCTGCCGTTACAGTCGAAGACGATCATCAGCACGGTCGTCGGGGTGGTCGGCGACGTCCGCGAGGCCGGGCTGTCGGAGAACCCGGTCGCGACCGTGTACGAGTACACCCGCGAGCGCGACTGGCGCAGCCTGGAGTTCGTCGCGCGGACGTCGGTGCCGCCGCTGTCCCTCGCGCAGTCCGCCGTCGCCGTCGTCCGCGCCATCGATCGCGAGCAGGCGGTCGAAGAGGTCCGCGCGATGGACGATGTGCTCGACGACACCCTGACGTCGCAGCGCTTCAGCGCGCTGCTCCTCGGCCTGTTCGCGGGCGTCGCGCTGGCGCTCGCCTCGGTCGGCATCTACAGCGTCCTGTCGTACATCGTCCGCGGCCGCAGCCGCGAGATCGGCATTCGCTCGGCGCTCGGCGCGCGCCGCGGCGACGTGGTGCGCCTGGTGGTCGTCGAGGGGATGACCCCGGCGCTCGCGGGCATCGCGGCCGGCGCCGTCGCGGCGATCGGGGCGGGGCGGCTGATGGAGAAGCTCGTGTTCGGCGTCAGCGCCACCGATCCGCTGACGCTGGCGGCGGTCGCCGGCGCGCTCGCCCTCGTCGCGCTGCTCGCCAGCCTGGTGCCGGCGTACCGCGCATCGCGCCTCGATCCCTCGGCGGTCCTCCGCGCGAGCTGATCCGGGCGAGCGGGCAGGGCGCGAGCGCGTTCGATCCCCTCGCGGCGCAGGCCAGGGGTGCCGGCTGGCGGGGCTGAAGCCCTGCGCAGCGTGTATCATCGGGTGCGATGAGCGAGATGCGCACCGTGACCGGCAAGCCGATCAACAGCCCTGCCCAGGTCCTGTTTGCCAGCCTGATCGGGACGACGATCGAATTCTTCGATTTCTACATCTACGCGACCGCCGCGGTGCTCGTCTTCCCGCCGCTGTTTTTTCCGAAGTCCGATCCCGCGTCCGCGACGCTCGCGTCGCTCGCGACCTTTGCGATTGCCTTCATCGCCCGCCCGATCGGTTCGGCGCTGTTCGGCCACTTCGGCGATCGCGTCGGCCGCAAGACGACGCTGGTCGCCGCGCTGCTGACGATGGGTCTGTCGACGGTGACGATCGGATTGCTGCCGACCTACGCCACGATCGGTTTGGCCGCGCCGCTGCTGCTCGCGATCTGCCGGTTCGGCCAGGGGCTCGGCCTCGGCGGCGAATGGGGCGGCGCCGTCCTGCTCGCGGTCGAGAACGCGCCCCCGGGCAAGCGCGCGTGGTACGGGATGTTCCCGCAGCTCGGCGCGCCGATCGGGTTTCTGTTCTCCGGCGGCATCTTTCTCCTGCTCTCGACCACGCTGACCAATGCCCAGTTTTTTGCGTTCGGCTGGCGCCTGCCCTTCCTGGCGAGCTCGGTGCTGGTTGCCGTCGGCCTCTACGTCCGCCTGACGATTACCGAGACGCCGGTGTTTCGCGAAGCGCTGAAGCGCAGCGAGCGGGTCGAGGTGCCGATGGTGGCGGTGCTGCGCGACCACTTCGGGACGCTGTGCCTCGGGGTGCTCGTGTCGCTGACCGCATTCGTGATCTTCTACCTGATGACGGTGTTCACGCTGTCGTGGGGCACCAGCGTGCTGGGGTACTCGCGCGAGAAGTTCCTCGTCATGCAGCTGTTCTCGATCCTGTTCTTCGCGCTGTTCACGCCGATCTCGGCGCTGCTCGCGGAACGCGGCCGGCGCAAGATGCTGATGTGGGTCAATGGCGGGATCTTCCTGTTCGGCCTGGTGATGGCGCCCTTGTTCGCCGCGGGCACCATCGGCGCGGTCACGATGATGGTGCTCGGCATGTCGCTGGTCGGGCTCGTCTACGGACCGCTCGGCACCGTGCTCTCCGAGCTTTTCCCCACGTCGGTGCGCTACTCTGGCAGCTCGCTGACGTTCAACCTCGCCGGCATCTTCGGCGCCTCGATGGCGCCATACGCGGCGACCTTTCTGGCCAAGAACTACGGCCTGCAATACGTCGGCTACTACCTGTCGGCCGCGGCCGTGCTGTCGCTGCTCGGGTTGATCGCGACGCGTGAAACCAGCAACGACGTGCTCTAGTCATGCGAGTCGCGATCGTCGGCGGGCCGGGCGTCGGGAAGAGCACGCTCCTCCGGCAGCTCGGCGATCTGTATCACAACGGATCGTACGGCGAGGGTGAGGAGGGCGTCTGGGATCCGCGCGTCCTCGAGGACATCGACGCCGGCCGCAACCCGGTCGGGGTCACGGCGTACTTCGGCCGCGTCTACGACGCCAACTATCGCGACGCGGCGCAGAACGATCACCCCGGCAAGGTGATCTTCTTCGAGGGCGCCCGCATCACGCTCGAGGCGCACATCGCCGAGTATCCGGCCGCGTATCACCCGGAGCTGCGCAAGGTTCTGGCGATCGGTGACGGGTGGAACCCGGAGCGCATCATCGTCCTGACCTCCAACACCGACACGATCGAGAAGCACCTGCGGCAGCGCAATCGGCCGCACGAAGGCGCCGAGAACATGATTCGCCGCTTCAAGCTGATCGACGGCGAGTTCCGCCGGCTGGCCCCCGAGTATCCGAACACGGTGATGATCAACCGCGACAACATGGAATTTCACGGCCGCGAGGGATTGAAGGCGATCATCGAAGCGGCGCGGCTGCCGATGTTCCGAGAGATTCCGTACGAAACGATGACCCGCTTCGGCGTCGACACATGAGGCGCTACTGGCTGATGAAGTGCGAGCCGGGCGCGTATACGATCGAGGCCCTCGAGCGCGACCGCCGCACCAGCTGGGAAGGTGTGCGGAACTATCAGGCGCGCAACTTCATGCGCGACGACATGAAAGTCGGCGACGCCGTGTTGTTCTACGCGTCGAATGCGGATCCGTCTGGCGTGACCGGGCTCGCGACCGTGGTGCGCGCCGGGTACGCGGAGCGCGGCCAGGCGAAACCGATCTGGCACATGGTCGACATCGGCTTTGTCGAGCGCTTTGCCGGCATCGTCTCGCTCGAGACGCTGAAGGCGACGCGCGGCCTCGAGAAGATGATGGTCACGCAGAAAGGCAGCCGACTGTCGGTGCAGCCCGCCACGAAATCGGAATACGACATCGTCGTCCGCCTGGGCCGGCGCCTCGAGCGGGCCAAGACGGTCAGGGCGTGAAATCGCGGACCCTCGCCACCGTCGCGGCGTCGAGCTTCTGCAGCAGCGCGACCAGCACATCGACCATCTGATCGAAGTCGCGGCGGTTCATGATGCCGTTGTGCGAGTGGGTGTAGCGGATCGGGACCACCAGGTTGACGGTCGGCACGCCGCCGTTGCTCTTCTGCAGCTCCGCCGAATCGTCGCCGTAACCCTGCACCACATCGAGTTGCAGCGGCACCTGCTTCTCCGCGGCGGCAGCTTTCACGAGCGCCGTCAGCTTGCGGTTCGGCAGCGCTGACGAATCGTAGAGGAAGATGCCGGGCCCGGCACCGAGGCGCACCTGCGTCTCCTCGGGATGGCCCGGAAACACGTCGCCGGTGATCCCGCCCTCGATCGCGATCGCCAGCTCCGGCTTGACCACGTCGGCCGCGGTGTGCGCGCCGCGCAGGCCGATCTCCTCCTGGGTGGTAATGGTCCAGACGATCTGATTCGGGTGGGGCAGCGTTGCGAGACGCCGCATCGCTTCGATCACGACGCCGCAGCCGACGCGATCGTCCCACCCCTTCGCGAGGTAGTTGTCGGTGCCGTTCAGCACCGTGAACGGCGCATCCGGCACCACCGGATCGCCGGGCCCGATACCCATCGCGGTGACCTCGGCCTCGTCTTTCGCGCCGACGTCGAGGAACAGGCTGTCGCGCGAGTAGACCCGCGTCCGTTCTTCCGGGGGGACGACGTGCACGTCGCGGATCCCGGTGACCGCGTGCACCGGCCCTTTCGATCCGACGATGATCCAGCGCTGGTCGACGAGCGCCTGATCCAGCCAGCCGCCGAGCATCTGCATCGTCAGCAGGCCGCGAGGTGTGACGCGCCGGACGACGCCGCCGAGCTCGTCCATGTGCGCGTCGACCATGATGCGCGGGCCCTGCGAGCCCTGGGTCGCGATGATCGAGCCCATGCCGTCGAAGGTGATGGCGGAAGCGTACGGCTTCATCTGATCCACCATCACCTTGCGAATCGGCTCCTCGAAGCCGGGCGGGCCCGGCGCGTCGGCCAGCTGCCGGAGCAGCTCGATGGTGCGATCCTGCGCCGCGACCGGAACCATCGCGACGGCGAACAGACAGATAGCGAGAGCGGATGTGCGTGTCATAAGGGGGCCGCGGCGCAATGGTAGCGCACGCGACGGCCTGAAGCGCTGTGCAGAGTCTGTGCAGGGCTTCAGCCCTGCCCGGCAGGGGTGCGCGACGAGCGGATGAAACCGCTTTAGCGCGCGCGTTCGAGATCGGTCAGCAGCGCCCTGGCCGCGACGTCCGCGGGACTCAGCTCCACGGCGCGGGTGGCGTAGAGGCGCGCCTCCTCGGTGCGTCCGACCGACTTCAGCCAGCGCGCGTAGTACGTGTAGCTGACCGGGTTGGTCGGGTCGTCGCGGAGCGCCTCGCGAAATTGAGTGTCGGCCTCCGAAGGCCGGCCGAGCGCCACGTTGAGAACGGCGATATTGACATGGAGGTACGAGTAGTCCGGCGTGTAGCGCAGCGCGCGATCGAAGTAGTCCGCGGCGCCCGGCAGGTTGCCCTTGTTCATCTGAATGACGCCGTAATTCATCAGCGCTCGGCCGTTGTCGGGGCTCTTGGTCGTCGCGTCGAGCCAGAGCGACTCCTCCGTACGCCACACCGTATTGCGCTGCACCGTCCCGTAAGCCATCACGAGGAGGATGACGATGGCCGCGGCCGTCAGTGGGAGTCGCGCCGACGACGCCGATCGCGAAATCGCCAGCCACGCACCCCAGACGACCGCGAGGATCAGGCCGACGAACGGAAAGAACATCCGGTGATCGTTCATCGGCTCGGCGAGCGGCACGAGGCTCGACGTCGGCAGCAGCGCGACGAAGAACCACAGGATGCCGAAGGCGATCGGCCGCGTCTCGCGCGTTCGCGCGGCCAGCCACGCGCCGCCGAGCGCCGCGGCGATGCACGCGGCGCCGATGATCACCTGGAGGTCGAACGGGTTGGCGACGAGCGGCCACTGGGTATCGGCGCTCAGCCGCAACGGCAGAAACAATGTGATCACGTAGTGGACGATGACGAACGGCTGGGTGAGCAGGTACTGCCACCGCGATGGCCCGCCGGGCGAATAGGCCGCCGCCATCCAGATCGAGAACGCCACGGTGCCGAAGCATGCGACAAACGAAGGCACGGTCGTCTTCCACGACAGGCCGGGTTCGAACAAGACGACGTACAGGAGCAGCAAGGGGGCGAACATCGCGCCGCTCTCCTTGGCGAGGATGCCGAGGACCGCCGGCACGAGGTAGAGATGGTAGCGCCGCGCTACCCCACCACCCGAGAACAGGACGAGGCCGAGCACGACCGCGACCGTGGAGAGGATCTCGGAGCGCGCGATGATGTAGTTGACCGTCTCCGCAATTGCCGGATGGACCGCGTACCACGTTGCCGCGAGCAGCGCCGGCCAGCGATTGTCGCCGGCCGGTTGCGCGCGATCCAGCACGCGCCGGAACAACACCAGGACGAGCCCGCACTGAACCAGATACAGACCGAAGCTGGTGACATGGAACGCGACCGGGTTGAGGCCGCCGCCGAGCCGGTAGTCCACGGCCAGTGTGGTCGTCACCAGCGGCCGATAGCTCTGATTGGCCGGCTTCGCGCTGAACGTGTCCGCACTCATGAAGAACAGCGGGATGTTGTCGACGCTGCGGATGAACGCGTTGTTCTGGATGGTGTGGCTGTCGTCGAAGTGAAAGTCGTTGTGGAAGTGGTTCGCGTAGACCGCCAGTGTCAGCAGCAGCGCGGCGGCGCAGGCGATTGGATAGTGATCACGCGGCCGCTTGGTCGCGGCCGCCGTGGTCTTCATTTTGGCAGCGTGGCGCCCGTCAACCCGGCGACCGCGCCCAGCGTCGTCTGCGCCGCGTTGAGGCCGAGGTGGAAATCCTTGTCGGTGTAGGTGGTGAAAACGTCAGTCGGCTGATGCCACTGCGGGTCCCAGCCGTTGCCGATCTGCACACCGCGCTCGTTCTCGCGGAGGCTGATCGCCGGGATGATGTCGATGAACGGGCCCGAGTCGGTGTTCGTCATGTGCGGCCCGACCGCGGCCGGATAGTCGGTGGCGTACTTCTCGTTGGCCGCCTCGAAAATCCACGCCAGCTTCTGGCTCTCCGCCGCCATTTTCGAGTTCGACTGGAACTCGATGTTGACGTCGGCCTCGGCGCGCTGCTCCTTGCGCATCGTGCCGTCGGGCAGCGGCATGCCGTGGTCGAACAGCATGATGTCGTGCTGGATCATGCCGAGCCACTTCGGCTCCGGATACGTACCCGATCCGGGCGGGCTCTCCTTGCCTTGCAAGCCCTGACGCTGCGCGATGTACGCGCGGGCGCCCTGCGATCCCGTCTCCTCGTTGTTCCACAACGCGAACCGGATCGTCCGCTCGGTCGTCACGTCCGGCGCACTGAAGATGCGCGCGAGCTCCATCACCAGCGCGGTCCCCGAGCCGTCATCGTTGGCCGCTTCGCCCCAGCCGTGGCCGTCCATGTGGCCGCCGACGATGTACATCTCGTCCCGATGGGTGGTGCCGACCTTGGTGCAGAACACCATCTCGCGCGGACCCGGTGTGGTCGGCTGCATGTTGAGGGCGCGCAGCTTCTCGTCCGGCTGCTTCATCGGGTCGGTATTCACGCCGGTCGGGATTTTGTCACCGCGAGGGCGGCCACCGCCGACTGCGAGGCCGGTGTTGCCGCGGCCGCGCCCGTTCGGGTTTGGCGGCGGCGGATCGTAGACGTACTTGATCCGCTCGGTGGCGCAGCCGTAGCTCTCGAGCTGCGCTTCGATCCAGTCGACCGCCGCGCGATTGCGGTCGGTGCCTTGCCGGCGATCGCCGAACTGCGTCAACCCCTTGATGGTTGCCTTATACCGTTCGAGATCGAGGCGGCCGACGAGCGTGCTCACCGGATCGGGAGCGGGCGCCTGGGCGGATGCCGAAGCCGCCGTGAACATCCCGCACAGCAGGACGGGAAGTATGATGCGCATGGCAGGAGAGTGTAGTGCAAAAGGCTGTCGTGTTCGTCGTCGTCCTGTGTGGGTTGTGGACATCCGAGCGCTTCGTCGAGCGGGCGGCGCAGGCGCAACGGCGCGCGCCGTCGTTTCAAGTCGATCCGGCGTGGCCGAAGATGCCGAAGCAATGGATCCTGGGCCAGGTCTCGGGCCTCGACGTCGACGCGCGCGATCACGTCTGGATCATCCAGCGGCCGTGGTCGCTCAACGACGACGAGAAGGCGAAGAACCCCGACGCGGTGTGCTGCACCGCGGCGCCGCCGGTGATGGAGTTCGACGCGGCCGGCAACTACGTCCAGGGCTGGGGCGGCGAGTCGGCCGATTACGAGTGGCCGAAGGACGAGCACACGATCCACGTCGACTACAAAGGCAACGTCTGGATCTCGTCGGCCGGCGGTCCGCGCCTGAGGGAGCGGACCGAAAACCAGATCCTGAAGTTCACGCAGGCGGGCCGGTTTCTGCTGCAGGTCGGGCGCCGCGGCAAGAGCAAGGGAAGCCTGGACACCGACAACTTCAACAACGCCGCCGACATCTACGTTTATCCGAAGACGAACGAAGTGTTCGTCGCCGACGGCTACGTCAACCGCCGGGTGATCGTGCTCGACGCCGATACGGGCAAGTTCAAGCGGATGTGGGGCGCGTACGGCAATGTGCCGGACGACGCGGCGCCGAACAAGTTGACCGACGAAGGGCCGGGCCCGCAGCAGTTCAACCTGGTCCACGGCGTCCGCGTGTCGAACGACGGCCTCGTCTACGTCGCCGATCGCATGAACAACCGGATGCAGGTGTTCACGGTTGACGGCACGTTTCAGCGCGAGATCTTCGTCGAGCGCAAGACCAAGCTGCTCGGCACGTCGTTCTCGGTCGCCTTCTCACCCGATGCGGCGCAGCAGTATCTCTATCTCGCCGACGCCGGCACCGGGCACGTCCACATTTACGATCGAAAGACGCTCGAGGAAGCCGGCAGCTTCGGCCGTATCGGCCGCTACGCCGGCGAGTTCATCTTCCTGCACAACGTCGCGGTCGATTCGACCGGCAACGTCTACACCGCGGAAGTGGGTAGCGGCCGCCGGGTGCAGAAGTTCCTTCGTCGTTAAGAGACGACGTCGTTCGCACCGATCGCGCGGTCGAATCGATCCAGATTCATGACCTTGGTCCACGCGGCCACGAAGTCGCCCACGAATTTATCCCGCGCATCGTCGGCCGCGTAGACCTCTGAGAGGGCACGCAGCTCGGAGTTCGAGCCGAAGACCAGGTCGACGCGGCTGCCGGTCCATTTGAGCTGACCCGTGCCGCGGCTGCGGAGCTCGAAGGTCTGCGTGTCGTCGGTCGTTTTCCACTCGGTGCCCATGTCGAGCAGGTTGACGAAGAAGTCGTTGGTCAGCGTCCCGGGCCGTGTCGTGAACACGCCAACCGCCGACTGCGAGGTGTTCGCGTTGAGCGCACGCAGCCCGCCGATGAGCACGGTCATCTCGGGCGCGCTGAGCGTGAGCCGCAGCGCCCGCTCGATCAGCAGATGCTCGGCCGGCACCTCGTGTCCCTCTCCGAGGTAGTTGCGGAACCCGTCCGCGTCCGGCTCCAGCACTTCGAACGATGTCACGTCGGTCTGCTCCTGCGACGCGTCCGTGCGTCCCGGCGTGAAGGGCACCGTCACGTCGTGCCCGGCGTTCTTCGCGGCCTGCTCGACGCCGGCACAGCCGGCAAGCACGATTAGGTCGGCAAGCGAGACCCGCTTCTTCCCGCCTTTCTGCGCGTCGTTGAACGCTTTCTGGATACCTTCCAGCGTCTTCAGGACATTCGCCAGTTCCGGTGGATTATTGACCGCCCAATCCTTCTGCGGTGCAAGGCGGATGCGCGCACCGTTGGCGCCGCCGCGCTTGTCCGTGCCGCGGAACGTGGACGCCGATGCCCACGCCGTCGAAACCAGCTGCGAGACGGACAGTCCCGATGTGAGGATCTTCGCCTTGAGGGCGGCGATGTCCTTCGTGTCAACCAGGTCGTGATTTACCGCCGGGACCGGATCCTGCCAGAGCTGCGGCTCCTTCGGAACCAGCGGCCCCAGGTAGCGCGAGATCGGCCCCATGTCGCGATGGGTCAGCTTGAACCACGCCCTGGCGAACGCGTCCGCGAATTCCTGCGGGTTCGCGTAGAAGCGGCGCGAGATCTTTTCGTACGCTGGGTCGAAGCGGAGCGCGAGGTCGGTCGTCAGCATCGCCGGCGCGATCTTCTTCGACGCGTCGTGGGCATCCGGAACCGTGCCGTCGCCGGCGCCGTTCTTCGGCTTCCACTGTTTCGCACCAGCCGGACTCGTCGTCAGCTCCCATTCGTAGTCGAACAGATGCGAGAAGAAGTCGTTGCTCCATCTGGTCGGCGTCGTGGTCCAGGTGACCTCGAGGCCGCTGGTAATGGCGTGGGCGCCGCTGCCCGTTTCATAGCTGCTCTTCCAGCCAAAACCCTGCTCCTCGAGATTGCCGCCCTCCGGTTCCGGGCCGACGTGCGTCGCGGGGCCTGCCCCATGGGCTTTTCCGAACGTGTGTCCGCCGGCAATCAGCGCCACCGTTTCCTCATCGTTCATCGCCATGCGGCGGAAGGTCTCGCGGATGTCCCGGGCCGACTTCACAGGATCCGGATTGCCGTTCGGCCCTTCCGGGTTCACGTAGATGAGGCCCATCTGCACCGCGCCGAGCGGATTCGCGAGTTGCCGGTCACCGCTGTAGCGCTCGTCGCCGAGCCACGTGCTCTCCGATCCCCAGTTGATGTGCGGCGGCTCCCAGACATCCTCGCGTCCGCCGGCGAAGCCGAATGTCTTGAAACCCATCGACTCCAGCGCGACGTTGCCGGTCAGGATCATCAGGTCGGCCCATGAGATCTTGCGGCCGTACTTCTGTTTGACGGGCCACAGCAACCGCCGCGCCTTGTCGAGGTTGGCGTTGTCGGGCCAGCTGCCCAGCGGCGCAAAGCGCAGGATGCCAGACCCGGCGCCGCCGCGGCCGTCGTGGATGCGGTAGGTGCCCGCACTGTGCCACGCCATCCGGATGAAGAGCGGTCCGTAATGGCCGAAGTCGGCGGGCCACCAGGCCTGCGAGTGGGTCATCACCGCCTCGATGTCTTTTTTCAAGGCGTCGAGATCGAGCGATGTGAACGCTTCGGCGTAGTTGAACGCCGCGCCCATCGGATCGCCTGCTGGATGGTTCGTGTGCAGGGCGTTCAGATTCAGCTGGTTCGGCCACCAGTCCCGGTTCGACCGTCCGGTGGGTACTTTGCCCGGGAACGGGCACTTCGCTTCGTTGTCCATGGTGACGTTGACCTCTCCGCGTTGATCGCAGGCGATATCGGTGCGACGCTTCAAGTATATCGTCGCTCCCGGGTTCTTCGTTTCTAGTTGCGAGTTCTCAGTTCAAAGATGTGCGTATCGCCGCCGACCCAGTCGCGATAGTGCCCCGCGGGAATGAGGTCGCCGCGTTCCACGATGTCGCTCATCAGGTCGGCGAAGTCTTCGTGCTGGTAGAAGGCCTGGTGCACCAGAACGTAGCGCACCTTCAGCGCCCGCAGCCTCTCGATCGACTCTTCGTCGGGAAACGACTCCATCAGCGACATCGTCTCGACCACATCGTCCGGGCGGTAGCCGCTATAGCCGTTCACGAGCCAGTGCCAGTGGTACGTCGACCAGAACATGAACGTCGGCTCGTAGCTGCTGATCGGAAATTCGACGATCACCGACGGAGCGACGGTCTGGAGATATCGGTACACCGGCGGCAGCGTCGTTGGCTGCGCGGCAAGCGCGAGCGGCGCCGAGCCGGACTCGAGACCGAGGGCGACGAGCGTCGCGACAAAGAGGACGCGACGCGCTGGATAGGCGATCCGCTGCAGCACGAGGTACCCGAAGCCGGCGAGCACCGACATGGCGCAGCAGGCCAGGATTGCGAATCGCGCCGGGGCCCGGAATCCGCGGAACGCGAACAGGTGGTGGTAGAGCCAGCTGTACAGCGCGCCGTTGAGCCCGAGCGACAGCACCACCGCGAGCAGGCCGATGGCCGCGTAGATCCACGCCAGCCGGCGCGGCTGCCACGCGAGGCCGACCGCGGCGAGCCCGATGGCGATGACGCCAGGAAACAGGTGGCGCTCGTTGCCGTCATACGCCCATGCGGTCCAACCCCAGAACCAGTTCTGATACGGCGCCGACAGATAGCTGCCCCAATCGGCGCTGAACTGCAGCACCTGTCCAGCGGGGCGTGGCCCGAGCTCCACGGTCGCCGCGAGGTACGGCAACGCATACGGCAGCGTCAGCGCCGCCGCGACGACGCCGCCCGCACAAAGCGGCCCGATCGCACGCGCCACCTCGGAACGACGGGTGACGGCGAGCAGCACCGCCAGGGCCGACGTGATCAGGAGCAGGAAGGCGCCGTAATAGACGCACGAGATGATCTGCAGCCACAGGAACAGCCCGGTGAGGAAGCCGAAGCGGTAGGTGCCGGCGTCGAAGGTGCGATGGAGCGCCCACAGCGTCAGCGGCATCCACATCGTCCACTGCAGCTCGAGATGAATGAAGTGCTCGATGCGGTAGGGGGCGACGGTGAAGACGACGGCCGAGACGAGGGCGGCGGCGTGATCGCCGGTCAGGTAGTGGGCGAGCACGAACATGCCGGCGCCGGACGACACGATGCCGGCGAAAAACATCAGGTTGTAGACGAGGACCGGGTTCATGCCCGCCCAGAGGAACGGCGCGGCGACGATCCCTTCGAACAGCATCGCGTCGGAGTACGCGAGCGTCCGCAGATGCGGATAGAAGATGTTGGCATCGAACAGGTGCCGCGGGTCGTGCCGCAACGCGTGGGCGATCCACGCCAGGCGCCAGATGCTGAACAGCGGGTCGTCGTGCCCCGGGACGCGCGAGCTCAGATGCAGCGCCTGCGGCCAGGTCATGATCACGGTGAGCGCCGAGAGCAGCGCGACGGCGCTCAGCAGCGGATGCCGGACGGCGCGGGTCAGAACAGCGGCCGCCACGTGTAGAACAGCGCGGCGCCGAATGCCTGGAGCGCCGCGAACGTCGCAATCCATCCGGCGCGGTGGGTCGGCGGAATCGCGACCGCCAGCCAGATGAACGCGGGAAAGAGGACCGACGAAAAGCGCCCCGCCGACAGCAGCCCGCCGTCGGCGAGCGCGGGTACGATGTTGAGCGCCATGAACAGGCCGTAGGCGACGCCGAGCCGGCGCGTCACCGGCCAGATCGTGGCGACCGCGAACAGCGCGCCGATCGCATTGAGCACGTCGTACCCGGGCGTGCCGACATAGCCGCTCAGGCCGGCGTTCGCGAGGATGGAGTACTGCTTGGCGACGAGCGTGCCGACGCCCTGATACGTGCGGCCCCACGCCATCTGGCTTCTGAAGAACGCCAGCGGATCGCCCGTCAGCCGCCAGATGAACGACGCGTAGAGGACGAGGCCGGCGGCCGGCGCCGCGGCCGCGAGCAGCGCGTTCAGCCGGCGGGGATTCGTCTCAGCCGCGTACGCGCGCGCGCGCGCCGACACGGCGGTCAGCGCCAGCACGCCGAGCGGGAAAACGAGCAGCGCGCCGTTGAGGCGCGTCAGCCCCGCGAGCAGTCCCCAGCAGGCGGCGCGTCCGAATTGCTGCGTCGAGAAATGATAGAAGGCGCCGA
>JAOBWF010000009.1 GCA_025463215.1 Acidobacteriota bacterium | reverse complement strand
CGCTGCCGCTCAGCCTGCCGGCCGGCCTGCTGGCGCTCATGGCCTTCGGGATGACCCTGAACGTGTTCAGCGCGATCGGCATGCTCATGCTGTTCGGCATCGTCAAGAAGAACGCGATTCTGCAGGTCGATTACACGAACACGCTGCGAGCCAGGGGCATGGAGCGCCACGCGGCGATTGTCGCCGCCAACCACGTGCGGCTGCGGCCGATTCTCATGACGACGCTGGCGATCGTCGCCGGCATGCTGCCGATCGCGTTCGGCCGCGGCGCCGGCGCCGGCTCGCGCGCGTCGATGGCCGTCACGATCCTCGGCGGCCAGGTGCTGTGCCTGCTGCTGACGCTGCTCGTCACGCCTGTCGTCTACTCGTATTTCGACGACCTGCGGGAATGGAGCCCGGCGGCATCGCTCCGGCGCCTGTTCGGACGCGCGCCCAAGGCGCCTACGCCGGTCGTCTCCCGCCACGGCTGATGGCTAATGGCTGATGGCTGATGGCATAAGGGTGGATGGGCCGTCCATCGGCCCTATGCCAATTGGCCCTGAGCCATTAGCCATGATCCGTCCCTACCCGCGCCTGACAACCTTCCGGTAACCTGAGCCCGTCCAAACGGTTGTAAGTGGCTGATTTGTGACGATTACGGCGGTGATGACGCTGAGCGGCGAAACCCCGGCTGGAACAGGGCTCGAGAGCGATGTCGCCCTGGCGGCCGGCGGGGACCAGTTCGCCTTCGAACGGCTCTACCGCACGCACGTGGCGCGGATCCACAGCCTGACGCGCCGGATGCTCAGCACCCAGGAGGCCGACGAGGTCACGCAGGACATCTTCGTGCGGACCTGGCAGAAGCTGGGACAGTTCCGCGGCGAGTCCGCCTTCTCGACCTGGCTGCACCGCCTCGCGGTCAACGTCGTGATCGAGCGGCGGCGATCGTTTGCGATTCAGCGGGCGCGGATGTCGGACGACCCGGCGGCGCTCGACCTGCTCACGGTGGGGCCGGCGCGCGCGGATCTGAAGGTCGACTTCGAGAGCGCGATCGACCAGCTGCCGCCTGGGGCGCGCGAGATTTTCGTGCTGCATGACGTCGAGGGCTACAAGCACCGCGAGATCGCGGTGCTGCTCGACATCGCGACCGGCACGTCGAAGCGCCAGCTGCATCGGGCGCGTATGTTGATGCGAAAACATCTTTCAGGGGATTGACCGTGCACGAGCAATGGACGGACCAGCTGTCGGACTATCTCGATGGCGAGCTGTCGGCAGACCAGCGGACCGCGGTCGAGGCACACCTTCGCGGCTGCGCGTCATGCGCGACGGTGCTCGACGACCTGACACGCGTGATCGCGCGCGCGGGATCAATCGAGGCCCGCCCTCCGCAGGCCGACCTATGGACCGGGATCGCCGCGCGGATTGAGACGAGCGACGCCTCCACGCGCGTGGTGCCGTTCACCGCTCCGGCGAAGAAGCGATTCGCGTTCACGCTGCCGCAGCTCGCGGCCGCCGCCGCGCTCTTGATCGCAGTCTCCGGCAGCGTGGTGTGGCGGATCGCGGCGCGTGTGGGCAGCCCGAACGGGCTGCGCTCCCAGACGGCGTCGGGCGCGTCGACCGGCGCCACGACCGGAGCGCCGGGCATCGCCGCAGCGGATGGATCACGCAACGTCGCGGCGCCCGTCAGGGCGGCCGACGGCACCGGCGCGGCCGACTTCGCGCGGGTGGAACAGATCAGTATGGCCGACGCGCAGTACGACGCGGCGGTCGCCGATCTCGAACACGCGCTCAAGGCCGGACGCGGCCGTCTCGACGCCTCGACCATCACGATCGTCGAGCACAATCTCCAGATCATCGACCAGGCGATCAACCAGGCCCGGGAAGCGCTCGCCGGCGATCCGGCCAACAGCTACTTGAGCAGTCACCTCGTGGAAGCGCGGCGGCGGAAGCTGGATCTGTTGCGCCGCGCCACGGCGCTTGCCACGGAAACGAACTGAACACGTTCAGAAGTCACAACTTGGAACTTAGAACTCAGAACTCAGAACTCAGAACTCAGAACTCAGAACTGAAACTTGAGACGATAGCCGAGGACACATGCTGGGAACACTTTTAGTCGCGCTGATGGCGATCACGCCCACCGATCAGACGGTGCCGGTCGCGAAAGGCACCAAGCTCGACGTCAACAACTTCGCCGGCGACGTCAACATCAAGACCTGGGACAAGGACGCCGTGCGCGTCGAGGTCAACAGCTCCGACCGCGAGACGGTCGACATCAAGCAGGCGGACCAGACGGTCACCATCCGCTCGCGCTCGCTGCGCGGCGGCCGGCCGCGATCGCTCGACTACACCATCAGCGTGCCGTCGTGGATGGCGATCACCGTCGCGGGGACCTACGCCGACGTCACGATGGACGGGGTCGGCGCCGACGTCAGCGTCGAGACGACGCACGGCGACGTCAAGGTGCGCGGCGGATCGGGATTCGTGTCGCTCAAGTCGGTGCAGGGCGAAATCACGCTCGACAAGGCGAAGGGACGGATCGAGGTGCGCGCCGTCAACGAAAGCATCCACCTCGCCGACATCAACGGCGACCTCTCGGCGGAGTCGACCAACGGCAGCATCATCCTCGATCGCATCGACTCGGCCAACGTCGATCTCTACACCGTCAACGGCAACATCTCGTACGACGGCGCGATCAAGGACAAGGGGCTGTACCGCCTGACGACGCACAACGGCGCGATTGCGATGCCGATTGCCGACAAGGCGAACGCGATGCTGACGGTGCGGACCTACAACGGCGGCTTCCGGTCGACGTTCCCGATCGGGGATCCGGACAAGCGCAACAAGCGGTTCACCGTCACGCTCGGCACCGGCAGCGCGCACGTCGAGCTCGAGTCGTTCGGCGGCACGATCGCGCTGCGCCGCCCCTCGGATCCCCGGCCGGAAACCGAGCGCAAGCGCCGGTCGGACAAGGACAAGGGGGACCACGGTGCGTTGAACCTCGACTACCACGCCATGCCGGCCGAGGTCGAACGCGCGATGGCCGAGGCGCAGCCGGAGATCGAGCGCGCCGTCGAGGAAGCGATGCGTGAGATTGGCCCGGAGATCGAGCGGGCGATGGCCGAGGCGCAGCCCGGGATTGACGCGGCGGTTGCCGAGGCGATGGCCGCCTTCGAGAATGGATTCGGGGCGGCGCGGCCTACGCCGCGCCCGAGCCCGCGGCCGACGCCGAAGCCGCAAGCAGCTCCGCGACCGTTTTCCCGCTGACCGGATCCCGCAGGTCCGGCGCGACCGCGGCGAGCGGTTCGAGCACGAACCGCCGCTCGCGGAAGCGCGGATGCGGCAGGCTGAGCCCCGGCTCCTCGACGACCGCGTCCCCGACCAGAATCAGATCGAGATCGAGCGTGCGCGGCGCGTTGACGTAGGGCCGCTCGCGGCCGCGCTCATGCTCGATCGCCAGCAGCGCGTCTAGCAGCACGCGCGGCGCCAGCGAACTGTCGCCGACGACGGCGGCGTTGAGATACATCGCCTGCGGCCCGGACGCGCCGACCGGCACCGTGTCGTAGTAGCGGGAGACCGCGAGGTTGACGAGGAAGGCGCGCAGCGCCGACACCGCGTGATCGAGGTGCCCGCGCCGGTCGCCGACGTTGCTGCCGAGGGCGATCGCTACTCGATCCATCGCGAGGACAACACCTCGCCGTGAGAGGGGCCGAGCTGTTCGCCGCGGCGACCGAGCAGATCCTGACGCCCGGCGAGCGCCTGATCGAAGAACCGTTTCTGCTCGAGCGTCTCGCCGAGGATGACGCGCAGCATCTTGGCGTGGCGGGCGTTGTTCATCGCGGCGATCCGCGGCCGCCAGTGATCGACGAAACGCGCGGCGTCCGTGCCGTCTTCTTCGAGGATGGCGCGGGCGGCGGCGTCCGCCTTGCCGTTGGCGGCGCGGACCGGTTCCTCGGCGTCCGGAACCTCGCCGCCGAGCTCGCCGATCGCGGTGGCGACCCAGGTCAGCTGCGCTTCTTCACGGTTGATGATGTACTGGTAGGTGTTGTTGGCGTCGTACTGTCCGATGAGACGCGCGCCCGCGACGTGCCGCAGCATCATCGCCAGCTTCTCGCGATGAAACTCCTGGAGAAGCGGCAGCAGGTCGGTCACGAGTTCTGCTTTTCCTTGCAGGTGATGCAGACCCGCGTCCAGGGAATCGCGTTGAGGCGCGCCGGCGCGATCGGTTCGCCGCAATCGCGGCACATGCCGTAGGTCCCCTTCTCGATCCGCCACAGCGCCTCTTCGATCGCCTGCAGGATTTTGGCGTCGGTCTGTTTCAGTTTCAGCGCGATGTGGACTTCGTTGTTGCCGCTGGCCTGATCGGCCATGTCCCCCTGACGGGTGTTGTTGTCCATCGACGCCTGCAGCGGCTTGATGCCGCCGGTGCCAAGAATTTCAGTGCGCTTCCTGAGAAGCGCGTCTTTGAAGGTCTGCTCTTCCATTACCGTTGTAACTCCTGCCCCCGGGCTCGCTTCTCGGGCCTGCATAACATCAAATCATAGCACTACCGGGCGGCGTGTCGGCACCGGTCGGGCCGACAAACCATGCAGATACAGAGGGCACGGAGCGACACGCGTGTGTCCCTTAGGCCAATCGTCGTGGATGCCGCGCGCCGCGTGGCGCGACCGGCGCCTACTCCGCTCGCAGCGTCGCGAGCGGTTTGTTCCTGAGCACGTCGAGGCTCGAGACCACCCCGATGACGGCGACCAGCAGCGCCGTCAGGACCACGCCGGCGATGTGCTCGCCCGCGAAGATCTTCCACGGAATTTCGAGCGCGTATTTGCTCACGCCCCACGTCAGCACGATCGCGCCGAGCGAGCCGATCAGGCCGGCGAGCGAGCCCAGCACCCCGTACTCGAACAACAGCATGCGCGCGATCGTGCGCGTGTTGGCGCCGAGCGTCTTGAACACCGCCGCCTCGTAGACCCGCTGGAATTTGGTCATCGCGACCGCGCCGATCAGAATCAGCCCGCCGCTGAACAGCACCAGCCCGCCGACCACGGTGATCGCGAGCGTCACCTTCGCCATCACGTCGCGAATGGTTTCCAGCACTTCATGAAAGTCGATCACCGACACGTTCGGGAACCGCTCGACCAGGTCGTGCTGGAAGCGCGCCCGCGCGGTGACGCCGTCCGGCCCTTTGAGCGGCGCGACGAAAGTCTGCGGCGCCTGATCGAGCGGGCCGGGCCGGAACACGAACACGAACCCGCCGTTGCGCGATTCGCGCCACTCGACGTCGCGGATGCTCGTCACCTTCGCCGCGATCACCCGCCCGAGCACGTCGAACCGCATCGTGTCGCCGACGTGCAGGCGCGCCCGCTCGGCAATCAGCTTTTCGACCGAGACCTCCGGGTCCGCGGCCGGGCCGCTCCAGAACGCGCCCTGGATCACCCGCTCGTTCGACTCCAGGCGATCCCGATACGTGATCGTGAACTCGCGGCCGATCGACACGCCGCGCGACCGCACCTCGTCGGCGCCGTCGAGCGTGACCTCCCGGCCGGTGACGCCGACGACACGCGCGCGCAGCACCGGGATCAGCTGATACTCCCCCGCGCCGTGCGCCGGGTCACCGAGGAACGCGCGGACGCCGTCCGCCTGCGCCTTCTGGACGTCGAGCAGGAACATATCGGGCGCGTCGGCCGCGACCTGGATCGAGAACTCGCTCAGCAGGCTGCCCTGCAGCGAGCGCACGCCGACGATGAAAAAGGCGCCGAGGCCGACGGCCAGCAGGATGACCCGCGTCTGGTTGCCGGGCCGCGAGAGGTGCAGCACCGCGTGGCGCAGCGGAAACGATCGCGAATTGGCCATCGGCGCAATCAGCGCGATCAGCGCCCGGCCGGCGAGGTGCAGCACCACGGCGAGGGCCGCGAAGCCGACACAGACCACCACGCCGACCTTCAGCGACGCCGCCTGCCACGCGGTCAGCCCGACCAGCGCCAGCGAGACGGCGACGGTCACGCCGATGCCGAGCCAGTCGCGCGTGCGCCGGACGCTCTCGTCGCGCAGCAGCAGCGACGGCTTGACGAACCGGACCTGCAGCAGGGGCACGACCGAGAACAGCAGCGAGACCAGCACCCCGATCGCGATCCCCTGCGCCGCCGCGCTCCAGCTCACGCCGTAATGCGCCTGCGCCAGGATCGACGTCGACGACCCGAGCATGACCGGGATCGCCGCGAGCACGCCGCGCGCCAGCGCGACTCCGAGCAGGCTGCCGGCCAGCCCCAGCGTCATCACCTGCAGGATGTAGACCGCGATAATCTGCCCGCTGCGCGCGCCGAGGCATTTCAGCACCGCGATGCTGCGGATCTTCTGCAGGATGAAGACGCGCGTCACGCTCGACACCGCGATGCCGCCGAGGATCACGATGATCAGGCCGACCAGGCTGAGATAGTTTTCGGCGCGATCGAAGTCGCGCCCGACCTGATCCTCATTCGAGCGAAACGATCGCGTGTTGATGAAGTCGTCCTTGAAGTCCTCGCGCAACGTCTTGACCAGCGCGTCGATCCGCTCCTCCGGCGCCTTGACCAGCATCGCGCGGCGGGCGCGGCTGCCGAACTCGAGCAGGCCGGTGGACGCGAGATCGTCGTAGGCGATGATGACGCGCGGGCCAAGGCTGAACTCGCCCATGCCGCGCCCCGGCTCGCGCACGATCAGGCCCCGGATCGTGAACGTGGCGCGGCCGATCACGATCTCGTCGCCGACCGCGACGCCGATCGCGGTCAGCAATTCGGGGCGCACCAGGACGCCGTGGCCGGCGAGCAGCGCCGGCGAATACCGCGTGCCGCCCTCGAGGTCGACGCTGCCGTAGAGCGGGAACTGCGGCTGCACCGCGCGCAGTTCCGCCATTTTCGCCACCGCCTTCGAACGATCCGCCGGACGCACCATGGTCGGCGTCTCGACGAGTTCCGTCCGCTCGACCGCGCCCGCCTCCGCGAGCCGTCGATCGATTGTCGCGCGCGCCTCCGCCGTCCAGTCGCGGTTGGTCGCGATCAGCACGTCGGCGGCAATCAGCGCCTTGGCCTCGGTGCCGAACACCGCGCGCACGCTCTGGATCATCGAGCGCATCGCGACGATCGACGCGACGCCGACGGCGATGCAGATGAAGAAAAAAAACAGCCGCTGCAGCGACGCGCGCGTCTCGCGGACCGCCATGCGCAGGACGAATCTCATGACGTGACCGGATCGCGGCGCCGCTCGGCCGACGCGGCGAGCGTGTTTTCGACGACGCGGCCGTCGCGCAGCACCAGTTTGGCGTCCGCCATCGCCGCCAGCTCCGCGTCATGCGTCACCAGCACCAGCGTGGTGCCGCGGCCGGCGTGGACCTTGCGCAGCAGGTCCATGATGTGGCGGCCGTTGGCGGTGTCGAGGTTCCCGGTCGGTTCGTCGGCGAGGACGATCTTCGGATTGTTCGCCAGCGCGCGCGCGAGCGCGACGCGCTGCTGCTCGCCGCCGGACAGCTGTGACGGATAGTGATGGGCGCGGCCGGTGAGTCCGACTTCCTCGAGCAGCTGCTCGGCCCGCGGCCGCGCGTCGGCGACGCCGGAGATCTCCATCGGCACCGCGACGTTCTCGTACGCGGTCAGCGACGGAATCAGGTGGAAGAACTGAAAGACGAAGCCGACCTTCTCGCCGCGCAGCTTCGCCAGCGCGTCTTCCCCCAGCGTCGTGATGTCGACATCGTCGATCAGCACCGAACCGGACGAAGGCGCGTCGAGTCCGGCGATCAGCCCGAGCAGCGTCGATTTGCCGCTGCCGGACGGCCCGACAATCGCGACGAATTCGCCGTGCGGAATCTGAATCGTGAGCGGGTGGAGGATGGTGAGCGGCTCGGTTCCGCTCGTGACGGTCTTGGACACGGCGCGCAGCTCGATCATGTGTTGGGGCGTCTCCGGGCTTCGGCGAGGGGCTTGAGGACCGTCCAGACGTTGTCGGCGACGATGCGCGCGCCAGCGGCGGTGGGGTGGATGCCGTCGCGCTGGTTGAGGGCGTCGTTCCCCGCCACACCCTGCAGCAGGAAGGGGACGAACGCGACGCGATACGTCGCCGCCAGCGCCGGGTAGACCTTGTGAAAGGCGACGATGTAGTCGCGGCCGTAATTCGGCGGCGCTTCCATGCCCGCGAGGATCACGGTGATGCCGCGCGCCTGGGCGCGCTCGATGATCTGCGCGAGGTTGCGCTGCAGTTCTTCCGCGGGCAGCCCGCGCAGGCCGTCGTTGCCGCCGAGCGCGACGATCAGGATGCGGACGTCGCCGTCGAGCGTCCAGTCGAGCCGCGCCAGCCCGCCGGCCGAGGTGTCGCCGGAGACGCCGGCGTTCACCACCTCAAAATCGAGGTGCGCGGCGTCGAGGCGCTCCTGCAGCAGCGACGGATAGGCCGCCGCCTTGGCGACGCCAAGACCGGCGGTCAGACTGTCGCCGAGCACGGCGATGCGCGGGCGGGCGGTCGCCGCTGGTCCCGCTGCCGGCGTCGCCGGAGGGATCGCGGACGCCGGGGCTGGTGCCGCTGCCGCGCGTGACTCGGCCCCGGACGGGGGCCGCGACGCGTCGCGCTCGTCGCCTCGCGGTGCGCAGGAGACGAGGGTCAGCGCCAGCGCCGCGACCGGCCAGAGCTTCATATCTCTATGTTACGACGCCGGCCGGGGCGGTTGGGTGCGTATCGCGCGTGGGCCGGCGGTCGATCAGCGAACCGTCGAGAGCTGCTGCTCGAGCGCGGCGATCGCGGCCGCCAGCATGCGCTGGTGCGCCGGCGTGCGCGCGGCGGCGAGATCGGCTCTGGCCCGGGCGAGCGCGAGCGCGATAGTCTGGCGCTGCGTGTGCGCATCGCGTTCCTCGGGCGTCAGCGCGCGGCCGAGCCGCTTCTCGCGCTCTTTCTCCGCCTGCTGGAACTCGACGTCCTTGCTTTCGAAACCTCGAGCCATACGGTAATCGACCAAACGACCAGCGGACCAACGACTACAGTATTCTATCGAGATGCACAGCGCGCACGAGTTGCTGACGCGATGGCCGGCCCTCGACGTCGCGGCCAAGCGCGCGCGTCTCCAGAGCTCACTGCATTTGTCGCCGGGGCTCGCTGATGCGGTCGCCAGCTCGACCGCCGTGGCCGAGCGCGCCGCAAGCGGCGTCTGGCGATCGACCCCCGCCGTCTGGAGCCGCGACGCGGCCACGCAGAAGGAGATCGCCGATCGGCTCGGCTGGATGAGCTCGCCGCTGCTGATGGCCGACTCGGTCGATCGCCTGCGAACCTTCGCCAGCAGCATCAAGCGCAACGGCTTCACCGACGTCGTGCTCCTGGGAATGGGCGGATCGAGCCTCGCACCCGAGGTCCTGCGCGCGGTCGTCGGCGTCGCCAGTGGATGGCCGCGGCTGCACATGCTCGACTCGACCGACCCCGCCGCGGTTCGCGCCGCCGCGACCGCACCCGAGCGGACCCTGTATCTGCTCGCGAGCAAGTCGGGGACGACGATCGAACCCAATTCGCTGGCCGCGCATTTCCGCCAGCGGCTGCAGGACGCCGGGATTCCGCGCTGGGGCGATCATTTCGTCGCCATCACCGACGAAGGCACCGAGCTCGACCGGCGCGCGCGCGCCGAACATTTCCGCGATGTCTTCATCAACCCGTCCGACATCGGCGGACGCTACTCCGCGCTGTCGTTCTTCGGCATGGTGCCTGCGGCGCTGATGGGCCAGGACGTCGCCGAAATCGTCGGCTGGTCGCTGGCGATGCTCGCCGCGTCCGAACCGGGCATCACCACGGCGATCGCGAACCCGTCGGTCGGCCTCGGACTGGTGATGGGCGCCGCCGCGCGCGATGGCCGCGACAAGCTGACCCTGGTCGCGCCGCCGGCGCTCGACGCGTTCGGCCTGTGGGTCGAACAGCTGATCGCCGAGAGCACCGGCAAGAACGGCACGGGCATCGTGCCGATTGCGGGCGAGCCGCTCGCCGATCCGTCGCGCTACGGCGTCGACCGGCTGTTCGTGCGCCTCCGCGGCCACGGCGCGCCGGGCGAAGAGGCGCGCGACGCGTCGATCCACGCCCTCCGCGACACGCACATGCCGGTCGTCGAGATCGACATGCCCGAGCCGACGGCGCTCGGCGCCGAGTTCATGCGCTGGGAGATCGCGACCGCCGTCGCCGGCGCGATCCTCGAGATCAACCCGTTCGATCAGCCGAACGTCCAGCAGGCGAAGGACGCGACCCACGTGCTGCTGACCGAGTTCAAGAACACCGGCCGGCTGCCGATCGCGAAGCCCGACGCGGCGCTTGATGGCACCGCGCTGACGCTGACGTCGGCGGCGCGCCAGGCGCTGCCCGACGCGGCGGCCGAGGCACTGCTGACGCTGCTTCACCCCGGCGACTATTTCGCGCTGCTCGCCTACGTCGGTCCGGATCCCGCGCTCGCCTCCGAACTCCAGACGCTGCGGCGCGCGGTCCGCGATCGCGCGCGCGTCGCGACCATGTTCGGCTACGGTCCGCGTTATCTGCACTCGACCGGGCAGCTGCACAAAGGCGGGCCGAACAGCGGCGTGTTCCTGTTGATCTCGGCGGCGCCGCGCGAGGATCTGCCGATTCCTGGCGAGCCGTTTTCGTTCGGCACGCTGGAGCTTGCGCAAGCGATCGGCGATTTCAACTCGCTCGAAGCGGCGGGACGCCGCGCCGTCCACGCGCACCTGACGTCGCCCGATCCGGCGGCGATCAGGGCGGTGGCCGAAGCGCTGCTCCAGCGGATCGGAACGTAGCCGCCTCGCGTCAGGCGGCGTGGAGTCATATGCAAATCGGATTCGTCGGACTCGGCCGCATGGGCCTGAATATGGTCACGCGGCTGGTGCAGGGCGGCCACACCGTCGTCGCCTACGATCGCAGCGCCGACGCGGTGGCGCGCGCCGATGCCGCCGGCGCCAAAGGCGTGTCGACGCTCGACGCCTTGATTGAGGGGCTGACGCCGCCGCGCGCGGTCTGGGTGATGGTCCCGTCCGGCGATGCGACCGAATCGACGGTCGGCGCGCTGGGCCGGATCCTCTCCGCCGGCGACACCATCGTCGACGGCGGCAACACGAATTTTCACGATGATGTCCGGCGCGCGCAGGCGCTGGGATCGAAACGGATCGAGTACGTCGACGCCGGTACCAGCGGCGGGATCTGGGGGCTCCAGGAAGGCTACTGCCTGATGGTCGGCGGCAAAACCGACGTCTGCAAGCGGCTCGAGCCGATTTTCCTGACGCTGGCGCCGACGGACGGCTACCTCCATGTCGGCGACCATGGCGCCGGGCACTACGTGAAGATGATCCACAACGGCATCGAATACGGCTTGATGCAGGCCTATGCCGAGGGGTTCGAGCTGATGCACGCCAGCGACTACAAGATTGATCTCGGCGCGGTCGCCGGCCTGTGGAATCACGGCAGCGTCGTGCGGTCGTGGCTGCTGGAGCTCGCGGCTCGCGCGCTCGCGGACGATGCCGAGCTGGCGGCGCTCAAGGGCTATGTCGACGATTCCGGCGAAGGGCGCTGGACGCTGCACGAGGGGATCGATCGCGCGGTGCCGCTGCCGGTCATGACCGCCGCGCTCTACACGCGGTTCCGGTCGCGCGAGGACAATCCATTTTCCGAACGGCTGCTGGCGGCGCTGCGCAATCAGTTCGGCGGCCACGCGGTCAAGAAATCGTGACGATCGTCATCTTCGGCGGCGGCGGCGACCTCGCCCACCGCAAGCTGCTCCCGGCGCTCTACAACCTCCACGTCGACGGCCTGCTGCCGAAGGACATCGCCATCGTCGGCGTCGGCCGCAGGGAGACGAGCGACGAGGCGTATCGCGCGTTCGCCAAGGACGGCGTCACCAAGTTCTCGCGGCGTCCGATCGACGAGCAGGCGTGGCAGACATTCGCCGCGGCGTTGTTCGCCGCGAGCGCCGACATCGACGGCGAGAACGCGCTGGCGCCGCTCGGCGCACGCCTCGACATCATCGAGCACGAGCACCGGGTCAACGGCGAGCGGATCTACTATCTCGCGCTGCCCTCCACGCTGTTCGTCCCGACGGTGAAACAGCTCGAGAAGGCGCGGTTCGTCAAGCGCGGCGACAGTACCGCGGCGCGGGTCGTGGTCGAAAAACCGATCGGCACCGATCTCCAGAGCGCCTGCGACATCAACGACGCCATCGCCGAAGCGTTCGACGAGCCGCAGATTTATCGCATCGATCACTACCTGGGCAAGGAAACGGTCCAGAACATCCTGGTGATGCGCTTCGCGAACAGCATCTTCGAGCCGCTGTTCAACCAGAAGTTCGTCGACCACGTCCAGATCACGGTCGCCGAGGAAGAAGGCGTCGGCACGCGCGCCGGCTATTACGAGCACGCCGGGGCGCTGCGCGACATGGTGCAGAACCACATGCTGCAGCTGCTCTCGCTGGTCGCGATGGAGCCGCCGTTCTCGCTCGAGGCCGACGTGATCCGCGACGAAAAGCTGGAGGTGCTTCAGTCGCTGAGGCCGCTCACCGGCGACGGGATCGACGCCCATGTCGTGCG
>JAOBWF010000383.1 GCA_025463215.1 Acidobacteriota bacterium | reverse complement strand
GGAAAATCCTCGATTTTTCGGCCATTTCCCGTTCAGCGACGCGGGGAATCTGCTATACTACGAGGACTGCTGGCACGACACAAGCCTACCATATAGCGCTCCTAACAGGGGGAACCGTGACATTTGAAGTCGGCGACAAGGTCATTTACCCGAATCATGGTCTCGGGATCGTCGAACGCATCGAAGACAAAACCATTCTGGGCACCACCTGCGGCTTTTATCATCTCCGGATTGTCGCCAACGACACGACCGTCCTCGTGCCGGTGAGCAACGTCGACGGCGTCGGCCTCCGCCGCGCCATCAGCGACGAAGACGTTGAACGGCTGTTCGGCCTGCTCGGCGACGGCAAGATCGACAACCACCAGAACTGGAAAGGGCGCTTCAAGGACAACTCCGACAAGATGCGCAGCGGCTCGATCTACGAAGTGGCCGATGTGCTCAAGAGCCTGACCTTCCTCGCCAAGTCGAAGAGCCTCTCGTTCCGCGAGAAGCGGATGCTCGATCGCGCCAAGTTCCTCATCATCTCGGAAGTGTCCGAAGTGATGCGCGAGACCGCGGCCGCCATCGAAGGCAAGGTCGACAGCGCCCTCGAGCGTTGCTTCACGGCCAAGGCCCGCACCGCCGCACGGGCCAAGGTTCCGGTGAAGGCCGCCGCGCGTCCGGTGGCCGCGGTCGCCGCCGCGCCGGCCCGCCGCGCTGCGCGCGCTTCCTAGCACCTCGCTCCCAGCCCCCGTCAAGCCCCGTGAGACCACAAGGTCGCGCGGGGCTTTTCGTTTATCATCCCTGCGCGTGATCATCGCCGCCATCCGCTCCGTCGCGACCTACGTCGCCGTGTCTCTCTACGTCCTCTTCGCGGCCTCGTTCGGGATGCTGATCGAGATGATCTTCCGCTGGAAAGGGATCCTCTACATCCTCGGCCACGGCGGCGTCCGGCTCGGCCTCGCGGTCGCCGGGATCAAAGTCCGCGTCGCCGGCCGCGAGAATCTGCCGCTCGGACGCGCCGCCGTCTACTGTGCCAACCACCAGAGCAATGTCGATCCCCCGGTCCTGTTCACCGCGCTGCACCCGCGCATGCACATCGTCTACAAGGCGGAGATCAACGCCATTCCGCTGCTGGCGCGCGCGTTTCAGCACGGCGGCTTCGTGCCGATCGAGCGGCGCAACAAGGAAGCGGCGATGCGATCGCTCGAGGCCGGCGCCCGCTCGATCCGCAGCGGCAACTCGTTCCTGATTTTTCCCGAAGGCACCCGCAGCCAGACCGGGGAAATGCTGCCGTTCAAGAAAGGCGGCTTCCTGATGGCGCTCAAGGCACAGGCGCCGATCGTGCCGGTCGCGATTTCGGGCGGCCGCGACGCCATGCAGCGTGGCAGCCGGATCATCAGGCCGGTCAGCATCAGCATCCGCGTCGGCACGCCGATCGAGACCGCCGGGATGCAGATGACCGACCGCGACGCCCTGATCGCGACCGTCCGCGCGCGGATTGAGGCCCTGCTCGCCGAAGGGCCAGTGGTAGACTGAGCCCGCCAGCGGGAAGGACGGGACGCATGCAGGGCTCACCGCTTTGGGCGAAGGGCTTCGGACTCGCCGTCGCCACCCTCGCCGTCGGCGCGCTGGCGCAAACGCCGGCGCCGCAGCCGCCGCCGACGTTCCGCACCGAGGCCAACTACGTCCGCGTCGACGTGTTCCCGACGACGAAGGGCGACGTGCCGGTGACGGATCTGACGCAGGCCGACTTCGAGGTCCTCGAAGGCGGCGTGCCCCAGAACATCGACCAGTTCGAGCGCGTCGTCGTGCGCGGCGGCATCCCGCAGGATCTCCGGCGCGAGCCGAACAGCGTCGAGGAAGGGCGGCAGGCGGCGCAGAACCCGCGCGCGCGGATCGTGGTGCTGTTTCTCGACATCAACCACGTCAGCGTCGACGGCTCGGCGCGGATCCGGAAGCCGCTCGTGGACGCGCTCGACCGCCTGATCGGCCCCGACGATCTGATCGCGGTGATGACCCCGGACATGGCCGCGCGCGACATCACCTTCGCACGCAAGACCACCACCATCGACGGCTTCCTGACGCGCTACTGGGCCTGGGGCCAGCGCGAGCGGCTCAACTCGATCGACCCGCAGGAACAACAGTACCAGACGTGCTATCCCGGCCAGGCGCCGATGATGTGCCCCGACGGCAGCACGGTGGACGATCGCGGCGTCGCCGACGAGATGATCGAGCGGCGGAAGGAAAAGACGACCATCGACGCGCTCCACGATCTCGTCGCGTATCTTCGCGGCGTGCGCGAGGAGCGCAAGGCGGTGCTGGCGATCACCGACGGCTGGCGCCTGTTCCAGCCGCACGAGCAGCTCGCGCGCAAGGTCACCTGCGACAACCCGATACCGCAGGTCGGCGTCGATCCGCGCACCGGCAGGCTGACGGGCCGGACGCCCAGCAACGGCTTGAACGGACCGAGGCCGGATTCGTGCGAGGCCGATCGCATGACCCTGGCAAACATGGACGACGACTCGTCGTTCAGGCTGTTGCTCGACCAAGCGAACGCGGCGAACACGTCGTTCTATCCGGTCGATCCGCGCGGCCTGACCGTGTTCGACGAGTCGATCGGCAAGCCGGTGACCGGCGAGCCGCCGCCCGGATCGACGACGATCGTGCCGCCCAGCGTCGACGCGGCCCGCCTCCGTGCGCGCATCGACTCGTTGCGCACACTCGCCGAGGCGACCGATGGCCTGGCGATCGTCGGCTCGAACGATCTCGCGCGCGGGCTCAAGCGCGTGGTCGACGACCTCAGCTCGTACTACCTGCTTGGCTACTACTCGAACGGCAGGCTTGACGGCAGGTTTCATCCGATCACCGTCCGCATCAAGCGGCCAGGCGTGCAGGTGCGGGCGCGGCGTGGCTACATGGCGGCGACGCCCGCCGAGGCGGCGACGATGGCGCGGGCGGCGGCGGGGAAGTCCACGCCGGCGGCGGAGCCGGCCGAGGCCGCGGCGGCGCATGCGGTCGACGCCGCGATCGCACCGCTCGCCGGCTACACGCGCGACGTGCCGTTGCGCCTGCAGATCGCAGCGGGATGGAAGCCGGGCGATACCGCGTCGGCCGCGATGTGGGTGGTCGGCGAGCTGGGCACGGCCGCGAGCGTCGGCGACAGCTGGAACGACGGCTTCGACGCCACGGTGACGGTGACGACCGCGGCGGATGCGACGGTGGGCAGCGGGCGGATCGCCGTGCCGCGCGGCGGCCGGACGTTCAGGCTTGCCGTAACGGCGTCCCAGCCGCTCGTGCCTGGCGACTACGTGCTGCGCGTCGGCGCCCGCGCCGGAGCGGCGGCGATTCCATCGCGCGAAACCGCGCGGCTGGTCATTGCACGCGCGCCGGATGCAACCGGCGCGCTGTTCAGCCGTCGTGGTGGCGCCACGGGGAACAAAGATGTGCCGACGGCGGACCTGCGATTCCGCCGCAACGAGCAGGTCCGCGTCGAGATCCCGACCAGCTCGAGCGACGCGCTGACTGCGCGGCTGCTCGATCGCACGGGCAAGGCGCTCGCGGTCCCGGTCGCGGCGGCGCTGCGCGACGATCCGGATGGATCACGCTGGGCGACGGCGCAGCTCGCGCTCGCGCCATTGGCGCCGGGCGATTATGCCATCGAGATCACGGCGGCGGCAGGTAGCGCCGGTGGGGACCGGCGGATGATCGCCGCCTTCCGCGTCGTCCCGTAGCCGGGGTCAGATCTTGATTTTTTCGCGTCGCGACGTTCAGGCGCCGCGCGACGCGAAAAAATCAAGATCTGACCCCTAAGACCCGCCGAGCATGAACGTCAGCGTCCACGGCTTCAACGGCTGGCCGTCGGTGCCCATGATCCCCTCGAGCAGGTCGATCTTCAACGTGCGAAAGCGCTCCAGCGGCTTGGTGAACTTCATCTCCAGCACGCGATTCGCCGGCGCGTACTGAAACGTGAAGTCAACCGGCGGCGTCACCGGTTCGCCGCGCTCGGCGCTCTGCGAATCGAGGTAGTGCGGCTTGATGCGTCCCTTCAACGTCTGCGCGTCGAGGTCGCGCGAAAATTGGATCCGTACCGTCGTGCCCATCAGCACGTCGGTTTCATCCTGGGTCGGCGCGCTGAAGACGACTTCGGGCGGCGGCCCCGCGGGCACTCGGATCGGCTCTTCGTCGGTGGTCGATTCGGTCGGCGCCTTGGCGAGCGTCAGGCTGCCGGCTTCCGCGTCGAGTACCACGAGGCCGCGCTGCAATTGCACGGTGCCGCGCACCGAGAGCCAGCGTCCCGTGTCGATGCGCGCGTCGAGGCCGAGCTCGACGTCCTTGCCGTTGGTGTCCTTGTACCGCGGCCGCATGTTGCTGATCCAGATTGCCGCGTCGCTGGAGCGGAGGACGAAATCGTAGCGGCTCTTGCCGGGCGCGTCCGGCATCTCGCCGAGCAGGTTGCGGCCGGAGAACTGCCCCGTGATCGCGACCTTCTGATCGAGGTAGCGGGACGGGTTCAGCGCGATGGCGCGGATCGACGCCTGTGCCGGCGTGACGGCCGGGGCGACCGCCGTCGCGATGATTGCCGTCACCTCGCCCGGCCGCGGCCACGGCGCATCGGGATCGATCTTGAACGTCGCGCGCAGGTCATAGGTGCTGAGGCGGATGTCGTCAGACTTCATCCGTCCAACATCCCAGAACTCGCCGCGCACTTCGTCGAGTCCGTCGGGCGCGCTTCCCTTGAACACGAGATGGATCGAGCCGTTGTCGTCGGAGACGCGGAGCTGATCCTTGTCGACCGCCACCTTGCCGACGAGCAATATCGGCCGGCCGTGAAAAAAGCCGGGATAGGCGAGCAGCGTCGCCAGGTTGGTCGCGCGCCGTGTCGTCGGCTGCGCATCGCCGACGGCACCGGCGACGAAGAACGCCAACGCCGCGAAGATCGCAAGGCAGGAGGCCGTTCTTCGCGGACGTCGCGTGCGCGGCGTTCCCATTACATGACCTTTTTTTGCGCGGCGCGCGCGAGCACCACAGCCAGTGCGAGGAACAGCAACGCGCTGGCGATGTATCCGCTCGTCCCGTCATGCAGGAACGGCAGTGCGTTGCCGATCGCTTCCGGAAGCTGAATCTTTCCAGTGCCGACCAGCACGGCGTAGAGGATGCCGCACAGCGATCCGCCCGCGATCAGCCCGGAGCTGAACAACGTGCCGGCACCGACCTCCGAATCTGCGGCGGCGCCCATCCGCCGCTCCACGAACGCCCGCACGAGGCCCCCGGCGAAAATCGGCGCGGTCGTCGCGATCGGCAGATAGGAACCGACCGCGAACGACAGTGAGCGGATACCGCACAACTCGAGCGTGACGGAGACGAACACACCGACGAGCACCAGCCCCCACGGCAGATTCTGATCGAGCAGACCCTTGATGATCGTCGCCATCAGCGTCGCCTGCGGCGCCGGTACCGCGGCGCTGCCGATTCCGAACACGTGATGCAGATACAGCGTCGTCGCACCGATCACGCCGGCGGAGGTGACCACCCCGATAATCAACCCGAGCTGCTGGTAGTACGGCGTCGCGCCGAACAGATAGCCCGTCTTCAGATCTTTAGACGTGCAGCCGGCCTCGGCTGCCGCAATGCAGACGACGGCGCCGACGCAGAGGGCGATCGGGCCGTAGGCGCTGCCCGTCCAGCCGAGCGCGACGAACATCAGGCAGGTGAGGATCAACGTTGCGATCGTCATGCCGGAGATGGGG
>JAOBWF010000382.1 GCA_025463215.1 Acidobacteriota bacterium | reverse complement strand
CTATGGCGCCATCATCGCGCGCGAAACGCCGCACCTCGAGCGGCTCGGCCGTGTGGTCGACACCGACGGCCTGACGCTCGACGTCATCCGCAGCCTCGCCGACGGCATCCACAGCGTCGTCCTGGTGGTTGAAGGGGAGCCGCCGCGCCTGCTGCTCCTGCACGACAGCATGGACACCGACCAGGACTACGCGTCGCACGCGATGTGGGTCGACGGCCTGATCATCTGCAACGACGGCCGCGGCACCGTGCGGATCGTGACCGACAACTCGGTCACTCTGGTGGAAGGCCGCCGGTGGATCGCCAAGGATCTCGTCTACGAGGCAGCCGAGGACATCGTGGAGGTGGTCCCGGCGGCGAAGCTCGCGGTGGTGCGGCGTCTGCTCGAGCTCGCGCATCATCACATCAGCCCGCGGCGAATCGGCGCGACGATTCTGTATGCGCTGGACGACGACCACGACGACTCCAAGTTCCGCGACGATGGGATCAACATCGCAGGGGTCGGGCTGTCGGTGCTCAACGAAGCGGAGGAGCCGCTGCTGCTGCACCAGGCGCGCTACCGCGACGGCGCGCTGCTGATCGGATCAGGCGGCCGGCTGCTGGCGGTGAATGTGATCCTGCGACCCTCGCGCGCCAGCGAGCAGGCGGTGCCGGTCACCAAAGGGACGCGCCACACGTCGGCGGCGAGGCACACCTACGATCGCCCGGACGTGCTCGCGTTCGTGGTGTCGACCGACGGTCCGGTGACGGTGTTCAGCCGCGGCCAGCGGATCGCGGACCTGAAGCGCTCGCGCGAACAGTAACCCCGGTTGCGCCGCCCTAGGAGACGATCGTCTGCGGGCTGGTGAGCGCCTGTGCCTTGCGGCGGAAGCGGTCGAGCAGCGCGCGTGTGATCGGCCCCGGCGTGCCGCTGCCGATCGGCTGATCATCGACCCGCACGATCGGCACGATCTCGCGGGTAGTGCTGGTCAGGAACGACTCGTCGGCGCCGAGCAGGTCGGCGTCTGTGAGCACCGCCTCCCGCACCGGAATGCCGGCCTCGGCGCCCACCTCGAACAGGAACTCGCGCGTGATTCCCGGGAGCAGCCCGGCGTCGATCGGCGGCGTCAGCGCGGCGCCGTCCTTGACGACGAACAGGTTCGACTGCGTGCACTCGGCGAGCTCGCCCTTGTAGTTGCGCATCACGCCTTCGAACGCGCCGCGGCGCAGCGCCTCCTGCATCGCGAGCGCGTTGTTCAGCAGGCTGTTCGACTTGATCAGCGGATTGACCGTCCCCGGATGGTTGCGGACGACGCCGACCAGCGACACGTTGACGCCGCGATCGAACACCTCCGGCGCCGGATCGACGTTCGGCTTGACGATGACGACGATCGACGGCGTCGGCGTGGCGGCCGGATCGTAGGTCAGCTCGCCGATGCCGCGCGTGACGAGAATGCGGATGTAGGCCTCGCGCGCCGCGCCGTCGCCGAGCCCGGCGACGCGCATCGTCTCGCGGAAGCGCTCGTCGATCTGCGCGTCGGTCAGCGGAATCGCGAGCGCGAGCATGCCGGCCGAGTTGCGCAGCCGCCGCATGTGCCGCTCGAACAGGAATGGCTGGCCGTTGTAGGTGCGCAGCGTTTCGTAGACACCCTCGCCGTAGAGAAAGCCATGATCGAAGATCGAGATCGTGGCGTGCTCCTGATCGGAGACGAGGCCGTTTACGTTGACGGTGGCAGCCATAGCGGGAGAGTATACCTTCTACATGCGCGTCCTCAATACGGCACAAATGCGCGAGGCTGACCGGCGCACGATCGAAGACGTCGGCATCCCGTCGCTCGTGCTGATGGAGAACGCGGGACGGCAGACGGTCGCCGCAATCGAGGCGATGTACGGCGATCTGCTCGAGCGCCAGGTGGCGGTGCTGTGCGGCCGCGGCAACAACGGCGGCGACGGCTTCGTCGTGGCGCGGACCCTGATCCAGCGCGGCGTCGACGTGTCCGTGTTCCTCATCGGCCGCGTCGTCGACGTCCGCGGCGACGCGCGCATCAACCTCGAGATCCTCGGCCGCCTGGGATTGACCGTGGTCGAGATCGCCGACAGCCAGGCGTGGGAGCTGCATTTCTCGGAGGTCGGCGACTGCACGCTGATTGTCGACGCGATCTTCGGCACCGGCCTCAACGCGCCGATCTCGGGGTTCATCGAGTCGATCGTCGCCGACGTCAACGCCTCGGGCATCCCGGTCGTCGCCATCGACCTGCCGTCGGGGCTGTCGGCCGATTCGCCGGATCCGATCGGGCCGTCGATCGAGGCCGAACTCACCGTCACGCTCGCCGCGCCGAAGATTCCGCTGGTGCTGCCGCCGGCGGAAACGCACGCCGGGGACATCGTGATCGCCGACATCGGCATTCCCGCCGACGTGCTCGAGGGGCTCGATCCGCCGCACATCGATCTGCTGTCGCGTGCGTCGATGCGTGAGCTGATCACGCCGCGATCGGCCGACAGCCACAAAGGGGACTACGGCCGCGTCCTCATCGTCGCCGGGTCGCTGGGAAAGACGGGCGCAGCCCATCTCGCCGCGGTCGGCGCGCTGCGATCCGGCGCCGGTCTGGTCACGATCGCGACGCCCGAAAGCTGCCAGCCGATCCTGTCGGCGATGGCGCCCGAATACATGACCGAGGCGCTCCGCGACACCCCGGACGGGCTCGACCCCGACGACGTCGACCGGGTCATCGACATGGCGCGCGACGTGCTCGCGATCGGCCCCGGGCTCGGACGCGGGCATGGCACGCGCGAGTTCATCCGCCAGCTGGTCGATCGCGCGACGATGCCGCTCGTCATCGACGCCGACGGCCTCAACGCGTTTGCCGGCGATCCCGACAGTCTCACCGGGCGTGAAGGGCGCGACGTCATCATCACGCCGCACCCGGGCGAGATGGCGCGGCTGGTCGGGATGTCGACCGACGAAGTGCAGGCGAGCCGACTCGAGATCGCGCGCAACTTCGCGCTGGCGCATCACGTGTTCGTGGTCCTGAAGGGGCATCGCACGCTGATCGCGACGCCGGACGACAAGATCTTCATCAACCCGACCGGCAACCCGGGGATGGCGACCGGCGGTACGGGGGACATCCTCACCGGCATGATCGCCGCGTGGCTGGCGCAGCTGCTCGACGCGGAAGCGGCCTGCCGCCTCGCCGTGTACCTGCACGGGCTGGCCGGCGATCTCGCCGAGGCCGACGAAGGGGAAGTGTCGATGACCTCAGGCGACGTGGCCGCTCATCTCGGCGACGCGATGCTCGAGCTCACCGCGCGGCGCAAGGTCGTCGACAAAGGCGGCTCGACCTAATCGCGACCGCGTCCGCGACAACGCGTTTGCGACGATGCCGCATTCGCATTTCTTCATGGGCTCGAGACTATCCGAAATGGCGACGCGAACCGTCACGACCACTAGCGAAGACGAGACGGCAGCCGTGGGCCGTGACCTGGCGGCGACGCTGTCCGCGGGGGACGTACTGCTGCTGCACGGTGACCTGGGGGCGGGGAAGACCGCATTCGTGCGGGGGCTCGCGGAAGGGCTCGGCGTGCCGCGCGACGAGGTGAGCAGCCCGACGTTCACGCTGATCCAGGAATACCGCGGCGGCCGGCTGACGCTGTTTCACGTCGATCTCTACCGCATCGAGGATCCGCGGGAGTTCGACGAGCTGGGGCTGGACGAGATCGCCGAGGACGGCGTGCTCGCGGTCGAATGGGCGGAACGGCTACCGGCGCCGCCGCCGCACGCCGTCCGCATTTCGATCGAGCATGCGGGGGAGGCGAAGCGACGGATCAGCATCTCGAATTGCTAAGTGCTAATTGCTAATTGAAATTAGCAATCAGCACTTTGCAATCTGCAATTTCCCTACTCTGACCGGTAGTTCGGCGCTTCCTTCGTGATCGCGACGTCGTGGACGTGGCTTTCGCGCGCGCCCGCGGGGGTGATGCGGATCAGCTTGGCGTCGCGCTGCAGGATTGGGATCGTCCGCGCGCCGCAGTACCCCATGCCGGCGCGCAACCCGCCCACGAGCTGATGCACCATCGCCGCGACGCTGCCCTTATGGGCGACGCGTCCTTCGATCCCTTCCGGCACCAGCTTCTCGGTCCCGCCCGGCGCCTCGAGGTCGAAGTCGTCCTGGAAGTAGCGGTCGCGGCTGCCGCGGCGCATCGCGCCCATCGACCCCATGCCGCGGTACTCCTTGAAGCTGCGGCCCTGATACAGGATGATCTCGCCCGGGCTCTCGTCGGTGCCGGCAAACAGATTGCCGATCATCGTCGTACTGGCGCCGACTGCAATCGCCTTGGTGATGTCGCCGGAGAACCGGATGCCGCCGTCGGCAATCACCGGAATGCCGCGCGCCGCGGCCGCCCGCGCGCACTCCATGACGGCGGTAATCATCGGCACGCCGATGCCGGCGATGATCCGCGTGGTGCAGATCGAACCGGCGCCGATGCCGACCTTCACCGCGTCGACGCCAAGCGCGATCAGCGCTTCGGTCCCTTCAGCGGTCGCCACGTTGCCGGCGACGAGATCGACGTGGGGAAAGCGGCGGCGCAGCGTGCGCACCATGTCGAGCACGTTCTGGGAATGGCCGTGCGCGGTGTCGACCACGAGCACGTCGACGTTCGCGGCGACGAGGGCATCGGCCCGGTCGACCGTGTCGCGGGCGATCCCGACCGCCGCGCCGCAGCGCAGCCGGCCGAGCGAATCCTTCGACGCGTTCGGGTACTTGACCGCCTTCTGGATGTCCTTGACGGTGATCAGCCCCTTGAGCCGGAAATCCTTGTCGACGACCAGCAGCTTCTCGACCTTGTGGCGGTGGAGGATTTCACGCGCGGCGTCGAGCGTGGTGCCGACCGGCACCGTGAACAGCGGGTCGCGCGTCATCACTTCGCTGATCGCACGGTTGACGTTGGTCTCGAAGCGCAGGTCGCGGTTGGTCAGGATGCCGACGAGGCGCCCCTCCTTGCTGCCGTCCTCGGTGATCGGCACGCCGGAGATGCTGTATTTCTTCATCAGCTCCAGCGCTTCGAAGATCCGGTTGGTGGGGGAGAGAGTGAACGGATCGACGATCATGCCGCTCTCCGACCGCTTGACCCGGTCCACCTCGGATGCCTGCTCGTCGATCGGCAGGTTCTTGTGGATCACGCCGAGCCCGCCTTGCTGGGCCATCGCGATGGCGAGCCGGGACTCGGTGACCGTGTCCATCGCCGCGCTGACCAGCGGCACGCTGAGGCGGATGTTGCGCGTGAGCTGGGTCGAGACGTCGACCGCCGTCGGCACCACTTCCGAGTGGCGCGGCACGAGCAGGATGTCGTCGAAGGTGAGGGCGGTGGCGAGGCCGGATTCAATCGAGAGGAGCGAGGGTGATTCCGTGGTTTTCACGCGGCTGTCCCGTGGCACTTCTTGTATTTTTTCCCACTGCCGCAGGGGCAGGGATCGTTGCGGCCGACCTTCGGCTCGTCGCGGCGCACCGTCCTCACCGCCGCATCGTCGCCGCCGACGCGTGGCGGCGGCTGGGTCGCGGTGTTGCGCGGCGGCGCGGCGGTGTTCGGCGCCGGCGAGCGGGGCGCGCCGAAGACCGACGACGCCGCGGCTTCGGCCGCCGGGTCGTTCAGAATCAGGGGCGCGCGCCGCGGCGCCGGCCGCACCGGTACGGGGGCCGCCTCGTCGTTCAGCACCGGACGCAGCCACCACAGGTAGCGCACGATCTCTTCGTCGACGCGATCCTTCATCGCCTGGAAGAGCTCGAAGCTTTCCTTCTTGTATTCGATCAGCGGGTCGCGCTGGCCGTAGCCGCGCAGGCCGATGCCTTCCTTCAGATGGTCGAGGCTGTAAAGGTGGTCCTTCCACTGGCTGTCGACGATCTGGAGCATGATGTCGCGCTCGACGCGCTCCAGCACCTCGCGGCCGACCAGCGTTTCCTTCTCGGTGTACGACTGCAGGATCCGCCCCCACAGCGCGTCGCGGATTTCGTCCGCGGTCCGGTCGGTGAACTCGACGTCGCCGGCATCGATGGCGAACACGCGGCTGACCTCGAGCTTGAGGGCGTCGAGGTCCCACGCCTCGTAGTCGGCCTCGCGCGCGGCATAGGTGTCGACCAGCGAGTCGAGGATCTCTTCGGCGAGGTCCATCAGATACTCGCGGGTGCCGACCACGGTTTCCGCGCCGTCCTCGTCGAGGAACTGAATCTTGCCTTCGAGGATCTGGCGGCGCAGCGCGTAGATGTTCTCGCGCTGCTTGTTCATCACGTCGTCGTACTCGAGCAGGTGCTTGCGGACGGAGAAGTTCTGCGCCTCGACCTGCTTCTGGGCGCGCTCGATCGCGCGCGTCACCATGCCGTGCTCGATCGGCACGCCTTCTTCCATCCCGAGCTTCTGCATCAGCCCGGAGATCCGATCCGAGCCGAAGATCCGCATCAGGTCGTCTTCGAGCGAGAGATAGAAGCGCGACGCGCCCGGATCGCCCTGACGGCCGGCGCGGCCGCGCAGCTGGTTGTCGATGCGGCGCGCCTCGTGGCGCTCGGTCGCGACGATATGAAGCCCCTCGAGCGCGATCACCTCGTCGTGCTCGGCGTCGCACTGCTGCTTGAAGTGCTCGAAGATCCGGTTGTACTCGGCCTTCGGGACGCGATAGAAGGCGTCGAGATGATAGAAGTAGGCGTACTGCTCGTCTTCGACGAACCGTTCTTCGCCCTTGGGCAGCCGCTCCGCGATCTGTTCGGCGAGGCACTGCTGGCGCGCCATGAACTCGGCGTTGCCGCCGAGCAGGATGTCGGTGCCGCGGCCGGCCATGTTCGTGGCGATCGTGACCGAGCCCTTGCGTCCCGCCTGGGCGACGAACTCGGCTTCCTGCGCGTGATATTTCGCGTTGAGCACGACGTGCTTGTCGGCGCCGCCGCCGGTCGTGGTCCCGCGCTTCAGCCCGCGCCGATCCAGCATCGTCGACAGTTTTTCTGACTTTTCGATCGACACGGTGCCGACCAGCACCGGACGCCCCTTGGCGTGCTCGTCGACGATCTCCGTGACGATCGCGTCCCACTTTTCCTTCTCGGTCCGGAAGACCAGATCGGGATTTTCGAGCCGGCGCAGCGGCCGGTTCGCGGGGATCACGACGACGTCGAGCTTGTAAATCTTGTTGAACTCTTCGGCTTCGGTGTCGGCCGTGCCGGTCATGCCGGCGAGCTTCTTGTACTTGCGGAAGTAGTTCTGGAAGGTGACGGTCGCGAGCGTCTGGTTCTCGCGCTCGATCTTGACCTTCTCCTTCGCCTCGACGGCCTGATGGAGGCCATCGCTCCAGCGCCGGCCCGGCATCAGGCGGCCGGTGAACTCGTCGACGATGACGACCTCGCCGTCCTTGACCATGTAATCGACGTCGCGGTGGAACAGCACGTGGGCGCGCAGCGCCTGGTTGACGTGATGGAGGAACGGCATGTTGGCGGGGTCGTAGAGCCCGCCCGGCTCGAGCTCACTGGCCAGCAGCTCTTCGGCCTTGGCCATCCCGCTCTCGGTCAGGGTAACCGTCTTGTGCTTCTCGTCCTTGATGTAGTCGCCGGTCGCCTCGAGCGCTTCGCGCTCCTCCGCCTTGGTGTCGCCGCGCACGACCGCGCCCATCTTCAGACGCGGGATGATGCGGTCGACCTTGTAATACTTGTCGGTCGACTCCTCGGCGGGGCCCGAGATGATCAGCGGCGTCCGCGCTTCGTCGATCAGGATGCTGTCGACCTCGTCCACGATCGCGAAGTGGTGGCCGCGCTGCACGTAGTGCGCGAGCTCGAACTTCATGTTGTCGCGGAGGTAGTCGAAGCCGAACTCGTTGTTGGTCCCGTAGGTGATGTCGGAGTTGTACGCCGCCTGGCG
>JAOBWF010000381.1 GCA_025463215.1 Acidobacteriota bacterium | reverse complement strand
CGCGATGAACAGATGCTCGGTGCTGACGAACTCGTCCTTGAGCCGGTCGGCTTCCCCCTGGGCCTGGTCGGTCACCAGCTTGAACCTGGGGGACATTCCGGGCTCGGCGCCGCCGTATGCCGCTGGCAGCTTCGTCAGCAGATCGCGGCCGGCGCGCGCCATGGCGGTTGGGTCGGCGTTCATCTTGCGCAGCAGGTTGGGCACGATGCCGTCGCGCTGCTCGATCAGCGCGACGAGCAGGTGTTCGGGCTCGAGCTGCGGATTGTTGGCGGCGCGCGCCAGCTCGATCGCGGCGGCGACCGCCTCACGTGCCTTTTCCGTGTACTTGTTGATGTTCATGATGTCTTCTCGAGTTTCTGCAATGCCTCGAAGTGTTCCCGCTGGGCCGGCGTCAGCTCGCGCGGCAGCTGGACGTCGGCGGTCGCGTACAGATCCCCCTGCCCGCCGGAGTTGCCGGTGACCGGCATGCCGTGCCCCTTCAAGCGGAACACCTGTCCGTTCTGGGTCGTCGGCGGAATCTTGAGGCGCAGCGACTTGCCGCCGAGCGTCTTCACGTCCGCCTCGCCGCCGAGGACGGCGGTGGTCAGCGGGATCGGTACGCGGATGTAGAGATCGCGTCCCTTGCGCTCGTACTGCGCGTTCGGCGTCAACCGGATCCGCAGATACAGGTCGCCGGCCTTGCCGCCGCCCGAGCCGCGCTCGCCTTCGGCGCTGACGCGGACGCGCGATCCGTCGCTGACGCCGGCCGGGATGCGCACGTCGACGCTGCGCGCGTCCCCCTCGTGCTGGATGGAGAAGCGGCGCATCGCGCCGTGATACGCGTCCTCGAGCGAGAGCTCGATCTCCTGCTCGATGTCGCGTCCGGCGCGGGCCGCGCGGGCGCGGCCGCGACCGCGGCCCTGCGGTTCGCCGGCGTCTCGGGCGCCGCCGAAAAACGTCTCGAAGAAGTCGGAGAACGGGTGGCCGCCGCCGAACATCTCGTTGAGGTCGTCCTGGGTCACCGTGCGATAGCCGCCGGCGTCCCCCGGGTTGAACCCGCCGGCAAACGGATTGCGGCCGCCCGCCGCGCCCGCCTGCTCGTACTGGCGCCAGTTGGCGCCGAGCTCGTCGTACTTCTTGCGCTTGTCGGGATCGCCGAGCACCTCATAGGCCTCGTTGATCTCCTTGAAGCGTCCCTCGGCCGACTTGTCCCCCTGGTTGACGTCGGGATGGTGCTTGCGCGCCAGTTTGCGGTACGCCGCCTTGATCTCCTTCTGCGACGCCGTCTTCGCCACGCCGAGTGCGGAATAGTAGTCCTTGAAGTCCATGTCAGTCGTCAATCATCAGCGTCAGTCGCCGCGTCAGTCTATGCCGAGGACGCGCAGCAGTTCGTCGAGCTCCTGGGTGACGCGGCGCTCGCGGACGAGCGGGCGCACGCGCTGGACGATCTCGGCGATCGACAGCAGCCGCTGCACGCCCGCCAGGTTGATGCCGGCTTCGTCCACCAGCCGTTTGATGAGCTTGATGCGCGCCAGCTCGTCGCGCGAATACAGCCGCATGCTGCCGATGGTGCGGGTCGGCTGCACCAGCCCGAGCCGTTCGTACTTGCGCAGCGTCTGCGGATGCATGCCCAGCATGCGCGCGGCGACGCTGATGAAGATGAGATCCTGATCTTGCACCGATCCGAATATAGGCATTGATACGAGACGTGTCAAGTTGAGCAGTAGTATGCTGGCAGGACGTTGCCTGCGCCGATGTTCGTACCGTCCGACTTCGTCACCATCGGGTTGTTGATCGCGCTGGAAGGGTTGCTGAGCGCCGACAACGCGATGGTCCTCGCCATCCTCGTCCTCGGGCTCCCGAAGGCGCAGCAGAAAAAAGCCCTGAAATACGGGATCGTCGGCGCCTTCGCGTTCCGCGCGATCGCGACGCTGCTCGCCGCCTACATGATCCAGCTCGGCTGGGTGAAGCTGGTCGGCGCCGCCTATCTGCTGTACCTCGTCTATCGCCATTTCGGTGCGGGGGATAGCGGCGGCGATCGCCGCGCGCCGCCGAAGGCGGAGCCCTGGCTGGGGCTGAGCGCGTTCTGGGCGACGGTCGTCAAGGTGGAGCTCACCGACATCGTCTTCGCGATCGACTCGATCCTGGTCGCGGTCGCGATGTCGCCGAAGCGGTGGGTGATTCTCACCGGCGGCATCCTCGGCATCGTCATGATGCGGCTGGTGATCGGCAAGCTGCTCGCGCTGGTCGAGCGCTACCCGGTGCTGGTCGACGGCGCGTTCGTGATTATCGCCTGGGTCGGGATCAAGCTGCTGATCGAGTACGGCCACAGCGAGGGCTACATCGGGTTCGAGATTCCGAAATTCATTTCGCTCGGGATCATTGTCGTCATCTTCGGGATCGCGCTGACCTATGCGCTGATCCAGGAACGCACAGCGGAGGCCCGGCGCCAGGCGGGAACCGGCGCGGATGAACCCGGCCATGCGGCGCAGGCCAGCGAAGGAGATCGGCACTGACCCTGCTGCGGCCGCGGCGCTGGACGGACTGGATTGCGCTGGCGCTGCTCGCCGCGCTGGTGTGCGGCGCCGCCGTCTCCGGCGTCTGGCTGTCGCGCTATGCGGTCGCCGTCCACCGCCTGACCCGCGGCATCGGCGACACGGTGTTCTACGGCGCCGACGGCCAGCCCTGGTTCCGGCTCGACGAGCAGCGCCACGACGTGTCGCTCGACGACATCTCTCCGGATCTGCAGCATGCGGTCGTCGCCATCGAGGACCACCGCTTCTATCACCATCCGGGCATCGATCCGATCGGGCTCGGCCGCGCGGTGGTGCGCGACGTCCGCGGCGGCGGCCGCAAAGAAGGCGGCAGCACGCTGACGCAGCAGCTGGCGCGCACCATCTTCCTGTCCAACGTCAAGACCTACGGCCGCAAGATCAAGGAGGCGGGGCTGGCGCTGCTGATCGAGGCGCAGCTTTCGAAGAAACAGATCCTCGAGTTCTATCTCAACCGCGTCTACTTGAGCGCCGGCGTCTATGGCGTCGAGACGATGTCGCAGCATCTGTTCCGCAAGCCGGCGCGGGCGATTACGCTCCCCGAGGCGGCGTTCATCGCCGGGTTGATCCGGGCGCCGTCGGCGCTGTCGCCGTGGTCGAACTACGACGGGGCGCTCGAGCGCAGCCATCTGGTGCTGTCGCAGATGCGGGCGCAAGGACTGATTACGCCGGAGCAGGAGGAGGCGGCGCGTCGCGCGCGGCCCCGCATCCAGCTGTATCGCCAGCCGACCGACCCGCGCGCCGGCTTCGCGAAGGAATTCCTGCGCCAGCAGTTCCGCAACGAGTTCGGCGGCGACAACCCGCCGGACTGGCAGGTGCATACCGCGTTTCTGCCGGCGGTGCAGGATGCGGCGGAGCGCGCGGTGATGGGCGGGCTCGATCGGCTGCGGCGTCAGGGACTCGAAGCGGCGCTGGTCGCGATCGATCCGGCGACCGGCGACATTCTCGCGATGGTCGGCGGCGCCAACTACGCGAAGAGCACCTACAACCGCGCCGTGCGCAGCAAACGGCAGCCGGGGTCGGCGTTCAAGCCGCTCGTCTACGCCGCGGCGCTGGCGAAGGGCTATTCGCCGGTGTCCGTGCTCACCAACCTGCAGCACGTCTCGGCGCCGAGCGATCCGGAATGGAGCCCGCGGAGTGAACACGAGCAGCCGGATCAGCTGACGCTGCGGGCGGCGCTGCTCGAGTCGAACAACCCCGCGGCGGCGGATCTGCAGCAGCGCATCGGCAGCCGCGCGGTGCTGCGCCTCGCCGGCGATGCGGGCTTGAACGGCCTGCCGGATGTCCCGTCGCTCGCCCTGGGCACCGGCGTCGTCTCGCCGCTCGACCTCACCGCGGCGTACACGATGTTCGCCGCCGACGGGCAGATCGCGCGGCCGCGCGGCGTGATCTCGGTCTTCGATTCAGGCGGCCGGCAGGTGTTCGATCAGCCGGTCCAGAGGGAGCAGATCCTCAGCCCGGCGATCGCGTTTCAGATGACGAGCATGCTGCGCGACGTGGTCGAGCGCGGCACCGGCGCACCGGCGCGCGCGCTCGGTGTCCGCGGCGCGGTGGCGGGGAAGACCGGCACCACCGACGATTATCGCGACGCCTGGTTCGTCGGGTACTCCACGTCGGTCGTCGTCGGCGTCTGGGTCGGATTCGACCAGCCGGCGTCGATCGGCCGCGACGCCTATGGCGCGCGGGTCGCCCTGCCGATCTGGGCCGACTTCATGAAGCGCACCGCGAAGCAGCTGCCGCCGCGCGACTTCGACATCCCGCCGGGCATTCATGGCGAGGAACTGTGCAGCGTCTCCTATCTCGCGCCGGTCGACGGCTGCCCGATTTATACCGAGTACTTCAAGGACGGCGACTCGGTGCCGACCGCGCTGTGCCCGATCCACCGCGGCTCGCTCAAGCAGCGCGCCTCGCGCGCGATCGAGGGATTTTTTCGCGGCATTGGCGGTAAGATCGCCGGCATCTTCCGGCGGAAGTAACCGCATTCCGGCTCGATGGCTGAACCCCTGCGCCTCCTCGTTGTCGACGATGTGCCCGAGCATGCGCGCATGGTGGAGGAGTTCATCCGCGCCAGCGACAGCTTTCGTGATGCGCGCGTCCGGCTCGCGGTCACCTACGACGCGGCGCTCGCCGCCTGCTTGGAAGAGACCTTCGACGTCGCCTTCTTCGACTACTGGATCGGATCGCGCGACGGCCTGAGCCTGCTCAAGGAGCTCCGCCACAACGGGGTGGACGCCCCGGTGATCGTGCTCACGAGCCGCGGCGCGGAAGAGATCGCGGTGGAGGCGATGAAGGCGGGCGCCGCCGATTATCTCAGCAAAGCGCATCTCACGGTCGAAGCGCTGGAGCGGGCGATCCGCCACGCCGTCGCGCTGCACGCCGAGGAGCGGCAGCGCTGGCACGCCGAGGCAGCGCTGCGCGCCAGCGAAGAGCGGTTCCGCGCGCTGGTCGAAAACAGCTCCGATGCGCTGCTCCTGATTGACGGCCACGGCCGCATCTCGTATCTGAGCCCCTCGTCCGAGCGGCATCTCGGGTGGGCGCCGGATCGGATGGTCGGCCGCTCGATCTTCGATTTCCTCCATCCGGACGAGCGCGCGATGGTCGGCGCACGCATGGCGGAAACGCTGGCGAGCCCAGGCCGCACCATTGTCGAGCACGTGCGGTTTCATCACGCCGACGGCAGCTGGCGGATCATGGAAGGCGTCGCGGTCAACCGCCTCTCCGACCCGGCGGTCGCCGGCATCGTCATCAACGCGCGCGACATCACCGAACGGCGCAAGCTCGAGGAGCAGCTGCGCCAGGCGCAGAAGATGGAAGCGGTCGGCCAGCTCGCCGGCGGGGTCGCGCACGACTTCAACAACCTGCTGACCGCGATCCTCGGCTACTGCCACCTGATGCTGGACGAGATCCCGGAAGAGGATCCGCTGCGCCTCGATCTGCTCGAGATCCAGGCCGCGGGCGATCGCGCCGCGGCGCTGACGCGGCAGCTGCTCGCGTTCAGCCGCCGCCAGATGCTGCAGCCGCAGGTGGTCGACATCAATACCCTGGTGTCGCAGCTCGAACGGCTGCTGCGCCGGTTGATCAGCGAGGACGTCGAGCTCGTCACCGTGCTCGCGCCCGGCCTGCACCCGGTGACGATCGATCCCGCGTCGGTGGAGCAGATCCTCGTCAACCTCGCGGTCAACGCGCGCGATGCGATGCCGACCGGCGGCCGCCTGACGATCGAAACCGCGAACGTCGATCTCGACGAGACCTACGCCGTCACGCACGTGACGATGACGCCCGGCGCGTACGTCATGCTGGCGGTCAGCGACACCGGCGCCGGCATGGACGCGGCGACGCGCACGCGCGTGTTCGAGCCGTTCTTCACCACGAAGGAGCAGGGCAAGGGCAGCGGCCTCGGCCTCGCCACCGTCTACGGCATGGTGAAGCAGAGCGCCGGCTTCATCTGGGTGTACAGCGAACCGGGACATGGGACCGCCTTCAAGGTCTACCTGCCGATCACCCGCGCCGCGGCGGCGGCGCCGCCGCCAGCCGCCGCTGCCGCGATCGGCCACGGCTGGGAAACCGTGCTCCTGGTCGAGGACGAAGACGCGGTGCGCGCCCTCGCGCGCGAAGTCCTGCGGCGTCATGGCTACGCCGTGCTCGAGGCGCGTCACGGTGTCGACGCGCTGCGTGTCGCCGAACGACACTCCGACGCCATCCATCTCCTGGTGACCGACGTGGTGATGCCGCACATGAGCGGCCGCGAGCTCGCCCAGCGGCTCACGGCGACCCGGCCGGAGACGAAGACATTGTTCATGTCCGGATACACGGATCACGCGCTCCTGCCTGAGGATGTGACGCCCGGCGCGGAGTTCATGCAGAAACCCTTTACGCCGGATGCCTTCGCGCGGCGTATCCGCCGCATGCTCGACGCCGAGCGCATCTCAAAGCCGAGGTAACGCCCGGCATTATTCGTGCACCTGAGTTGGCCTGCACGATGTCCGACTCAGCGTTTCGCCGACGCCTGCCGATCGGCGCCGAGCCCGTCGACTCCGGAGCCACGCACATCCGACTGTGGGCACCGCGCCCGCGCCGCGTCGCGGTGATTACCGGCACCGGCGCGCGCACGGAGCTGACGCGGGAAGACGACGGCTATGTCAGCGGCACGATCGAGGCTGGCGCCGGCGATCGTTACCAGTTCAAGCTCGATGACGACGAGAAGCTGTATCCGGATCCGGCATCACGGTTCCAGCCGGAAGGGCCGCACGGGCCGTCGGTGATCGTCGATCCGGCGGCGTTCCGGTGGACCGATGGGCAGTGGAACGGCGTGAGCCGCGACGGTCAGGTTGTCTACGAAATGCACATCGGCACGTTCACGCGGGCCGGCACGTGGGCGGCCGCTGCTGAGCAGCTCGGTGAGCTGGCGCGCATCGGCATCACCCTCATCGAGGTGATGCCCGCGGTCGAGTTCGAAGGCCGGTTCGGCTGGGGCTACGACGGCGTCGATCTGTTCGCGCCGTCGCATCTGTACGGCCGCCCCGACGACTTCCGCCGCTTCGTCGATGCGGCGCACGCCGCCGGCGTCGGCGTCCTGCACGACGTCGTCTACAACCATCTCGGCCCAGCGGGGAATTACCTGCCGCAATTCTCGACCTCGTACTTCACCGACCGCTACGAGAACGAGTGGGGGGAGTCGATCAATTTCGACGGCCCGAACGCCGCGGCAGTGCGAGAGTTCTATGTCGCCAACGCGCGCTACTGGATTGACGAGTTTCACCTCGACGGTCTGCGGCTCGATGCCACCCAGTCGATCCACGACTATTCCGGGCGGCACATCCTCGCCGATATCAGCGCCGCCGCGCGCGCCGCGGCCGGCAGTCGATCGGTCGTCATCGTCGCGGAGAACGAGCCGCAGCACACGCAGCTGGTGCGCCCGATCGCCGAAGGCGGTTATGGGCTGGACGCCCTCTGGAACGACGATTTTCACCACAGCGCGATGGTCGCGCTCACCGGCCGCGCCGAGGCGTACTACACCGATACCCGGGGCGAGCCGCAGGAATTCGTATCGGCCGCGAAGTACGGCTACCTGTTCCAGGGGCAGCGCTACGACTGGCAGCGGGCGCCGCGCGGCACGCCGGCGTGGGGCCTGGCGCCTTCGGCGTTCGTCGCGTTCACGCAGAATCACGATCAGATCGCCAACTCGGCGCTCGGGCTGCGCGGGCACGAGCTGACGAGCGCGGCGCGCTGGCGCGCGATGACGGCGCTGCTCCTGCTGCTGCCGGCGACGCCGATGCTGTTTCAAGGGCAGGAATTCTCGGCATCGGCGCCATTCCTCTACTTCGCCGACTTCGACGCCTCGTTGAACGCGGCGGTGCGGAAGGGACGCGCCGAATTCCTGACCCAGTTTCCGAGCCTCCTCGATCCCGACGTTCAGAGCCGGGTGGCGGATCCCGCCTCGCCGGAGACGTTCGACCGCTGCAAGCTCGATTTCAGCGAGCGGGCGTCGCACGCGGCAGCCTACGCGCTGCACGTGGATTTGCTGCGGCTGCGCCGCGAGGAGCCGGTGTTCGGCGCGCGGCCGTTCGGCGGCATCGACGGCACGGTGCTGTCGGCATCCGCATTCGCGTTGCGCTTCTTCAGCCCCGGCCATCTCGAGGATCGCCTGCTGGTCGTGAACATGGGCGCCGAGCTGGAGCGCGGTTCGTTCGCCGAGCCGCTCCTGGCGCCGCCCGCCGATCGCGATTGGGACGTCCATTGGTCGAGCGAGCGTCCCGCGTACGGCGGCAGCGGCACGCCCGATCCCTTCCCGGATGGCTGCTGGCGCATCCCGGCCGAGTGCGCCTTGTATTTCACGCCAGCGCCGAAACGACCGCGTCAACCGATCGCCGTGCGCCGCCGCACCGCCTGAGAGACTGAGCGATGCCTGAACTCGTCCGCCGCATCCCCTGGCCACCGCCGGCCGACGCCGATCCCGAGTCCCTCGTCACGCGCGAATGGCTCGTCACCAACGGCCTCGGCGGTTACGCATCGGGCACCGTGCCCGGCGTCATCACGCGCCGCTATCACGGCCTGCTGATCGCGGCGCTGCCGGCGCCGCTCGGTCGGATTGTCATGCTCAGTCATGTCGCCGAGCAGATCACACTCGCCGACGGCCGCTGCATCGAGATCGGCGGACGCGAGCGGTCGGGCGATGCGCCCGACGCGCACGGCACCGGGTATCTCACCGAATTCCGGCTCGAATCCGGGCTGCCGGTGTGGCGCTACGACGTCGAAGGGCTGGTGATCGAGAAGCGCCTCTTCCTGCCGCACATGCAGAACACCGTGCACCTGTCGTACGAGCTCCTGTCGGGGGCCGACGCGGTCGCCCTGTCGCTGCGGCCGTCGGTCAACTTTCGCGCGCAGGAGCTGCCGGTGAGCGACCCGCTGGGCGGCGCGTACGGATTTCGCCCGGTCGCGGGGCACTTCGAGCTGTCGCTGCAGGGCAGCCCGGTGCCGCCGCTGCGATTCAAGCTGACCGCGAAGGACGCCGCCTTTACGGTGAAACCGACGCGCATCGACAACGTCCTGTACCCGCTGGAAGAGAGCCGCGGTTATCACGCCCGCGGCGATCTGTGGAGCCCGGGCTATTTCGAGCTCTCGCTGAACGCCCGCGAGCCGGCCACGCTCGCGGCCTCGACCGAATCGGTCGAGACGATGAGCGTGATGCCGCCGCGGGCGCTGCTCGCGGCCGAGCGCGACCGGCGCCGGCGTCTGCTGGCGATCGCCGGGCCGAACGCGCAGGGTGTGGCGGCGGAGCTGGTGCTGGCCGCCGATCAGTTCATCATCGCGCCGGCCGGTCGCACCGAGGAATCGGCGCGCGCCCATGCGTTCGGTGACGAGGTCCGCACCGTCATCGCCGGCTATCATTGGTTTACCGACTGGGGCCGGGACACGATGATCAGCCTCGAGGGGTTGACGCTGACGACCGGCCGCCACGTCGAGGCCGGATATATTCTGCGGACCTTCGCGCACTACGTCCGCGACGGGCTCATCCCGAACATGTTCCCCGAGGGCGAGCGCGAGGGGCTCTATCACACCGCCGACGCGACGCTGTGGTTCTTCCACGCGGTCGATCGCTACGTCGAGGCGTCCGGCGACCGGCTGACGCTGGCGCTCTTGTACCCGACCTTGAAGGACATCGTCGACCATCACGTCCGCGGCACCCGCTTCGGCATTCACGTCGACCCCCGCGACGGCCTGCTGATCCAGGGGGCCGAGGACGTGCAGCTCACGTGGATGGACGCGAAAGTCGACGGCTGGGTCGTCACGCCGCGGCGCGGCAAGGCGGTCGAGATCAATGCGCTCTGGTTCAACGCGCTCCGCCTGATGCAGCGCTGGGCGCCCGATCACGGCGGCGACGCCTCGGCGTATGCGGCCCGCGCCGATCAGGCAGAGCGTTCGTTCAACGAACGGTTCTGGTTCGCTGACGGCGGATATCTCTACGACGTCGTCGACGCCGAGGGCGGCGGCAACGATCCGAAGTGCCGTCCCAATCAGGTGTTCGCGATCGCGCTGCCGCATCCGATCCTGGCGCGCGAGCGGTGGATGCCGGTCATGCGCGTGGTGCGCGAGCGGCTGGTGACGCCGGTCGGGCTCCGATCGCTGGCGCCCGGCGATCGCGACTACAAAGCGCAGTACTTCGGCGACCTCCGCACGCGCGACGCCGCCTATCACCAGGGAACGGTATGGGGGTGGCTCGTCGGCCCGTTCATCGACGCGTGGCTGAAGGTCTATCCGGAGGATGCCGACGGAGCACGACGCGCGCTCGAAGGGTTCGTGCCGCACCTCGACGAGGCGTGCATCGGATCGATCAGCGAAGTCTTCGACGCGGAAGCCCCTTTTACCCCACGCGGCTGCATCGCGCAGGCCTGGAGCGTGGCGGAACTGCTGCGGACGTGGGTTAAGCTGGATATGGTCGCGCTCACGCCTGAGACGTCAGCCGAGCCATTGGCCGTGGCACCGCACTTGCGATAGCCATCGCCAGAGGTGACCAGCATGGCAGAAGACAACCGCATTCAGTCGGGCATACTCGGCGATATCAGCCCGAAAGCGGGAACCGAAGATCACGTCGCGTCGAAGCGCGATGCCGGCGGCAACAGCGAAGACGAGAGCTCGATGGTCGGCGGATCGCAGCACGATCGGACCGAACACTCCGGGACGCGCGATATCACCGAAGGCGTAACCGGCGGTCTCGGCACCGAGACCGGCGGCAGCCGCAACCTCCGCCAGGGCACCGGCCATACCGGCGGTGACATCGGGAACAGGCCCGAGTAACGAGCCGGGCGCTGGGTACAGGGAGCTAGCTGGCTAGCACCCAGTACCCAGCACCAATCGACCAGTACCTGCACGAAAAGGAGAAGCCCGATGCGCCGTCTGATTCTCGTCGCGTTCGTCCTGGCCATGAACGTCTCGGCGTTCGTCGCCGGCGGGTACGCAGCCGACAAGTCGTACCAGTTCACGGGCGACGTCAAGGCCGCGGACGCCGGCACCATGACGGTCGAAAAGAGCGCGAAGGAAACGTGGCAGTTCGAAGTGTCCAAGGACACCAAGGGGACGCCGAAGGTCGGCGACAGGGTGACGGTGTACTACAAGATGGTCGCGACCGAAATCGAAGGCAAGGCGGGAGGGAGAGGAAGTAAGAAGTAAGAATTAAGAAGTAAGAAGTAAGAATTATGCCTTGCCGCGCATCTTCCTGAGCGCTCGACGCTGGCGCTTGTCGGGCGAGTGCAGCGGCGTCGTCGCCGCGTGAAAGATGCGTTCCTGCCGCCGCATCTCGATCTCCTCGGCCGTCGGCGGGGGAGTGAGATCTTCGTACAATCGCCGCGCGTCCGCCTTGGCCAGGTGACGGTCGGCGAGCGCCAGCACCTTGAGGCGCTGCTTCCGTCCCAAGGGGCGGCTGATCTCCAGCACATCGCCGACGTGCAGCCGGCGATTGGGCTTCGCGGGCTGCCCGTTCGCCTCGACTTTCCCGCCGCGGCACGCCTTCTGCGCTTCCGAGCGTGTCTTGTAAACACATGCAACGTCCAGCCAGACGTCCAGCCGCACGTCGTCTGCGGAATCATCCACGTTGACCATTTCGCGGCGTCATTCTACAGTTCCCGCACGAATGACTGAAGTCTTCCATCAAATCTACAACCCGGTTGGCGGCAGCGTGCTCTTGTCGGCCCTGGTCGCCTCCGTTCCGCCGTTGCTGCTCGCGCTGCTGCTCGCGGTCCTGCGTATCGCGCCCTGGCGCGCGGCGGTCGCCGCCGCCGCCACGGCCTTTCTGCTGGCGTGGCTGGTCTGGGGGATGCCGCTCCCGCTGACGATTGCGGCCACCACCCACGGGATGGCGTACGGTTTGTGGCCGATCAGCTGGATCGTGATCAGCGCGGTCTTCTTCTACAACCTGACGGTGGAAAGCGGCGATTTCGACGTCATCCGGCGATCGCTCGCGCGCCTGACCGGCGATCGGCGCATCCAGCTGCTGCTGGTCGCCTTCTGCTTCGGCGCCCTGATCGAAGGCATTGCCGGCTTCGGCGCGCCGGTGGCGATCACCGCGTCGATGCTGGCTGGCCTCGGCTTCGAGCCGATCACGGCGGCGTCGCTCGCCCTCATCGCCAACACGGCGCCGGTCGCGTTCGGTTCGCTCGGGATTCCGGTGACGACGCTCGGCGGCCTGCTCGCGCCGATGCTCGGGCACGACACCCAGTCGACGACGCGGGCGCTGTCGGCGATGGTGGGGCGGCAGCTGCCGATCTTCTCGATGGCGATTCCGGCCTACCTGGTCGTCCTGTACGCCGGTTGGCGGCGCATGGTGGAGGTGTGGCCGGCGGTCCTGGTCGCCGGCGCCACCTTCGGTATGGGGCAGTTCCTGGTGTCCAACTTCGTCGGACCCGAGCTGACCGACGCCTTGTCGGCGCTCATTTCGCTGACCAGCGTCGCGCTGCTCCTGCGGGTGTGGCAGCCCGCGCAGGAGTTCACCGAGGGCGCGCGTCTGGCCGTCGCGCACACGGGCGCGCCCGACACCAGCCGCCGCGTCGTGCGGGCGTACGCGAGCTACGCAATCCTGATCGTCACCGTCCTGATCGGCCAGATCGGCAACTTCGCCGGCATGTCGCAGCTGCAGCCGCCGGCGAACATGACGGCACTGCTCAAATGCGGTCAGGGCGGCAACAAGCTGTGTCCGGACGCCTGGTTCGGTCCGGCCGCCGACGCCGATCCACAGGGGTTCCGGTTCCCGGTGTGGGAGTTCAACTGGCCCGGTGCGTACGCGCTGCAGGGCGGCAAGCCGCTGGCGCTCGTGTCCCGCGAAACGCCGGTGGTCGCGGTTTCGAGCCCGTATCCGCTGACCTACCGCCTCGACTTCCTCGCCGCGGCGGGGACACTCGTGATCATTGCGTCGCTGATCGCGTTCGTGCCGATGATGATGTTCGGCGTGCCGTTCGGCGCGCTCGGCGTGACGCTGGTGAAGACGGTGCGGCAGCTCCGGTTGCCGGTGATCACCATCGCGTTCATCCTGTCGATCGCGACGGTGATGAACTATTCCGGCATGACGTCGTCGATGGCGCTCGCGCTGGCGAAAACCGGCGTGCTCTTTCCCTTCTTCGCCGCCTGGCTCGGCATGATCGGCGTGTTCCTGACCGGCAGCGACACCTCGTCGAACACGCTGTTCGGGCCGCTGCAGGCGACGACCGCGAAACTGTCCGGCCTCGATCCGATCCTCATGGCCGCCACCAACAGCTCGGCGGGCGTGATGGGCAAGATGATCAGTCCGCAGAACCTGTCGGTCGGCGCCGCCGGCGTCGGCGCCGTTGGCCGCGAAGGGGAGATTCTCGCCAAGGTGATCATCCACAGTCTGATTCTGACGGGGCTGATGGGAGTGGTGGCGATGCTGCAGGCGTACGTGGTTCCCTGGATGGTACCGAAACTTTGAGGGTTGTTAGGTTCGACGGCGCTGGAGTTCTGAGTGCTGAGTGCTGAGTGCTGAGTTCTGAGTTCTGAGTTCTCAGTTCAAAGTTATGAAACGTTGGGCTTGGGTCGTCTTCGGCGCAACGCTGGCCGCGTTGTTCGTGGCCGAGCGGCGGCGGCCGTTGCGGCGGCAGGCGGAGCCTGGGGCGGCGCGGGTTGGGCGGAACCTGACGATTGGCGTGCTCGCCGGCGCGACGACGGCGCTGAGCGAGTTTCCGATCGTCGGCCCGGTGCAGGCGCTCGCCGAGCGCCGGCGATTCGGACTGCTGCGGCTGATGCCGATGCCGCGCGCGGTCCGCGTCGTGGCGGGCTTCCTCCTGCTCGACTACACGCTGTATCTCTGGCATCGCGCCAACCACCACGCGCCGCTGCTGTGGCGCTTCCACGCGGTGCATCACGTCGATCTCGATCTCGACACCACGACCGGCCTGCGCTTTCATTTCGGCGAGCTCGCGATGGCCGCGGCATTCCGCGCCGCGCAGGTGCTGCTGCTCGGGGTCGATCGTGACACGCTGCGACTGTGGCAGCAGATGCTCGTCATCTCCGTGGTGTTTCACCACAGCAACCTGGACCTGCCGGCGGCATTCGAGCAGCGGCTCAATGGCGTCCTCGTGACGCCGCGCATGCACGGCATCCATCATTCGACCCGGACCGAGGAAACCGACTCGAACTACTCGAGCCTGCTGTCCTGCTGGGACCGGCTCCATCGCAGCCTGCGCCTCGACGTGCGGCAGGACACGGTGACGATCGGTGTCGAGGGATTCCTCCGACCAGAGGACGTCACGCTCGAGCGTTCGCTGCTGCTGCCGTTCCGTGCGGATCCGCGGCTGCTGCCTCCAGCGGCCGCAGCGCGTCGGCGTCCATTCGGTCGTATGCTGTAGCGGATGGACGATGGGGCATCGTTTGCTGACATCACTCGCGCACTCGTGGCGGACGGGGCGTACCGCGAGACGCTGTCGAAGGCGCTCGCAGCGCGAACGATCGACGACAGGCTCCTGTGTCAGCTGATCACCTACGCGCGTAGCCGGGAGACGACAATGGGGCAGGCGCTGACCCGGAAGATGTTGACCGACGCCGGCGTCTCCTGGGAGGCGCTGTAGCGAATGTAAACACGACGTCTTCGCCGGCGTATTACCTGGCGCATGGACATCTCGACGTGCGCCGACGGCCAGACGCCCACCTGTCCGAAGTGCTCCGGCGCCGGTAAATTGGTGGGGACGCACGATCGCTTGACGTATTTCCGCTGTCTGTCGTGCACACGAATCTGGGCTGAGCCCAAAGGGGAGAACGCGATATGAAGCGCATCCAACGAATGCTGATGGCGGCGACGATGGCGCTGTCGTGCGTCGCGATCGGGTTCACCCAGGCGCCGCCGGCGCAGGGCACGCCGCCGGCCGGACGCGGCGCCGCGCCCCGCCTCGTGCTGTCGGTGACGTCGACCGGATGGCCGGACGGCGGCGAGGTGCCGATGCGGCACGCCGGCCGCGGCGAGAACAAATCGCCGGCCTTCGAATTTCACTGGAGCCTCGGCCCGACGCCGGCGCAGGCGCCCGACACGCTTCAGACCTACGCGGTCACCTTCCACGACATCGAGAACTCGACCAACAAAGGCACCGCGGACACGCTCCACTGGTCGGCGTTCAACATTCCCGGCACGGCGAAGGCATTGCCTGAAGGGCTCGGACCGGGCGATCTGCCCGACGGCACGCGCAACGGACCGGGGATCATGGCCCGCGGCGGGAACCCCGGCGCGTACTTCGGGCCGGGCGCCGGCCCGGGGCCGTTCCACCACTACGTCTTCGAATTCTACGCGCTCGACACCAAGCTCGACCTGCCGGCGACGGCGACCCGCGACGATCTGATGAAGGCGCTGGAAGGGCACGTCATCGGCAAGGCCGCCTACACCGGCCGCTTCCACGCGACCCCACAGTAGCGCGATGCGCCTGTCCATGTTGTTCGACCGGGGAAACCGCACCCAGCCGGGCCCTATCCGCCGCCCAGTCGGGACGTGGGGCGCACAACATGCAGGAGCCCCGCGACGCGCCCGGATCTGAGTTTCGGCTCGGCGTCGGCGGCCGGATCTTCGTCCTGAATACGCGAGACGGGATGGTTCGTGTCATCGTCACGTAGCGCGGAAGGCGTAGCGAGCGAACCCGAAGGAGGACCCCGTGAAGCGACTCTCCCTGGCGGCTCTACTGATCGCCGCGTGCGCGGCGTCCCCTCGTCTTCAGCCCATCCACGCGGCCACGTCTATCGACGGCCTCTGGGACGCCGTCGTCGTCGCCGCCGGCACGCCGGTGCCGTTCCGGTTCGAAATCGCGACCACGGGCGGCGAGACGCAGGGGTTCTTCTTCGAAGGGGACCGCCGCGTCGGATCGACGTCCGGGAGCTTCGCCGACGGCGCGCTGAAGCTCGATTACGAGTTCCTGAACACGACGCTCGAGGCGACGCTCAGGGGCGACGAGCTGATTGGGACGTATCGCACCAACCGCGCCGGATCGCGCCCGCAGGAGATCCGCATGCGCCGATTCACGCCGGCGGCAGTCGCCGATGAGAACACGCCGGCCCTCGCCGGCAGCTGGGAGATGCGGCGCAACGCGGACGAGATCACCGCGCCGCGCGACACACGCACCTGGCACGTCTACCTGCGGCAGTCCGGCGCGGAAGTGTCGGGCACGATCCTGAAAGTCGACGGCGACTTCGGGACGATGGTCGGGCACTGGCAGAACGGCAAGCTGTCGCTCAGCCACTTCGCGGGCGAGCGGCCGAACCTGTTCGAGGCGACCCGCAATCCTGACGGCACCCTGGCGGCGACGCTCAACGGCAACGCGCACTACCTCGTCGTGCCGAGCAGCGAGGCGCGCGCGAAAGGGATTCCGGAGCCGCCCGACCCTTCGCGCTATACCAACGTCAAGGATCCGACGACGCCCTTTCATTTCGCCTTCCCTGACTTCAGCGGCAAGATCGTATCCGACAGCGACGCGCGCTTCCGCGGCAAGGTCATGCTGCTCGCGATCGGCGGCAGCTGGTGTCCGAACTGCCACGACGAGGCGCCGTTCCTGTCCGAGCTGTACAAGGACTATCGCGCCAAAGGGCTGGAGATTCTCGGCCTGATGTTCGAGAACGATCCGGATCCGAAAGTGTCCGGCGTCCGCGTGCAGTCGTTCGTCAGGCGCTACGGCTCGCAGTATCCGATGCTGTTCGCCGGCACGATGCAGGCGACTCCGACCACCAAGACGATCGCCGACGCGCTGCCGCAGCTCGTTAATTTCGGGGCCTATCCGACGACGATCGTGCTCGGGCGCGATGGCCGGGTGCGCAACGTCCACGCCGGCTTCCCGAGCGCGGCGACCGGCGCCGAGCACACGCGCCACAAGCAGGAGGTCCGTGAGCTGATCGAGCGCCTGCTCGCCGAGCCCGGCTCCGACTGATCCCTACTTGTGGTAAAGGGCAGGCAGCTGCTTGCGCAGCGCTTCGACTTTGGGCAGATCGTTGATCGCGATGTACGGCTCGTAGGGGTGTTTGGTCGCGTAGTCCTGATGATAGGGCTCGGCCTGGTAGAACTGATCGAGCGGCATCACCTGCGTCGCAATCGGCCGGCGGAAGATCTTCGCCTGATCGATCTGCTCGATGTAGGCACGCGTGATGCGCAGCTGATCCTCGCCCTCGTAGAAGATGGCCGAGCGGTACTGCATGCCGGTGTCCGGTCCCTGGCGGTTCACCTCGGTCGGATCGTGCGCGACCGAGAAGAACACTTTCAGGATCTGGCCGATGGACACCTTCGACGGATCGAACACGACGCGCACCGATTCGGCATGCCCGGTCCGCCCGGTGCAGACCGCTTCGTAGCTCGGGTTCTTGATCTGGCCGCCTGAGTAGCCGGACGTGGCGCTGACGACGCCGCTGACGTGCTGATATACCGCCTGCACTCCCCAGAAACAGCCCCCCGCGACCACCACCGAGCGGCTCGCGCTCACCGGCGCGAGTTGGTCATCGATGACCGGATCGGGAAATGGCGCCGACTTCGAGTCGGCGCCGCGGGTCAGCGCGAACAGGACGGCGACGAGGGCGCAGCCGGCGACGAGGGTTCGTGGCATGCGGTGATCGTAACATCCCCATACGATTGGAATCGATTAAAGACGATTTGAATATTGATTATGGGCAGGCTTCAGTCGAACGAGCATGGTGCTGATGCTGCTGCTGACCGCGGCGCTCGCCCAGGTGGCGAGCGCTGACCTGACCGGCGTGGTGCGGGACCAGGCGGCCGGGTTGGCGATCCGAC
>JAOBWF010000366.1 GCA_025463215.1 Acidobacteriota bacterium | reverse complement strand
CCAGCAGGACGCGCAGGCCGAGATCAACGAGCTCCAGCAGGAAGTGCAGAACGACTTCGTCAAGAAGCTGTCGCCGATCGTCGAGGCGCTGGCGAACGAGAAGGGGCTGCACCTGGTGTTCAACGCCTCGGAATCGGGCATCGCCTGGGCCGCCCCCGGCCTCGACCTGACCGCCGACGTGATCAAGCGGCTCGACGCGAACGCCAAGCCGGGCACGGCGAAGTAGACAACGACATTGCTAATTGCAGAATGCAAATTGCTAACTGAATTAGCAATCAGCAATTTGCAATTAGCCTTTCTCTGACCCCGTGCTCAACATCCCCATCCTCCTCGACCGGCTCTGCTACCGGCAGCCGTCCTTTCTCGTGGACGCGATCACCGAGCACGACGCCGGACGGCGGCTCGTGGCCGTCAAGAACGTCACCGTCAACGAGGAATTCTTCCAGGGACATTTTCCGGGCGCACCGGTGCTGCCTGGCGTGATGATGCTCGAATCGCTGTCGCAGGTCGCGGCGATGCTGCTGCTCCACCGCGACAACGCCGCGCCGACGTCGCGCGTCTACCTGCGCGGCATCAACGACGCCAAGTTCCGGCGTCAGGTGTTTCCCGGCGATCAACTCCGGCTCGAGGTCACCCTGGGCCGGCGGCGGACGACGCTGGCGCGCGCGCAGGCGGCGGCGATTGTGGGTGATCAGGTCGTGGCCGAAGCGGAGCTGCTGCTCGGCGTCGTCGCCGACGAGACCCAGATCCACCCGTCGGCGATCGTCCACCCCGGCGCCCAGATCGGCCGCGGCACGACGATCGGTCCGCACGCGAGCATCGGCCCCGACGTGCGCATCGGCCGCAACTGCCGCATCGGCGCATCGGCCGTGGTCGATGGCTGGACCGAGGTCGGCGACGACACCGAGATCTATCCGTTCGGCTCGATCGGCCTGGCGCCGCAGGACCTGAAGTACGAAGGGGAGCCGACGCGGCTCGTGATCGGCAGGCGCAACATCTTCCGCGAGTTCGTCACGATCAACCGCGGCACGCGCGGCGGCGGCGGCGTGACGACGATCGGCGACCACAACGTGTTCATGGCCTACGTGCACGTCGCGCACGACGCGCTGGTCGGCGACCACACGATTTTCGGCCCCCATGCGACGCTCGGCGGCCACGTCGCGGTCGAGTCCTACGCGAACATCAGCGCCGGTTCGGCGGTGCACCAGTTCTGCCGCGTCGGCCGGCATGGATTCATCGGCGGCTATTCGGTGATCACCAAGGACGCGCTGCCATTCGCGCGCACGGTCGGCAGCCGCCCGGCGCGGATCTTCGGCGCCAACACCATCGGGCTGATGCGGCGCGGCTTCACCGCGGAGGTCGTCGCCAAGCTGAAGCGATCGTTCCGCTACCTGCTCCAGTCGAAGCTGAATACCACGCGCGCGCTCCAGCAGATCGAACAGGATCAGTCGCTGTCGTGCCCGGAAGTCCTCTACCTGATCGACTTCATCCGCTCGTCGCAGCGCGGCGTCATTTTGCGCCGTCCGTCGCGCCGCGCCGAGGAAGTGGTCGCCGACGAGTAATTTCCGCCTTCCTGCAATGGCGAGATGCGTTTAGGCCTGATCGCCGGCAACGGCCGTTTTCCGTTCCTGGTGCTCGACGCGGCGCGCGCGCTGGGGTACGACGTCACCGTCGTGGCGCTGAAAGACGAGACGTTTCCCGAGCTGGCCGATCTCGCCGCTCGTCCTCCGGCCGCCGACTTCCACTGGATCGCGCTCGGTCAGCTGGGCACGCTGCTCAAACTCTTTCAAAACGCCGGCGTCACCCAGGCGGTGATGGCGGGGCAGGTCAAGCACGCCAAGCTGTTCGCGGTGATGGCGAGTGCGGACACCACGCTGCTCGGCGTCCTGATGCGGCTGAAAACAAAGAACACCGACGGCCTGATCGGCGGCATCGCCGACGCGATGCGCGACAAAGGCATCGAGCTGTTGAATTCGACAGCATTTCTGGCGCCGCTGCTCGCGACGGCAGGGGTCCTCACGCGCCGCGCGCCCGATGCGGACGAGCAGGCTGACCTCGCGTTCGGCTACCGGATCGGCGACACGATCGCCGGCCTCGACGTCGGTCAGACGGTCGCGGTGAAGTCGGCCGCCGTCGTGGCGGTCGAAGCGATGGAAGGCACGGACGCGGTGATCGCCCGCGCCGGACAGCTCGCCGGCCCCGGCGTCCGCATCGTCAAGGTGGCGAAGCCGAATCAGGATATGCGCTTCGACGTGCCGGTCGTCGGCGTCTCGACGATCGACGCGATGAAGTCGGCGGGCGCCACGCTGCTGTCGGTCGACGCCGGCAAGACGCTGATGATCGACGGCGACGCGATCGTGAAGGCAGCGGACGCGGCGAACATCTGCATCGTCGGCCGCTCAGGGGCACGCTGATGACGAGCCGTCTCCGATGTTGCTGCTGTGGCGTGCTTCGCGGGGCTGCGTGATCATCGTGCTGTCGTGGTGGCATTCATGAGTCTGCGAGTCGCGGTCGTCGGCGTCGGGCATCTCGGCAAGCATCATGCGCGGATTTTGTCGTCGCTGCCTGGCGTGGCGCTCGTCGCCGTGGTCGACACCAACCATGCGCGGGCGGCGGAGATTGCGGCCGCGAACGGGACCAGGGCGGTGGTCGACTATCGCGAGCTGATCGGGCAGGTCGACGGGGTCACCGTCGCGGTGCCGACCGAGCTCCATTGCGAGGTCGCCCTGCCGTTTCTCAACGCCGGCGTGCCGGTGCTCGTCGAAAAGCCGATGGCGCGGTCGTTGGAAGAAGCCGACCGGCTGATCGAGGCCGCTGCTGACGCCGGTGTCGTCCTCGCCGTCGGTCAGACCGAGCGCTTCAACCCGGCGCTGGCCGCGGCGCGGCCGCTCATCACCGATCCGCGGTTTATCGAGGTCCATCGCCTTGGCACGTTCCCCGAGCGCAGCCTCGACATCGACGTCGTCTTCGACCTGATGATCCACGACCTCGACGTCGTGCTGTCGCTCGTCGACTCCGACGTCGAGTCGCTCGAGGCCGTCGGGGTGCCGGTCATTACCAATCGCGTCGATATCGCCAACGCCCGTCTGCGCTTCGCCAACGGCTGCATCGTGAATCTCACGGCGAGCCGGATCAGCCGCGATCGTGTCCGCAAGATCCGCTTCTTCCAGCCGTCCGCCTACGTGTCGATCGACTACGCCACCCGGAAGGTCGAGGTCTACCGTCTGGTCAAAGGCGACACGCCGACGCCGGCGATCGAGGGGGGCGAGATCGAGGTGCCGAACGAGGAGCCGCTCAAGCGCGAGCTGGCGGACTTCGTCGAGGCGATCGTCACGAAGCGGGCACCGACGGTGACGGGCGCAGCCGGCCGCCGCGCGCTCGGGCTCGCTCAGGCGATCACGGATAAGATAGACGCCTCGTAAACACGAAGGACACCAAGGACACAAAGGTCAAACCGTTTGGTTTCGGTCTGTGTCCTTCGTGTCCTTTGTGTTGATGTATCGTTCCGAGCTACCCCAACCCATGTATTCAGATCTAAACGACTTCCTCGCCGACCTCGACAAGCGCAAGCTGCTCGCGCGCATCAGCGACAGCGTCAGCCCCGACCTCGAGATCGCCGCGGTCACCGACCGGGTGTGCAAGACCGCCGGCGGCGGACCGGCATTGTTGTTCGACCAGCCGACCGGCTACGACATCCCCGTCGCCGCGAACGTCTACGGATCCAACGAGCGCATGTGCCTCGCGCTCGGAGTTAACACGCTCGACGATCTCGCGAAGGAGATCGACGAGCTGATGACGCCGCAGATGCCGGCGGGGATCATGGACGCGCTCAAGCTGCTGCCGATGGTCGGCCGCCTGCGCGACCTGATGCCGAAGACCGTCAAGGACGCCGCCTGCCAGGAGATCGTCAACAGGAACGGCACGCTCGACTCGCTGCCGATTCTCAAGTGCTGGCCCGACGATGGCGGGAAGTACATCACCTTCCCGCTGGTGTTCACCAAGGACCCCGAGACCGGGATGCGCAACATCGGCACCTACCGCATGCAGGTGTACGACGGCCGCACCACCGGCATGCACTGGCAGCGGCACAAGGGGGGCGCGCAGCATCATCGCGTCGCCGAGAAGATGGGCAAGCGGCTCGAGGTCGCCGTCGCGCTCAGCGCCGAACCGGTCCTGCCGTACTGCGCGACCGCGCCGATGCCCGAGGGGCTCGACGAGCTGCTGCTCGGCGGATTCCTGTCGCGCAAGCGCATCGAGCTGGTGAAATGCATCACCGTCGATCTCGAGGTCCCCGCCAGCGCGCACATCGTGCTCGAGGGCTACGTCGAGCCCGGCGAGCGCCGCCGCGAGGGCCCGTTCGGCGATCACACCGGGCTCTATTCGCAGCCGGACGACTTCCCGGTGTTCCACATCACCTGCATCACGCAGCGCAAGAAGCCGACCTACCTGACGACCGTCGTCGGCGTCCCGCCGATGGAGGATTTCTATCTCGGGCTCGCGAGCGAGCGGATCTTCCTGCCGATGATCCGCAAGACGCTGCCAGAAATTCACGACATGCACTTCCCGGCCGAGGGGATTTTTCATAATCTCGTGCTGGTGTCGATCGACAAGCGCTATCCGGGGCACGCGCGCAAGATCATGAACGCCTTCTGGGGCCTCGGCCAGCTGATGTTCTCCAAGACCATCATCGTCGTCGACAAGGACGTCGACGTTCACGATCTGAGTCAGGTCGCCTGGATCGTGGGGACGCATTACGATCCATTGCGCGACGTCCAGATGACCAAGGGCCCGGTCGACGATCTCGACGATGCCTCGGATCTGCCGGCGTTCGGCGGCAAGATGGGGATCGACGCGACCAGGAAGTGGGCGTCGGAGGGCTACACGCGCAACTGGCCGGAACGCGTCGTGACGACCGAAGCGGCGGGGCGCCGCGCCGCCGAGATCCTGGCGCGCATCAAGCGGACGTAAAGACGGCGCGCCGGCGCACGTGTCACGAATGTGTGACGGGTCTGCCACGGTCTCGTCACTTTTTTCACGTGCAATGGTCGGGATGACATTCCGACTGGCGGCGCGAGCCGCCCTCGCCGCAGGCGCGGTCGCATTCACCGTCAGCATCCACGCCCAGCAGGCCGACGTGCCTGCATCCAGCAAGCTCACGACCGTCCTCGCCGATCTGGTCAACGCCGCGTCGGCCAACAGTGCGCTGGCGACAACCGGCGGCGCGGCACGGCCGCGCTCGGTCGAGGACGCGGTTCAGAGCGGGCGCCTCCGCTTCGACGGCAACAACGCCGTGCAGGTCTACATCCTGATGAGCGCGGTGACCGACGACACGGTCCGGCAGTTGACCGACGCCGGCGTCACGATCGAGATCAGCGATGCCGCCCGCCGCCGGGTGCAGGCGCGCGTGCCGGTCTCGAGCCTGGCCCGGGTGGCGCAGCTCGCGGCGGTGGACGCCATCCGGCTGCCGACCTACGCGCGTCCCCGCGCCGGCGCCGTCACCACCGAAGGCGACGCCATCCTGCTCTCCGACGCGGTGCGCGGCCAGTTCGCGCTCGACGGCACGGGCGTTCGGGTCGGCGTCCTGTCCGACGGGATCAAGGGCGTGTTCGCCAGCGGGTGCACGAGCGGATGCGGCGGGGTCGACGGCGGACCGATGGCGACGGGCGATCTGCCGATTGCGGTGGGTCTCCGGACCGCGGCCGGTGTGCTCAAGGAATCGACCGGCGGGATCGTCGCACGATCGTTCAGCGCGAACCTGGATCTCGAGGGGCTGCCGCCGGCGTCGCCCGCCTGTTCGTTCGCCGGCGCCGGCGCCGAAGGTACGGCGCTGCTCGAGATCGTCCACGACATCGCACCGGGCGCGAAGCTGACGTTCGCCAACGGCGACACCGACCTGGCCTTCAATCAGGCGGTCAATTTTCTCGCCGCCTCGAACGACGTCGTCCTGGACGACATCGGCTTCTACGGCGAGCCGTACGACGGCACCAGCGGGGTGTCCGCCAACACCGCCGCGGCGCTCAACAACCCGAGCTTTCCGATTCGCGCATACGTGACCGCCGTCGGCAACGATGCCGATGAACATTACTTCGGCGCCTATGCCGACTCCGGCGTGGAGGGCACCTCGATTTCCGGCATTGCGACGCCCGGGCATCTGCACCTGTTTCAGCGCACCGCGGACACCACCGACGTGCTCGCCCTCGGCGCCCAGCCGTACAACGTGATTGCCCTGCCGCAGAACGGCGAAGCGGCGATCTTCCTGACCTGGGACGACCCGTTCGGTGCGTCGGGGAACAACTACGACATGTACCTGGTGCAGCAGAGCACCGGGCGCGTGGTGGCGAGCAGTACCGATGTGCAGAGCGGCCGACAGGATCCGTCCGAAACGATCGATTACGTCAACCGCGGTGCGGCCGACCGATTCCTGATCGTGGTGCAGAACGTGCGCGGCGCCGCGCAGCCGCGCAATCTGAACATCTTCACGCTGCAGCCGGAGTGTGCCGCGGCCGGCCCCGTACCGCTGGCGGCACCGCGTCATGAACGGCACAACTACAACACCGCGTCGCGCAGCGTCTCCGCGCAGGGTGACGCCGGGGGATCGCCGGTCGGCGTGATTGCGGTCGGCGCGATCTGCTCGGCGTCGGCGAACGCAGCCGGCGCCTTTTCGCCGTCGGCGCCGGATGAATCATGTCTCGACACGTCGAATGCCACGCCCGAATTTTTCAGCAGCCGCGGGCCGACGCTCGACGGCCGCCAGAAGCCGGACGTCGCGGCGATCGACGGCGTCGCGATCACGGGCGCCGGATCGTTTCCGAGGCCATTCTTCGGCACGTCCGCGGCCGCGCCGCACCTCGGCGCGATCGCCGCGCTGGTCCTGCAAAGCGCGCCCTGTCTGCTGAACCGCACGGCCTCCACGGTCGCGCCGGCGAGCGCGCGAGCGACGCTCCGCAGCGTCCTGGTCGGCAAGGCGGTGGCGCTGAGCCCGGCACCCGACAACGTGGTCGGCTCCGGCCGCGTCGATGCCTACGCGGCCGTTCAATCGTCGTTGCCGGGATGGAGCGGTTCGGCGACGCTGACGGTCGACGCCGACACGGTGTTCGGCGCCAGCCTCGGCGCGGCACAACTCGGTTTCGTCGACCCGAACGGCTGCGGCCTGACGCAGGTGACGTGGACCGGCGGCTGCGGCACGTCGCCAGGCGCGACGATGACCTGTCCGGCCGGCATCAACGCCGTGTCGGTTGCCGCGAGCAACAACGGCTTTGCGTATACCGCGCCGGTCGATCTGCAGATTGCCGTCACCGATTTCACACTCGGCGTGTCGCCGGCGGGCGCGGTGACGAGCGCGGGCCAGTCCACCCGTCACATCGTCACCGTCGCCCCGGTCGGCGGCCCGTACAACTCCGAGGTGACGCTGACGTGCTCGAGCGGCAACCTGCCGCCGCAGACGACGTGCGTCTTCGACCCGCCGACCGTCAGGCCTGGCGCAGCGGGCGCGACGTCGACGCTGACGATTGCCACAGTCGCCACCGGCAGTGCGGCGTCGGCCGCCCGGAAGCCGGCATCGATCGGCGTGATGGCCGCGGGGCTCGCCCTGTTTCCGTCGTCCCTCACCTTCGGCGCGCAGACGCTCAACACCACGGCTCCGGCGCAGCTGGTGTCGTTGACGAATACCGGCGTCGATGTGCTGAACGTGACCAGTATCACGACCGCGGGCGATTTTGCCCTCGTCCGCAATTGCGGCGCGACCGTCGCGTCGGGGACGAGCTGCGGCGTGTCGGTCAGCTTTACGCCCACGGCAACCGGAACCCGCACGGGATCGCTCTCGTTCGTCGACGATGCGTCGGGCAGCCCGCAGATCGTGACGTTGACCGGCACCGGCCAGGCATTGCCGTCCTCGACAGGCGGCACGCCGCCGGGCGGCTATACCGTGACCGTGAGCGCGACCGCCGGCACCTCGCTCGCGCATGCCGCGGCGATCACACTGACCGTTCAATGAGGAGCGCATGACCCAGGGTTCTCGGCGCCGGCGTGTCGGCGGCTGCGTGATCGCGTCGCTGTTCCTGATTTCCGCGATGGCGTGCACCGGGTCGAACAGCACGACGGCGACAGCGGCGACGTCCACGCGCACGAGCGACACCTTTTCGGGCACCGTCGCGGTCGGCGGCCACGACGTCCATAACTTCAGCGCGGCTGCGGCGGGAACGATCGACGTGACGCTGACTGCCGTCACGCCCGCGTCCACCGCGGTGATGGGGATCAGCGTCGGCCTCGCGGGGGACGGCGGCTGCAGCGCGCTCGCCGGGGCGTCCGTCCAGGCGGTAGCCGGCAGCGCCGCGCAGTTGTCGGGCATCGTGACGCTGGGGACGCTGTGCGTCGACGTGCACGACGTCGGCACGCTGTCGGCGCCGGTCGGCTACACGGTCACCGTGGTGCATCCGTAACGGGCCGGCGGCCGCCGCGCAGCGGTCACGTGAAGCTGACGGCGGTCGTGTTCGCGCCGCTGACGACGACGCCGACGCGCTCGCCGTCCGCCGGTTGATACGCGGCCGACAACAGTGCCGCGAGGGCGGTGCAGCCGCCTGGTTCGGCGACGAGCCGCAGCGCGTCCCACAACATCAGTTGCGCGGTCCGGATCGCCTCGTCCGTGACCAGCACGACGCGCTCGATGTGAGCCCGCGCGATCGGGAACATCAACCCGCCGACCTGTTTCGGCGCCAGCGAATCCGCCGCCACGCTGCCGGTCGGCGCGTCGATCGGCCGGCCGGCCTTGAGCGCCTCCGTCAGCGTCGGTGCGCCGTCGGGCTCGACCGCAACGACGCGCGTCGTCGATTCGTACCACGCCGCGATGCCGCCGATCAGGCCGCCGCCGCCGACGGCGACGAGGACCGTGTCCAGCTCCGGCGCCTGCTCCGCGAGCTCGAGGGCGACGGTTCCGGCGCCCGCCATCGTCTCGACCTGATCGAACGCGTGCACCGGCATCGCGCCGGAGCCCTTGCTCCACTCGACGCTCGCCGCGAGCGCCTCGGCGTAGCGCTCGCCGACGACGGTCAGGTCCGCGCCGTACGAACGAATGCGATCGATCTTGGCGGGGGAGGACACCGTCGGCACGAAGATCCGCGCCGGGATCCCCACCTTCTTCGCGGCGTAGGCGACTGCCGCGCCGTGATTTCCGCCCGACGCGGCGACCACGCCGGCCGCAGGCGGATTCCGGGTCAGCAGATTGGCGAAGGCGCCGCGCGTCTTGAACGACCCGGCGTGCTGCAGCTGTTCGAGTTTCAGCGTCAGCGCAAACGGCGGCAGACCGAAGTCGGCGCCGCTGATTGCCACGATCGGGGTTCGGCGAATGTGCGGCGCGATGATCGGGTAAACGCGCGCGATATCGGATCGGCTGATGGCCAGGCTCATGTCGCTACATCGTAGTAGCAATCGCGCGGGAGGCGGACTACCGCAGATCGCGGGTGCGATGCTCGCCTGCCTCGACCACCTGACCGGTGGCGAGCGCCTTCACCGCGCACCACACCCGGACCAAGCGGCTGGTCGGCACATCCCACGAGTCGATCTCGTCGATGCGGACCGAGAAAATCGCGCTGTCGGGATCGCCGGGGCCGCCGGGAAACCAGGCGCGATAGGTGGGCTTCCACAGTGTCTGCATGCGTGCTGGATCGTGCGTCACCGTGACGATCCCGGACACCGAGACATAGCGGTCCCCCTTGTCGCTGACGAAGGCCACGTTGACGCGTCGATCGCGCTCGATGGCGGCGACTTTGTCCGACGACAGGTGGGTGAGGAACGTGAGCGAGCCGTCCGGCTCCAGGCGTTCGAGGAGCATCGGACGGCTGCCGAGCGAGCCGTCGTCTGAGTGCGTGGTCACCATCGCGACAGGAATGCCGTCGATCAGGCGGGCCAGCTCAGCGAGCGCGCGTTGTCGATCGTCCACGAGCGCCCGCCTTGCGCTTCTTGTCGGCCGCCTGGCTGGGCAGGACCGCCTTCATCGCGCCGCCAACCGTCGCGCCAATCCAGTTGGCGCCTTTCTCCAGCATGCCGCTCGCCGCCTCGGCGGCGGTCGTCTGTTCCTGCCATTCCTTCGCCGCGCGCTTGTTGATCGCGCCTTCGGCGATCGTCGTCAGCTTCTTGTCGGCCGCCTTCTCCTGCTTCAGGGTCTGGTCGAGCAGCCGCGCGACGCCTTTCTCCCCGAGCAGATTGGCGTAGGTCCGCACGGTGCCGTAGGTCGCAATCTCGTAGTGCTCGACCTTCTGCGCGGCGGTGATCATCATCGCATCGCGCAGCGCCCCTCCATCGGCGCCGTCCATCAGCTCCTGGCCCTCTTCGAGCAGTCCCTTCATCGCCTCGCACGTCTTGCCGGACGCCTTCTCGCCAAGCTGTTTGAGGGCCTGCATCACACGCTTCTCATGCTGGCGGGTCTCGGCCAGGTGGCTCTTGAACGCCGCCCGCAGCTGGCGGTCGGCGGCACGCTCCGCCATCTGGGGCAGCGCTTCGATCAACTGCTGTTCGGCGCTGACCAGGTCATTCAGCTCTTCGACGAGATGTTCACGGAGTGACGCGACAGATGCCATTTCAAAGCCTCCGTCCCGACGATTGCACGATGGATGCCACGAGGGCATACTTCACCGCATGACCCGCATCCGGCTCGGATTCGTGATGGCATTAATCGCCGGCGGCGGCCTCATGTTCCAGGCGCAGGCGCCCACTGCCCAGAAGGCCTACAAATTCACCGAGATCGTTCCCGGTGTCTACAGCGCGATCGGCACCGGCGCGATGAACGTCGGCTCGAATTCCGCGGTGATCGTCAACCGCGACGAGGTGATGATCGTCGACTCGCACATCTCACCCGAATCGGGTCGCGCGATGCTGCAGGAGCTCAAGGCGATTACCGACAAACCGGTCCGCGTCCTGGTCAACACGCACTTTCACTATGACCACACCAACGGCAACCAGGCATTCCCGTCCGGCGTCGACATCATCGGCCACGAGTTCACGCGCCGCAAGCTGACGGGGGACATCCTCGAGAAGGGGATGTTCGCCGACCTCGTGAACGGCCTGCCGAAACAGCTCGAGGATCTCCAGGCGCGGGCGGCGAGTGAAGCCGACCCGGCGGTGAAGGCGCGGCTCGCGCAGCAGGTGCCCGTGCAGGCGGCGTTCGCAAATAGCCTCAAGGATCTGAAAGTGACGCCGCCGACGGTGACGCTGACCGATCAGATGACCCTCTACCGTGGCGATCGCGAGATCCGCCTCCTGTATCTCGGCCACGGCCACACCGGCGGCGACATCGTGGTCTACCTGCCGAAAGAGAAGGTGCTGTGCACCGGCGACCTCCTGGTGCACGACATCGCGAACCTGATCGACGGCTACGTCAACGAGTGGCCGGACGCGCTCGAGAAGCTGAAGCCGCTCGACTTCGTCGACGTCATTCCCGGCCACGGCGATCCGTTCAAGGGCAAGGAGCGGATTGACTGGTTCCAGGCCTATCTGCGCGACCTGTGGAGACAAGGCACGGCGCTGCACGAACAGAAGGTTCCCCCCGCGGACGCGGCGAAGCGCATCGACATGACCGCCCACCAGGCCCATTACCCGGGGATTACCACGCCCGGCGTCAACGTGCCGGCCGTGCTGCGGATGTTCGAGGTCATGGACGGTCGAGCCGACCGATAGCAAGCTCCTTGCATGAGGTGAGGCATGGCCACCACAACCGCGACCACGCCGTTCGTGATGCGACTCATCGGTGCGATGGCGCTCGATCCCATTACCTATGAGGAAGTCGAGGCCGATCGCTCCGCCACCGGCCAGGCGCTCCTCGTCGTCGTCCTATCCAGTGTGGGCGCCGGCATCGGCGCGCGCGGCCTGGGCAGTGGCTCCGCGCGCAGCATGGTGTTCATCAGCGCGCTGTCACTCCTGGCTTGGGCGGCGTGGGCGCTGCTCACGTATCAAATCGGCGTCAACGTGATGCCCGAGGCGCAGACGCGGTCCGACGTCGGCGAGTTGATGCGGACGATCGGGTTCTCCGCGGCTCCCGGCATGCTGCGGATTTTCGGCGTCGTGCCGGGCGCGGCGACGGCGGCGTTTGCGATCACCGCCGTCTGGATGCTGGCGGCCATGGTCGTGGCTGTCCGGCAGGCGCTCGATTACAGCAGTACCGTGCGCGCCCTGGCGGTGTGCGGACTGGGCTGGGCGCTCGCGGTGGCGCTCGCCGTCGGACTCGGGGTGGTCTTCGGCCCAACCGTGTCATAGACTAAAGGACAGATGAAGCGGATTCTTTTGGCGGTCCTGGGAGTGGCGCTCGTGTCGGCCGGCTGCGCCGATCCGATCGCGCCGGCGGCGCCGACCGTGGCGCTGCCGACGATTGCGGAAACCTTCAGCGACACGCTGCTGGTCGCCGGCACCAACACGCATATCTTCAACGTCACGACGGTTGGCGCGGTGAAGGTGACGCTGAACAGCGTGGTGCCGGGTGCCTCGGTCGGACTCGGCGTCGGGACGCCGAGTCTCGGCAGCTGCATCGTCATCGACCACGTGGTTTCGGTCGCCGATCAAGCGGCGCTGCTGTCGGGCACGGCCACCGTCCCGGGGCAGTACTGCGTCATCATCCAGGATATCGGCAATCTCGTCGAGCCGGCCGTGTACACCATCAACGTTCTGCACTCGTGATCTCCGCCGCGGAATTGACCAGCCTCGCGGCCTCGCACGACATCATCAGCCTCGGGATGCTCGCTGACGATGTGCGCCGCGAACGCCATGGCGCGCGGACGACCTTCGTCCGCGTCGCGACGACCGCCGCCGAGGTCAGCGCCCCGATCGTGCGTCCGCCGTCGGCGGGCGAGCTGCGCATCGTCGGCGTCCCGGCCAGCCGCGCCGCCGCCGTCGAACGGGTGCGCGAGGCCGCGGCCGCGGCCGCCGGTGCCGCGGTGACGGGGTTCTCGCTTCCGGATCTCGAGCTGCTGTCGGCGCGCGACGGTGTCACCTTGCGCGCGCTGCTCGAAGAGCTCCGCGCCGCCGGCCTCGAGCTCGTCGCGGATGCGCCGATCGATCGCCTCCAGGATCCGCGGCGATCGATCGAAGAGGTCAACATCGCCGGCCTGTCGCTGGCGCGGCTCACCGTCGACAAACGGCCGTCCGCGGATCCGATGCCGCTGCTGAACGCGGTCGCCGAACTGCAGCGCAGCGTGGCGGTCGTGCGCGCGTTCGCGCCGCTGCCGCGGCGCCTCAATCCCGCGGTTCCGACCACCGGGTTCGAGGACGTCAAACACATCGCGCTCGCGCGGCTGGTGGTCGACAACGTGCCGTCGATTCAAGTGGACTGGTCGCTGTATGGCCCGAAGCTGGCGCAGGTGGCGCTCACCGTCGGCGCCGACGATGTCGACGGCGTGTCGGCGGAGGACGAGACCGGCGAGGGACGCCGCCGCGCGCCGCTCGAGGAGATTCGCCGCAACATCATCGCGGCGGGGCAGGAGCCGGTCGAGCGCAACGGCCGCTTCGACGTCCTCGGCCGATGACCGCCGTCCGGCTCGGCGCGGTGGGCTATCTCAATGCGCGCCCGCTCGTGTACGGCCTCGACCGCCAGCCGCGGTTCGATCTCCGCTACGACATCCCGTCTGAATGCGCCCGGCTGCTGCACGCGCATGCGATCGACGTCGGCTTGATTCCGTCGATCGAGTATCTGCGCGGCCCGCAGCCGTATCGGTTCGTGCCGGGGCCGGCCGTCACATCGCGAGGTCCGGTCGCGTCGGTCGCGATTTACACCCGGCGCGAGCCGCGCGACATCGCGACGATTGCGATGGACACCAGCTCCCGCACCTCTGTTGTTCTCGCGACGGTGCTGCTGCGGCGTGCGTTCGGGGTGACGGCGGAGGCGGTGCCGATGGCGCCCGATCTCGACGCGATGCTCCATCGCGCCGATGCCGCGCTGATCATCGGCGACAACGCGCTGTTCCTGAATCCGCCGTCCACCGTCCGCAAGCTCGATCTGGGTGCGCTGTGGACCGAGACCACCGGCCTGCCGTTCGTCTACGCGGTCTGGGCGGGGTGGCCGGATGCGATGAACACAGACGACGTAAGCCTGCTCCGCCGCGCGCGTGACGAAGGGGTGGCGGACCCCGAAGGCGTGGCGCGCGCGTACTATCCGGGCGATACGGCCCGGCAGGATGTCGCGACCCGCTACCTGCGCGATAATATCCGGTACTACCTGGCCGAGGACGAGCTCGACGGGCTGCGGACGTTCTATCGCTACGCGGCCGACCTCGGCCTGGTATCGTTCGACGGAGAACTGCGATTTTATTGAGCGCAGGTGTGAAGGCCTGGGCTACGGCGGCACAGAGAGATCCGTGTAGCCCAGGGGTTCAGCCGTGCCACGCGGCACCTGTAAGGGTGCGCTGCGACGTAGTAGAAGGCGCTTTTAGATCTGCCGGAGATCGATGCTGATCGAACGAATCGCGGACAAGGTGCGGGCAGGGGAGCGCGTCTCGGCAGACGAGGCGCTCGCGCTGTATCGCCATGCGCCGACCTCGCTGCTCGGCCGGCTCGCTGACGGCATCCGCGCCCGCAAGCATCCGGAACGTCTCGTCACCTACATCATCGATCGCAACGTCAACTACACCAACGTCTGCGTCGCCAAGTGCAACTTCTGCGCGTTCTATCGTGACGTCGGCTCGCCGGATGGCTACGTGCTCGGCTTCGAGGAGCTGTTTCGCAAGATCGATGAGACGATCGCGGTCGGCGGCGTCCAGGTGCTGATGCAGGGCGGGCACAATCCCGATCTGCCGCTGTCCTGGTATGAGGATCTGTTCCGCGCGATCAAGGCGCGGTATCCCGAGTTCAAGCTGCACGCGCTGTCGCCCCCCGAGGTGATCCACCTGTCGCGGCTGACGCAGCGTCCGGTTCCCGAGATCATCGACCGTCTGATCGTGGCCGGCCTCGACAGCATTCCCGGCGGTGGCGCCGAGATCCTCGTCGATCGCGTGCGCAAGGCACTGCACTGCTACGGCAAGGCATCGGCCGACGAGTGGCTCGACGTCATGCGCCACGCCCATCGCGCCGGCCTGCGCACGACGGCGACGATGATGTACGGCACCGTCGAGACGGACGCCGAGCGGCTCGAGCATCTGCTGCGGCTGCGCGCGCTGCAGGACGACACCGGCGGCTTCACGGCGTTCATCACCTGGAGCTATCAGCCCGATCACACCGAGCTGGCGGGTTCGGAGGCGACCGGTATCGACTATCTCCGCACGCTCGCGATCGCGCGGATCGTGCTCGACAACGTCGACAACCTGCAGGCGTCGTGGGTCACTCAGGGGGGCAAGGTCGGCCAGTTGAGCCTCGCCTTCGGTGCCAACGACATGGGCAGCGTGATGATCGAGGAAAACGTCGTCCGCGCCGCCGGCGCCGCGTATTGCATGGACGAAGCGGAGATCGTCCGCAACATCGAGGACGCCGGCTTCGCCGCGAAGCGCCGGAACATGCACTACGACATCCTCGGCGGCCCGATCTTCCGCGAGCGCGAGGTGCCGCGGATGCTCGAGCTCGCGACCGCGCGCGAGGACGGCGACCATTCTGTTCCTGCGGAGCTCCGGCTGTATCCAGCCAGGAGCCGCGCCGGTAAACAGGACAGATTGCAGGATGGAAAAATTGCAGGATCGCCGGAAGAGAAGTAGGGAGGCAACCCTGCAATCGGTCCTTGCTGCAATGTCATGATCCGGTACCACGCCTCGTGGATCCTCCCGATCGGCGAGCCGCCGATCCGCGACGGCTGGCTCGCGGTCGATCGCGGGCGCGTCGTCGCGCTCGGCTCGGCGGGGAAGCGCGTCCTGTCGGACGGCGCCGAGGTGGTCCAGCTCGGCGATGTCGCAATCATGCCGGGGCTGGTCAACGCGCACACGCATCTCGAGCTCTCGTACCTGCGCGACGAAGTGCCGCCGGCCTCGCAGTTCGTCACCTGGATTCGCGGCGTGATGCAGGCGCGGCGCGAGCGCCCGGATCCGAGCGGCCCGGAAATCCTCGACGCGATCGACGGCGCGCTGCAGGAGGCGATCGCCTGCGGCACCGCGATTGTCGGCGACATCAGCAACACGCTCGTGACGTTCGGGCCGCTGACGCGCAGCAGCCTGGCCGCCGTGGTCTTTTACGAATTGATCCGGTTCAACACGCCGGATCCAGCCGGGGTCGTCGCCAAGGCGGTCGCCGAGATCGGCACGCTCGTGCCGACCGATCGCGTCCGCGCCAGCCTCGCCGCCCACGCGCCGTATTCGGTGGCGCCGCTGGTCCTGCGGGCGATCCGCCAGGCGATCGATCGCGATTCGTTCGCGCCGTGCAGCATCCACCTGTCGGAATCGGCCGAAGAGGTCGAGTTCATCCGCAGCGGCGGCGGTCCGTGGCGCGCCCTGCTCGAGGAGATCGGATCCTGGGATCCGGCGTGGGTCGCGCCGGGCGGCACGCCGGTGCAGTTTCTCGACGACAGCGGCTTTCTCGACGGCCGTGTGCTCGCGGTCCACGGCGTGCAGATGACGACCGCGGATCTCGATCGCCTCGTCGCGCGCGGCACCACGCTCGTCACCTGCCCGCGCAGCAACGGCCACACCGGCGCCGGCGCGCCGCCAATCGAGGACTTCTACAACTACGGCGTGAAGGTCGCGGTCGGCACCGACAGTCTCGCGAGCGCGCCCGATCTCAACGTCTTCGCCGAATTGGCGACGATGCGGGCGCTGGCGCCGACGGTGTCGGCGGGCGCGCTGCTCGACAGCGCGACCCGACAGGGTGCGCGCGCGCTCGGCTTCGATCACGACTACGGCACGATCGAACCTGGAAAATCGGACCGGCTGCTCGCCGTCACCGTGCCGGCCGACACCGACGATGTGGAAGAATACCTGGTCAGCGGGATCGAGCCCGGCCAGCTCCGCTGGATCGGGACGCATGAAATTGCAAGACGCAAAATGCACATCGCGACGTGAATGTCATAAATGCAGCCGCAATCCGCAATCCGCAATCCGCGATCCGCAATGTTCAACCGGCTCGCGACGTATGCGTCGTTCATCCGGGTGAGCCACTCGGTGTTCGCGCTGCCGTTCGCGCTCGCCGGCGCGTTGCTCGCGGCGCAGCACGCCGCCGTCACGTGGGGGACGATCGGCTGGATTCTCGCGGCGATGGTGGCGGCGCGCAGCGCGGCGATGGGGTTCAACCGCCTGGTCGACGCGCGCATGGATGCCCTCAACCCGCGAACCGCGATGCGTGAGATTCCGCGCGGCGCGATGACGATGCGCGAGGCGGCGGTGTTCGTCGTCGTCTCGTCGTCGGCGTTCGTGTTCACGGCGTGGCGGCTGAATCCGGTCTGCTTCGCGCTGTCCCCGGTCGCCCTCGCGATCGTGTTCTGGTATTCGCTCGCCAAGCGCTTCACGACGTGGACGCAGCTGTTTCTTGGTCTGGCGATGGCGGTCGCCCCGGTGGGGGGCTGGCTGGCGGTCGGCGGCCGCGGCGGCTGGGAGCCGTGGCTGCTCGCGGCGGCGATCGGCACCTGGGTCGGTGGCTTCGACGTGCTCTACGCCTGTCAGGATCTCGACTTCGATCGCGCGCACGGCCTGAATTCGATTCCGGTCCGGTTCGGCGTCCGCACCTCGCTGGCGATTTCGCGCGCCATGCACGTCGTCGCGGTCGGCTGCCTGCTGGCGCTGGCATTCGCGGCGCCGCTCGGCGGCGTTTATCTCGCCGGCGTCGCGGCGGTGGCGGCGATGCTCGTGTACGAGCAGTCGCTGGTGCGCGCCGACGACCTGTCGCAGGTCAAGCGCGCCTTCGATCTGAACGGTTACGTCGGCATCATGTATCTGCTGTTTCTGACGGTCTCCCTGTATGGCCCCTGGCAGCACTGAACGGCGGCAGGCGATCGCGATCGCGATCACCGGGGCGAGCGGCGCCATCTATGCGACGCGTACCGTGGCGGCGCTGCTCGAGCGCGGCGTCCACGTCGAGCTGATCGTCTCCGACTACGGACGGCGCCTGCTGCGCGACGAACTGGGCGAGGCCGCGTCGATCGAGCGCCTGGTGCCGTTTCTCGTGGAGACGTACGGCGCCGGCGTCAACGCCGGCACGATCACCGTGCACAGCAATCGCGATCTCGGCGCGACCATCGCGAGCGGCAGCCACGGCTGCAGCGGCATGGCAATCGTGCCCTGCTCGATGAAGACGCTGGCGGCGGTCGCGCACGGCCTGTCGCGCAGTTTGGTGGAGCGCGCCGCCGACGTCATGCTCAAGGAACAACGCCGCCTCGTGATCGTGCCGCGCGAGACGCCGATGAGCCTGCCGCAGTTGAAGAACATGGTGCTGTGCGCCGAGGCCGGCGCGATGATCCTGCCGGCGATGCCCGCGTTCTACCAGCAGCCCAAGACACTCGACGACCTCGCCGACTTCATGGCCGGGAAGATCCTGTCCGCCCTCGGCTTCGACCACGAGCTGTATCCCGCGTGGACGGGGCAGGCGGAGCGGTCGTGACCGGTTCGCTGTCCCTGTGACATGACCGACGTCAGCAAATCGCCCGCGAAGATCGCCGGGATGTTCGACGCCATCGCCGGACGCTACGATCTCCTCAACCACCTGCTCAGCGCCGGCATCGATCGGCGCTGGCGGAGGCGCGCCATCCGATCGCTGCAGCTGACCGGGCGCGAGCGCGTTCTCGATCTGTGCACCGGTACCGGCGACCTGGCGATCGCCGCGGTGCGCGCGCAGCCGCCGGCCGCGCGCGTGGTCGGCGTCGATTTCTCCAGCGCGATGCTGCGCGTCGGCGACAACAAGCTGGCGAAAGCGCATCTGACCGATCGCATCACGCTGGTGCGCGGCGACGCCGCGCGGATCCCGCTCGCCGATGCATCGGTCGACGCGGTGACGATCGGCTTCGGGATCCGCAACGTCGAGCGGATGGACGCGGCGTGCGCGGAGTTGCATCGCGTCCTCAAGCCGGGCGGCCGGCTCGCAATTCTCGAGTTCGCGATGCCGGACGCGCCGGTGTTCAGCGGCTTCTACCGCTGGTACACCAGCACCGTGCTGCCGATCATCGGTCGCGTCTTGTCACGGAACGGCTCCGCGTACGCCTACCTGCCGGCCTCAATCTCCGCATTCGCCTCGCCGGACGAGTTTGTGAAAATCCTGCGACAGGCCGGTTTCACGACGATTTCTCCCATCCGTCTGATGCTCGGCAGCGTCATTCTTTATACGGCGCGCAGGAGCGGGACGGTGGGCACTCGGCACTAGGCGTTCGTTTACGGTTTTTTGTCCTCCGAGCCCCTAGCTCCCAGCTCCGAGCGCCGATATACTGCTGTAAGCACCTGATGTATTTCGATTTAGAGGATTATCACCCGGACATCAGTCCGGTTGGTCAGGCCATCTCCTGGCGTGAGGGGGTGCTGCTGTCGATCATCGCCCACCTGGTGATGGTGATCCTCATCCTGGTCGCGCCGCGATGGTTCCCATGGCTCACCGCGCCGCGCCGGGTGCAGGTCGTGGCGCGTCAGGGCGATCCCGAGCCGCCGCTCCAGTTCATGATGGTCGCGCCACGCGTCGAACGTCCGGTTGCCAAGGCGCCGGCGCGGGCGATGCCCTCCGACTTAAATCGCGCCGCGGCGTCGCCGGAACGCGCCAAGACGCCGGAGAACATGGAGCCGTTCTCGCGCGGCCACAGCCCTGAGCGGGTCGACGAGCCGCCCAAGCAGCTCGCGCGCGGCCAGGGGCCGCAGCCCGATCCGGCCGCCGGCCGCGAGACCGCGCAGCCTGATCAAAGCCAGAAGATTCCCGAGTCGAACTCGACGATGCAGCTGCCGTCGGCGCAGTCGCGGATCGCGCAGAACGGCGCCAACGGACGGTCGGCCACGGCGGGCGGGTCCCTCGGCGACGCGCTGCGCAACCTGCAGCGCTACACGCAGAACGAATCGTTCGACAACCAGGGCGGCGCGGGCGGACAGTTCGGCCCCGAGATCCAGTTCGACACCAAAGGCGTCGAGTTCGGCCCGTGGATCCGGCGCTTCATCGCACAGGTCAAGCGCAACTGGTTCATCCCCTACGCCGCGATGTCGATGAAGGGGCACGTCGTCATCCAGTTCAACGTGCACAAGGACGGATCGATCAGCGACCTGCAGGTGGTCGGGCCGAGCGGCATCGACGCCTTCAACAACGCCGCGTTCGGCGCGCTCTCCGGCTCCAACCCGACGCAGCCGCTGCCGCCGGAATATCCCGACAGCAAGGCGTTCTTCACCGTCACCTTCTTCTACAACGAGACGCCGCCGCGGTGACGCGGCCGCAGCAGCTCGGTCTCCTGATTCTGCTGCTCGTCTTCATCGCCTACGTCGTCTTCCGCGTCCGATGAAGCCGCTCGCCGTCGCCGTCCTCGGCCCGACCGCGACCGGCAAGAGCGCGCTGGCGCTGGCGATCGCGGCGCGGCACGACGGCGAGATCATCAACTGCGACTCGACCGCGGTGTATCGCGGCTTCGACATCGGCACCGACAAGATCGCCGCCGCCGACCGCCGCGGCATCCCGCATCATCTGATCGACATCGTCGATCCGGAAGACGAGTACACCGCCGCGCAGTATGCGCGCGATGCCGCCGCCGCGATCCGCGACGTGCACGCGCGCGGCAAGCTGCCGATCCTGGCCGGCGGCACCGGCTTTTACTTCCGCGCGTTGACCCGTGGATTGTTCCCCGGCCCCGGACGCGACGCGGCACTGCGCGCCAGGCTCGAGGCGATCGCGGCGCGGCGCGACGTCACGTTCCTGCACCGCATGCTGGGCAAGATCGATCCCGAGTCGGCGCTGCGGATCCTGCCGCGCGACTTGAAGCGCCTGGTGCGGGCGCTCGAGGTCTTCTTCCTCACCGGCCGTCCGCTGACCGCCCATTTCGCCGCGACCGTCTCGCCGATTCCCGACGTCGAGGTGCTTGCGATCGGGCTGCGGCTGCCGGCGGCGCTGATCTCGGATCGGGTGACGCGGCGCGTCGACGAGCAGTTCGAACGCGGGCTGCTGGACGAGATCCGGACACTGCTCGCGCGCGGCATCCCCGAGACGGCGCGGCCGTTCGGCGGCCTGGTCTACCGCCAGGCGATGGAGCACCTGCACGGCGTGCGCGACGAGCGGGCGACGCGCGCGCTGATCGCGCTGGAGAACCGGCGCTATGCGCGGCGGCAGTTGATCTGGTTCCGCAAAGAGCCTAATCTAAGCTGGTTCGACGGCCCGGGCGAGTCGCCGACCACCATCGCGGCCGTGCACCATCTGATCGCCGAACGCCTTCAGGAGCGCGAACGCTGATGCCCGCCCCGGACACCAAAGCGCAGCCCAACATCCAGGACGTCTTCCTCAACTACGTGCGCCGTGAGAAGCTCACGATCTCGATCCGGATGATGGACGGCAGCGAGCTCGAGGGCCGGATCAAGAATTTCGATCGGTTCGCGCTCATTCTCGATCAGGGCGGCGTCGATCATCTGATCTTCAAGCACGCCGTCGCGGCGATCAAGACGCCGAAGTCGGTGTCGAACTACTTCTCGCACCAGTAATCAGGCTGTGACTGCGCCAGCCCCGCCCATTCGCCGCGCCATCGTCATCGTCATGGACAGCGTCGGAATCGGCGAGCTGCCGGACGCATCGGCGTACGGCGATCGGGGCAGCAACACCGTGGGCAACATCGCGAAGCGGATTGCGCTGAAGATCCCCACGCTGCGCAGCCTCGGACTCGGCCGCCTGGTCAAGCTGGATCCGGAAGCAACCGCGGAGAACGCACGGCGCGCAGAGAGTGCTTTAGAACAGACATGCTCCCCGACCTCCGCGATCGCTGCGGTTCCTTCTGCGACGTCGTCGGGGGCGTATGGCCGGATGGCGGAAGCGTCGCCGGGGAAGGACTCGGTCACCGGCCACTGGGAGATGATGGGGATCGTGCTCGATCGCGCGTTTCCGACGTTTCCGGACGGCTTCGCGCCGGAGATCATCGCGGAGTTCTCGCGGCTGACCGGCCGCGGTGTGCTCGGCAACAAGGCGGCATCGGGGACCGAGATCATCGACGAGTACGGCGCCGAGCACATGAGCAGCGGCGCGCTGATCGTGTACACGTCGGCCGACAGTGTGTTTCAGATCGCGGCGCACGAAGCGATTGTGCCCATTCCCGAGCTCTATCGCGCCTGCGAGATCGCCTACACGCTGGTCGGCGAGGGGCTCGGCGTCGGCCGCGTGATCGCGCGGCCGTTTGTCGGCGCGCCCGGCGCGTTCACGCGCACCGCCAACCGCCACGACTATGCGCTGCCGCCGGCCGGCGAGACGCTGCTCGATCGCGTCCACGACGCGGCGATCCCGGTGATCGCGATCGGCAAGATCGAAGACCTCTTTGCCGGCCGCGGGATCACGCAGGGCATCCACACCGTCAGCGACGAGAATGGTATGGACCGGCTCGAGGCGCAGATGCGGACGATCGACCGCGGCTTCATCTTCACCAACCTGGTCGACTTCGATGCCCAGTACGGCCACCGCAATGACGTCGCAGGCTATGCCGCCAACCTGGAACGATTCGATACGCGCCTCGCCGCCATCCTGCCGCAACTGCGCGACGACGACCTGCTCGTGGTCACTGCCGATCACGGCAACGATCCGACGACCCTGAGCACCGATCATGCGAGGGAATATGTGCCGCTGCTCGTCGCCGGCGCCCGGGTCCGCGCCGGGTATGACCTCGGCACACGGAAAACCTTTGCCGATCTCGGCCAGACACTCGCCGAGATCTTCGGGGTGGGCCGTATGACCCACGGCACAAGCTTCCTCCGTGACGTCTTATCACCGGATTACGCGGATTACGCGGAGTAAGACTGGGGCCGCTCGGACCGGTCCGGGATTCGGCGGCGCCCGCGAAGGCGTGGTGTGTTTCGTGGGCTCTTGCCGTGGTGTGTGCTTCGTGTGTTCGTGGTTGCCTTGTGATTAACTGTGCCGTGTAACGTATGAACACTCTTCGACAACAACTGGAAGCGCGCGAGCGCGAGATTCTCGCGCCCCAGGCGGCCAAGAGCGCCGACTCGCGCGGCCGTCTGCGCGCCGCGCCGGAAGACGATGTCCGCCCCGCCTTCCAGCGCGACCGCGATCGGATCGTCCACTGCAAGGCCTTCCGGCGGCTGAAGCACAAGACGCAGGTGTTCTTCGCGCCGGCCGGCGATCACTATCGCACCCGGCTCACGCATACGCTCGAGGTGTCGCAGATCGCGCGCACCATCGCCAAGGTCCTCCACCTGCACGAGGAGCTGACGGAAGCGATCGCGCTCGG
>JAOBWF010000435.1 GCA_025463215.1 Acidobacteriota bacterium | reverse complement strand
CGAAGAGGTCTTTACCCAGCTCGCGGGCTAGTGGTGACGGCCGCCGCCGCCATGGCCGCCGCCGTGTCCACCATGACCGCCGCCATGGCCACCACCGCCATGTCCGCCACCGTGGAAACCGCCGCCGCGATGGCCGCCGCCAAAGCCGCCGCGATAATGGCCACCACCGCCCCAGCCATTCCAGCCGATTCCGCCGCCCCAGCCAAAGCCGTGACGCCAGCGCAAACCGCAGCGGTAATAGCCGGGACCATGCCAGCCGCCATCGTACCAACAGTAGCGATGGCCGCCCCAATATTGGGCTTCCGCCGCCGGCGCGGCGACACAAATGAGGGCGGCTGCCGCCGCCAGGCCGATCAGAAATTTGCGCATCGTGAAAATCCCGTCCGTTGAAGGAAATGCCGCTCCTGCCAAGTTAAGCAGCACGGCGCCAAATTGTTCCAAAGCGGACAGTGGCTACAAGGCCTTCGGCCGCTTCCCGGGGTCGAAGCCGTAAAACTTTTCCGGATTCTCCACCAGGATGCGGTGGCGCAGCTTTTCGTCCGGGGCCCAGCCGGGCATCAGGTTGAGCAAGCTCACGTCATCGGGCATCGCCACCGGGTTCAGCACCTTGGTGGCGTCGGGATGCGGCCAGTCGCTGCCCCAGACGCAGCGCTCGGGCGCGGTGGCGATATAGCCCTTCGCCGCCCGGCTGGCGCCGGCATAGTCGGGCGCGGTGCCGCCGCCATACAGGTAAGCGCCCGACACCTTGACCCAGCCGTGACCGGACTCCAGCAGCTTGCGCACGGTATCGTATTGCGGCTGGCCCACATCGGTGGCACGGCCCAGGTGATCGACGATCACCGGACAGGGCAGTGACAGCAGCAGCGATTCCATGGCCACCAGCTGTTCCGCCGGCATGTTGGTCTGGATGTGCCAACCCATTCCGGCGATGCGTTTTGCCAGCGGCATCACTTCGTCCGCCGCCACCGGATTGCCCAGGCCGAACTGGATGCGCACGCCGCGGGTTCCGGCGGCATGCAGCTTTTTCAGTTCGCCGTCGGTGACACTGGCATTGACCACGCAGACGGCGCGGGCGGCGTCACCCATCTGGGCCAGCACGTCCAGCAAACATGAATTGTCGGTGCCATAGCTGCTGGGCTGCACCATCACATTGCGGCTGGTTCCCAGCTTCTTCTGCAAGCCGCGATAATCCTGCACCGTGGCATAGGGCGGCTTCAGCACGGCGTTCGGCTGGTAGGCGAAGCGCGGATCATAGATGTGATGGTGGCAGTCGCAGGCGCCATCGGGCACCGCGAACGATACCTTCGGGTCCTTGGCGAAAGCGGGCGTGGCGACCAGCGCCAGCGCTCCGGTGACAACGGTGCGGCGGTCAAACATCATTTCTTCCCCGTGTAAGTGACTTTCCACACCGTCTGGCCGACATCGTCGGCCACCAGCAGGCTGCCGTCCCTGGCGATGGCAAGCCCGACCGGGCGGCCCCAGACCTTTGCTGGATTGGTCTTGCCGTCCCAAAAGCCGGTGAGGAAATTCTCGTAGCCGCCATCGGGCTTGCCGTCCTTGAAGCGGATGCGGACCACCTTGTAGCCGGTCGGTTTGGACGTGTTCCACGAGCCGTGCAGCGAGACGAAAACATCGCCTTTGTACTCGGCGGGGAAATTGTCGCCGGTATAGAACAGCATGCCGGTCGGCGCACTGTGGGCCGGAAACAGCACATCGGGCGTGATCGCCTTTGCCACCAGGTCGGGGCGCTTGTCGCCGAAATCCGGATCGGGAATCTTGCCGGTATAGCTGTAGGGATAGCCGTAGAAGCCGCCCGGCTGGACGCTGGTGAAGTAATCCGGCGCCAATTTGTCGCCCAGGCCGTCGCGTTCATTTGCCGCGACGAACAGGTTATTGGTGCCGGGCTGGAACGCCACGCCCACCGGATTGCGGATGCCGCTGGCATAACTGACCAGCTCGCCGTTCTTCACCTGGAAGACTTCGGCGCCGGGGCGGAAATCGCTGACATTGTCGCGGCTGCCCATCTCCACGAACAGCGCGCCATCCTTGTCGAAGGCGATGTTGCGGGTGCCGTGCATGCTGGTGGTGCGCAGGTCGGCGGCTTTGGTGACTTTTTCCAGCTTGCCGGCCTTGGTCGCGCCCGCCACGTAAGGCGTGCGCCACACCGCATTCTGGTCGCTGATATAGACATAGCCGTCATGCACCGCGATGCCGGAGGGATTCTTCAGGCCCTCGGCAAACGTAAAGCGCTCGTCGGCCACGCCTGTGCCCTTGCTGTCGCGCAGCAGGGTGATCTTGTTGGGCAGGCGTTCCGACAGGAAGACGTCGCCGCTGGGCGCCACTGCCATGAAACGGGCGATGGTGAGACCGGTGGCATAGACCGTGACCTTGAAGCCCCTGGGCGCATCGGGCATGCGGCCTTCCGGGCGTGGCATCACGGTGTTGTTGTTGGCTACCGCCGGGGTGGCATAGGGTTTGGGCAGGTCAGAAGGCCGCAGGTGGAATTTCTGACCGGGACGGTCGGCCGCAAAGGCCGCCAGCGGAACGGCCGTCATCAGCAACACTGCCGTAAATACCTTCATGCTCTCCCCCACCGCCCGATTGTCCGGGCTTGTTGTTGGGGAATGATGGCCGGGTGCGGCCCCAAAAACAATGGTGCGGCGGGGGCGGACGGGCTAAAAGCGCGGGCCATGACTGATCTCGAAACCCGCAAGACGCAGGCCCGCGCCTGGTTTGAATCCCTGCAGGGCCGCATCATCGCGGCGTTCGAGGCGCTTGAGGATGAATCTCCTGCGAGCCTTTATCCCGGCGCGGCGGGACGGTTCGAGAAGACGCCCTGGGCGCGCGCCACCACGGCAGGCGGCGGCATCATGGGCATGATGCGCGGACGGCTGTTCGAGAAAGTGGGCGTGCACAC
>JAOBWF010000247.1 GCA_025463215.1 Acidobacteriota bacterium | reverse complement strand
CGAACTCGGATCCGCAGATTACCAGCGTGTCCTTGAACAGGCCGCGTGACTTCAGATCCTTGATCACCGCCGCGAACGGCTGATCCGAGTCCTTGGCGTTCTTGCGGTGCGCCTGGATGTCGGAGTGCGCGTCCCACGGATCGCCCTTCGCATAGTAGACCTGCGCCATGCGGACGCCGCGCTCGATCAGACGGACCGCCATCAGGCAGCTGCGCGCCGTACTGCCCGCGCCGTAGAGCTGCAACGTCGCCGCGCTCTCCTTGCGGATGTCGAACACCTCGGGCGCCTCCGTCTGCATCCGGTAGGCGGTTTCCATCGACGAGATCGCCGCTTCGAGCTTGCTGTCGCGCAGCGCTTCGCGCTCGAGCTGGGCGCGGTTCAGCGTCTCGAGGAGATCGAGCTCGCGGCGCTGCTCCGCGAGCGAGAACTTGTCGTTGTGAATGTAGGAGATAAGCGTCTTCGGATCGAAATCCTTGCCGATCAGCGCTTCGTCGGTCTGCTTCTCCACCTTGTCGGCGATGAAGGTGCCCTGGTGCACGGCCGGCAGGAACGCGCTGTTCCACAACGGCGGACCGACGGTCGTCGGCACGTCGGGGCAGAGCACGACGTAGCCGGGCAGGTTCATGTTGTCGGTGCCGAGGCCATAGGTCAGCCACGATCCGATCGACGGCCGGCCGACCTGGGTGTGGCCGGTGTTCATCATCAGCATCGACGGCTCGTGGTTGGGAATGTCGGTGTACATCGAGCGGATGAAGCAGATGTCGTCGGCGCAGTCGCCGACGTGCGGGAACAGCTCGCTGACCTCGATGCCGGCCTTGCCGTATTTCTTGAACGCGAAGGGCGAGCGCATCAGCGCGCCGGTCTTGCGTTCGGTCGCCACCGTGCCGCCGGGCAGCGGTTGGCCGTGGTACTTGTCCAGCATCGGCTTCGGATCGAAGCTGTCGACCTGCGACAAGCCGCCGTTCATGAAGAGGAAGATGACGCGCTTGGCGCGCGCGGGATGATCGAGCTTGCGTTGATCGACGCTGCCGTCCTGCGCCAGTGCACCGGCCGCGCGGACGATCGACTCGTTGACCAGGCTGGCGAACGCCAGCATGCCGAAGCCGTTCCCCATGCGGCACAACGCGTCGCGACGGGTCAGCGGCTGGCGTGATGTGTGTGGCGCCATATCAATTTACAAGCAGGAAATTTCAATTTACGAAGAGGAATTCGTTCGAGCTGAGGAGGACCTTGACGTACCGTCCCCACGCCGTCGTCGGCAGCGTCTTCTTGGCCTCGTCCTTCTTGGCCGCGCCGGGAATCACGCCGGCCATCATGCCCTCGCCGGTTTTCTCATCCTCTTCGTCGGCCGCGGCGTCTTTCGAGGGATCCTTCGCCTTGGCGTCCTTCGTGTTCCTGGTATCCTTGGCGCGGCTTTTCGCTTCTTCGTACGCCTTCAACGGCTCGGTCTGAAGAAACGTCACTCCAGCCTTTACCTCGGCGTCGCTCGCGGCGCGTCCGAAGATCAGGCGATACGCTTTCTGGATGCGGGCGGCATTGTCCGGCTCCGCCGCCACCTTCCTTGCGATCAGCTCCCCCTGCTGCTGCATGAAGTCGCTGTTCATGAAGAACAGCCGCTGCAGCGGCACGGTGGTGACGAAGCGGCGCTCCGCGGACAGGTTCGGGCTCGGGAAGTCGAACAGCTGCAGGTAGTCGTCGAGCTTGTAGCGGCTCACCTTGCCGTAGACGGTGCGGCGCGTCAACGCCGGCGACAGCGGCGTCGACGGTCCGCCGGCCCTGGCGTCGAGCGCGCCCGATACGAACAGCAGCGAATCGCGAATCTGCTCGGCGGTCATGCGATGACGATCGGCCCGCCAGTACATCCGGTTGCCCGCATCCTTGTCGACATTCGCGGCGGCAGAATCGGCGCTGAGCTGATAGACGGCGCTCAACATGATGTCGCGATGGAGCTGCTTGACCGACAGCTTCTGGTCGACGAAGCGCTGCGCCAGGTACTCGAGCAGCTCCGGGTTGGTCGGCCGCTCGCCGGCGATCCCGAAGTTGCTCGGCGTATCGACCAGTCCGGTGCCGAAATGCCCCTTCCAGATGCGGTTGACGATGACGCGGGTGGTGATCGGCTGGCGGAGGATGGCGTCGGCGAGCTCGAGGCGGCCACTTCCCGCGACGAACGGCGTCGGCACCCCCTCGGACAGCACGGACAGGAAATGGCGCGGCTCTTCGTCGCCGAGGTTGTACGGACTGCCCCGCTTGCTGACCCGCAGATCGATCGGCGTCGCGACATCGGCGACGCCGTGCACGAACGCGAACTTCGGCGGCTGCGCCTTGCGCAGCGCGCTGATATCCGCACGCAGGCCGTCGACATAGCGCCGCCGGTCGGCGCTCAGCTGACGTTCGAGCCCCCAGCCGCGAAACGCCAGCAGCCCCGGCTTGATCCGCTCCGCCGATTGCGCCGGGTCGAACCCTTCCTGCAGGTCGCGCTGGAAGACGTCGGTCCACAGGTTGTTGCGCTCGACCGGCAGGCTCTTGAGCGAGAGCCCGCAGCCCGGACAGAAATCGTCGTTGGTGACGAAATCGCTCGGCAGCTTGGCCGGCTCTTTCTTCTTCGTACCCGGCAGCGCTTTCGCGGCGATGATGTCGTTCTCTTCCTTGATCTCCTTGCGGTCGAACATGACGTCGAGGATCAGGTTCTGGAATTCGTCGGCGAGCGCCTTCGCGTCGGCGGCGCTGCCGCCCGCCTTGATCATCGCCTGCCATTTCGTCAGGTACGGATAGAAGCGCGGCGGCTTGGCCAGGAACTTGAGCCAGCGATCGAACAGCTCGTAATCGAGCTTCTCCGCATCGACGACCTTGGCGACCTCGTCCTTCGGTTCGCCGAGGATCTTCCACGCCGCCGCCATGTACTTCGATGCCTGCAGCGCCAGCGTCTCCCCGAGCTGCGTCGACTCGACCCGCGTGAACTCCTCGAGCAGCTTCTCTTTCTTCTCGATCTGCTTGTCCTGCCGCGTGTAGTCGTCCACGACGCTCTTCGGCACCAGCGGATATTCGTGGTACGAGGTATTGAGGAAGACGCCGGCGAGCGAGTAGTAGTCCGTCGTCGGAATCGGGTCGTACTTGTGGTCGTGGCAGCGGGCGCAGCCGACCGTCAGCCCGAGGAAGCCGCGCGACACCACGTCGACACGGTCGTGGCGTTCGTCGGCGCGCGTGATTTCGACCGCGCCGTTGTCGTAGAACCATGGACCGAGGCCGAGAAATCCGAGCGCCGGCAGCGTGCGCGCCCGCGTCGCCGGATCCCCGGCCAGATCGCCGGCGAGCTGCGCGGTCACGAACTGGTCGTATGGCAGATCGTCGTTGAACGCCTTGATCACCCAGTCGCGATACAGGTAGGCGTTCGGATATGGGTTGTAGCCGCGCTGCTTCGGATCGAGCGAGCGATAGTCGTCTTCCCCGTAGCGCGCGACGTCGAGCCAGAGGCGGCCCCACGTCTCGCCGTAGTGCGGCGATGCGAGCAGGCGATCGACCACCGTCGCGAACGCACCCGGGCCCTCGTCTTTTTCGAACGCCTCGATCTCGTCGGCGGTCGGCGGCATGCCGATCAGGTCGAGCGTCGCGCGCCTGATCAGGGTCCGCTTGTCGGCGGCGCGCACCGGCGTCAACCCGGCGCGCTCGAGCCGCGCGAGCACGTAGCGATCGATGTCGGTCTTCGGCCACGCGGTGTGCGACACCGCGGGCAGGGGCGCGACGCGAATCGGCTGGAACGACCAGAATGCGCGCTGCGCCGGGGTGATCACGTACGCCGACGCGGCAGGCGCGCTGCGGTCCGCCCCCTTCGGCGCGGCTGCTACGGCAGGTGACGCCGCGGCCGTGGACCACGGCGCTCCAGCCTTCACCCATTCCGCCAGCGCCTCGATCTCCGCCGGCTTCAACCGGCCGCCCTTCGGCATCTTGAGCGTGTCGCGCGTCTGGCGGACCGCCTGGATCAATAGGCTGCTGTCGGGATCGCCCGGCACCACGGCAGGCCCGGAGCGGCCCCCCTTGAGCAGCGCGTCGCGGGAGTCGACCCGCAGGCCGCCCATCCGCTGGTCGGCGTGACAGTCGTAGCAGTTGGCCGCGAGGACCGGGCGCACGTTGGCCTCGAAGTACTCCGCCGTGCCGGCTGCAGACGGTGGCGCCGGCGCCTGGCGCGCTTCGGCGGCGATCTGAACGGCGAGCGGCAACGCGGCGAGCAGGATCGCGCCGGTTCTCGTCATGCTGGTTCGACGAATCATGGCGCGTTATTATGCATGGGCACGATGATGAAAAGTGTCATGGCCTCCCTGCTGGGCTTCGTGCTCATGCAACCGGTGCCGCCGCCGCCCAAACCGGGCGTCGCGATGCCCGGCGTCAAGCTGCCAATCGCCAGGCTGCAGCCCGAGGCGGTCTTCGCTGTGCCGGGATCCCCCGACTGGATCGCCGTCGACGAGGACGTCTGGATCTCGAACAAGCCGAAGGACAGCGTCACGCGCCTCGATCCCAAGACGAACACGGTCGCCGCGACGATTCCGGTCGGCAAGCGCCCGTGCTCCGGCGTCGCCGCCGCATTCGGCAGCCTGTGGGTCCCCAACTGCGGCGATCAGACGCTGACCCGTGTCGACCTCAAAACCGGCGCGGTCACCGCGACCATCCGATGCCCGATCGCCAACTCCGAAGGCTCGATCGTCGCGGGCGCCGGCAGCATCTGGATTCTCACCGATGCCAACGGCACGCTCGCGCGTTTCGATCCGGCGACCAACATGCTGGTGGCGGAGGTATACGTGGCGCGTGGATCGTACGGCCTGGCCTTCGGCGAGGGCGCGGTGTGGGTGACGAGCACCGACGGCAACAGCGTCGCGCGCGTCGATCCCTACACCAACCTGATCGTGGAGACCATCAAGGTCGGCAAGGCGCCGCGCTTCATCGCCGCCGGCGACGGCGCGGTGTGGACGCTGAACCAGGGCGACGGCAGCGTCTCGCGCATCGACCCGGCCACCAACACCGTCGCGGCCACGATCGAAGTCGGCGTGCCCGGCGGCGGCGGCGACATCGCGGTCGGCGAGGGTTCCGTCTGGGTGACCGCGTTCGAGTACCCGTTGTCTCGCATCGATCCGTCGACCAACACCGTCGTCCAGCAATTCACCGGTACCGGCGGCGACGCGGTCCGCGTCGGCCTCGGCTCGGTGTGGTTATCGAACCTCGAGGCCGGCACGGTGTGGCGGATCGATCCGCGCCGCATCCTGGCCACGGTTCCGGAATAGACCCATGCCCATCCATGATTTTCGCTGCAAACAGTGCCGCCACGAGTTCGAAGGGCTGTCGCGCCCGCAGGATCCGCCGGTCCAATGCCCGTCGTGCAAGAGCACCGACCTCGAGAAGCTGTTGTCCGGCTTCGCGGTGAGCTCCGCCGACTCCCGGGCCGCATCAGCCCTGGACTCGCGCAAGCGCCAGGTCCGCGCCAACAAGGACAAGCTCGTCGCCGACGAGGAATACCGGAAAGAGCACGAGGGGCACTGAGCCGCACTTTCACCAGCGCTCCCCGTCTGCGGTCAGAAAAACGGCCGGCGCGTTTCCGCGGCCGGCCGCGAACCTCGAACCTCTAGAAGTTCAACTGCATGCCGAACCGCACGAAGCGGCCCTGCATGATCGTGGTCGGCGTCAGCCACGCGTTGGTCGCGGCGACCGCGCCGTAGGTTTGATTGACGGTCATCACGCTGCCGGCGTTCAGCACATTGAACACGTCGGCGAAGCCCTGGATTCTCGTGCGGTCCAGCCTGAAGGTCTTGCCGACGCGCATGTCGAGACGGTTCTGGTAGGGGAGGAACACCGAGTTCGGCTCGACCAGATTGACGATCGTCGATGCGGCGCCGGTGGTCGATCCGATGATCGGCCGGCCGGCAAGCGCCGAGGTGACGGTGTAGTCGGCTCTGATCCCGGGGCCGGGAATGGATGCGAACGATCCGCTCAGTTGAATGTCGTAGGGGAACGAATAGGCAGCCGACGCCTTCACGGTGGTCCTGAACACTCCGGCTGGCTGACCAGCGGTGGCGAGCGTGACGTCGCAGAAGCGCAGCGAATTCGGATTGTCGCGCGCCGACGCGCCCCGGGCGCCGACGTCGAAGGTCGCGGTCGAGCCGTCGCAGTTCGACGTCTTCAGGCGATCGGTGGTCACGCCGCCGAACAGGATGAACTTGTCGCGGCGGATGTTCGCGCTGACCTCGAAGCCGTTGTAGGCCGACTTGTTCTGCGTCGAATACGTGTACAGGTTATCGGTCGCGATGCCCACTTTCGTCGGGCTGAGCGTGTACAGAGGAATCGGCTGACCGGAGAGCGGTAGACGCGGGTCGGTCGGCGTGGTAATCGAAAGCGCCGCCCAATCGGCAGTGCTCAGGTTCTGATTGTCGACCACCTGCAGATTGTAGAAATCGCGGTGATAGAAGGCGACCGTCACCGACGTGCGCGGCATCAGCTCGCGCTGCAGCTGCGCGGTGTACTCCCAGTTGTAGCCGCGGGCGAGAGCAGGGTCGGGGCGCACGGTGACCTGCCCGAAGTTCGGCGTGCGTGCGCCCACCTCGTTGACCTCGATGTTACCGGCCGCATCGAGAATCGTGCCGTTCCTGTCCAGGTCGGTCCACGTCACGGTCTGCGTCGTGCCGCTCATGCCGTTGAAGTTCTGCGCGTAACCAGCGGCCTGCGATGCCACGTACTTGCCCGCGCTCGCCTTGAACGCCGTCTTGCCGTCGCCCGACAGGTCATAGGCGGCGGCGAAGCGCACCGCCCAGTCGTTCCAGTTCGGCACGTTCGGAATCTCCGGGAAGTTCCGCGCGCCGATCCATGTCGACCCGGCCGACGACTCCGCCGGGATGGAGGCGTTGAAGTGCTCGAAGCGGCCGCCGTAGTTCAGCGTCAGCTTCTTCATCGTCCAGGTGTCCTGGACATAGCTGCCGAAGTCGCTGTTGACGTTCTGGATCGCCGTCGCCGGCGAGTTGTACACGACGGCCTGGAACGGGATCTCGTTTCCCAGACCGGCGACGTTGATTTTGATCAACGCGTCGATGTTGGCGTTCGGCGAGAAGGTGCGCGAGTTCTCGCCCCAGCCGTCGGTCATCCCGACCTTGATCGCATGCGAGCCGGTGACGTAGCTGGCCGAGGCCATCATGCTGTAGTCCTTGGTCGTGCTCTTGTACGGCGGAATCGTATAGCCGCAGGCGCCGGTCAACAGGCCGGTGGAGCCGTTCAGCACCGGCAAATCGGTCGGCTTCACGCTCGCGCGGCAGTTCTGCTCGTAGGGCTGGTTGTAGTACGAGATGCCGGCGTCGAGCAGCAGCTTGTTCGATTGCGCGCGGGTCCAGCGGATCTGCGGAATCCATCCTCTCCCGAAGGCGTCGGTCGAGGCCTCGGGCGTCGTCACCGCGTAGGTGTTGAACCCGTTGAAGAACTCGCCGTTGAACTGCTTTTCGACGTAAACGCGAATTTTATCCTTGCTCGACGCGGCCCAGGTGACGCGGCCCACGCCGCTGTAGCTGCCCATATTGTTTCGATAGGCGGGGCTGCCATCAGCGAAATGCGAGCTGGGGACATAGAACTTGTTGTCCTGGTATTTGTAGGTCGCATAGAACCAGATCTTGTCCTTGGCCAGCGGTCCGCCGAAGGACGGGTTGATCTGCCAGTCGTACGCCGTGCCGGCGATCGTGATCCCGGCGGCCTTGACCGCATCGGTGCGGTTGTCGGCCTGCAGCGAGCTGCCCTGGCCGTAGAGGAAGAAGGAGCCCGAGAACTTGTTGCCGCCGTCCTTGGGCACGCTGTTGACTCGGATGCCGCTGCTCTGGATCTCCGCCGACTCCGAGCCGGTGCTGTAGGTCAGCTCCTGGACGCTGGCGTCGTTCATGTAGAAGCCGCTGTATTGGCCGCTGCCGCACAGGTTGTTGACCCGCAGACCATCGATCGCGATCGTGAAATCCGACGTCGACGATCCGTGGCTGGTCAGGTTGAACTGGCCGAGCACGAAGGGGGTGACCGTCGTGCCGGGGATCAGCAGCGCGCGAGACGTGGTGCTGCGGTCGGTGGTCGGGATCGCGTCCAGGATTTCGCGGTTCGCGACGAACGTCTGTTGGTTATTGACGACGTCGACGACCGGCGATTCAGCGGTGACGGTCAGCACCTCGGTAAGAGCGCCGACCTGCAGCTCCGCGTTGACGGTAGGGGTGAAATTGCCTTCCAGCAGGACGTTGCCACGCCGTACGGTCTTGAACCCGGCGAGAGTGAACGCCACCTCGTAGGTGCCCGGCCGCAGGTCGACGATCTTGTACTGGCCGGCACTGTCGGTCGTCACCGACCGCGTCCGTTCAATCAGCGCCGGACTCGACGCTTCGACGAGCACGCCGGGCATCACCGCGCCCGAGGCGTCCTTGACCACCCCGGCGATCGCCGCCTGCGCGTAGCTGGCCCTGGGAACCAGGAACACCGCGGCGACGAGCACCGCCATACTAAGCACGACTCGACGCATATTGACTCTCCCGTTCATGGCCGATGGAAAGCGATGGTCGGACCTTACGGTTGTGTAGGATGTGTGTCAAGGCCAAACGTAAAAAAAAGGCCGCCCCGCATCGCTGCAGGGCGGCCCCAGATCCAAAAATCCTTAGATCCTTCAGATCCTTAGGTCAGATCGTCGGATCCTCAATCCTGAACACCTCAAATTGCTCGGTTTAGCAAGACACACATTTGTGGTTGTTCTTCGACCCGAGCTTCTCGAGCAGCGCCAGCGCCTCCGGGTACGGCTGGATGCGCTGCACCGGGCCGTTGGCCATGTCAGCGGTGGTCTTCCCCTCGCGGGTCACCGCCTTGACGTCGGCGCCTTTCGAGACCAGGTACTGAATCATCTCGACGTCGCCGCGCGCCGCGGCGTGATGGAGGGCGGTGTTGCCTTCGTGATCGAAGGCGTTGACGTCGACGTGCAGCTCCTCGATCAGGTACTTCACGGCCGCGAGCATGCCGCCGGGGGCGAAGCGATGCGAGTTGGCGGCGAAGCCCTCGCCATAGCCCACGCCGGCCGCGGCCTGCAGCGGCGTGACCGCCGGGCCGCCGACCGGAACCGGCGGCAGCCCGGAGACGTCGGTGACGTCACGGTCGACGTCGCCGGCGCGCGGACGGCCGGCAATGCGCTTGGTGCGGATGTTCGGATCGGCGCCGTAGGCCGCGAGCATCTTCATCGCCTCGACGTCGCTCGCGTACGCGGCGCGCCAGAACGGCGTCGCGCCGGTCTCGTCCACGCCGGACAGATCGAAGCTGTAGCCCGAATACCAGATCTTCTTGTTCAAGCGGATGTTCGGATCGGCGCCCTTGTCGAGCAGCGCGTGCATCAGCTCGAGGTAGGTCGTCTTCTGGTTCATCTGGGCGCGCGGCTGCGGATACAGCGCCTTCGGCGCCCACTCGCAGTTGAGCGCCGCGTAGAGCGGGGTGGCGTTGTTCTCGCTCGCCGCCTTGGCGTCCGCCCCCTTCTCGAGCAGCAGCATCGCCAGATCGAAATGGCCGTTGATTGTCGCAATCAGCAGCGGGCTGGTCTTGTCGCCCGCGCTCTGCTGGTTGACGTCGGCGCCGGCGTCGAGCAGCGCGCGCACCGACTCGGTGTGCCCTTCGCGCGCCGCGAGCAGCAGCGGCGTCAGGCCGCCCTGCGCCGCGACGAGCTCGTTCAGCTGATAGTTGCGATCGACGCCGGCCGTCTGCGGACCGCGGCCGCCGCGCCCGGCGGGCGCCTGCGGGCCGCTGCGTCCGCTGGCCGGCGGTTCGCCGGGAGGCGGCGGATTGCCCTGCGTGAACTCGCGCAACGCCGCCGGATCCTTGCTGAGCGCCGCGAGATCGGTCACTTTCGAGGTCGCCTTGAGGTCGGCGCCTTTCTTCGCAAGCAGCGACAGCACCGCGGCGCGATTCGAGGCGGCCGCGAACATCGCCGGGGTCAGGCCGCGGACCGGCTCCTTGGCGTTGACGTTGGCGCCGCCGTCGATCAGCACCGTGACCGCATCGGCGTTGCCCGACGCGGCGGCGAGCATCAGCGCGGTGGTGCCGTTCGCCGTCGCGCTATTGACGTCGGCGCCCGACTTCAGCAGCGGCGCGATCACCGAGCCGCTGCCGTTTTTCGCCGCGAGGATCAGCGGCGTGTACGATCCAATTCGCGTCGTTGCGCGCACGTTGGCGCCGGCAAAGAGCAGCGTCTGCACCAGGTCGGCGTCGTCTTTCATCGCCGCCCAGTGCAGCGCGGTCATGCCGTCGCCCTGCGCGGCGTTGACGTCGGCGGCCTGCTTGAGCAGTGCGTGCACCGCGTCCTTGTTGCCGGCCATCGCGGCATCGGCGACCGTCGCCGTCGGCGCCGCGTGCAGCATCACCGACAACACCAGCGCCCCGAGCGCGGAGAATTGAACAGTTCGCATCAGCTTCATAGATCCTCAAGATGAAGCCACCGCAGCGCACGCTGAGAACGCAGAGACGGCTTGGCTCTGCGGGCTCGGCGCTCTCCGCGGTCGCTTCTGATCGCTACGCTTTGTCGGTCGTCACTACTGCCGCCGCGGCGTTGAGATCCATCGCTGCCGTGCTGTCGCCGAACGACGGCAGATCGAGATCGAGCTTCTGCGCCATCGCGAGCATGGCGTTGGCCATCGGCGTGCCGTCGGCCGCCTTGATGTGGAGATTGCCCTTGAGCGCGCCGCCGGCGTGGCCGGCCAGGAACATCGGCACCCGCTTGTGGTTGTGGACGTTCGAGTCCCCCATCGGCGAGCCGTAGAGCACGACCGAGTTGTCGAGCAGGTTGCCGTCGCCGTCCGGCGTGTTCTTCAGCTTGTCCAGGAAATACGGAATCATGCTGACGTGGTACTTGTTGATCTTCGCGAAGTCGGCGATCCGGTCTTCCTTCTCCTGATGGTGCGATGCGGAGTGGAATGCGCCCTTGAAGCCGCTTTCGGGGAACGCGCGGTTCGACGCATCGCGTCCGAGCTTGAACGCGAAGACCCTCGTGATGTCCGACGCGAACGCCAGCGCCTGCAGGTCGAACATCAGCTTGACGTGTTCCGAGAAGGAATCGGGTACCCCGACCGGCGCGCCCGGCAGCTCACGCTGCTCGCCGCTCAGGTTGCGCGCCTCGATCTTCTGGATGCGCCGCTCGATCTCGCGCACGTTCTCGAGGTAGTCGTTGAGCCTCGCCTGGTCCGACGTCCCCAGATCCTTCTTCATGCGCGCGATCGACGTGCCCAGCCAGTCGAGGATGCTGCGATCCTCGGTGCGCCGCTCCTTGCGATCCGCCGGCGTCGCGCCGACGCCGAACAGCTGATTGAACACGACCCGCGGGTCGCGGATCATTGGCAGCGGCTGATCCGGCGCCGCCCAGCTGATCGAGTCGGTGTAGGCGCAGGAGTAGCCGTAGGAGCAACCGCCCGCCTGGTCGACGTTCTCGATGCACAGCTGCATCGACGGGATCGGCGTGTCCTGGCCGTGCTTCTTGGCGAAGATCTGGTCGATCGAGACGCCGGCGTGGAGGTCGGACCCCTGGGTCTGTTTGCAGTGCGACTGGGTCAGGAACACCGCGCTCGAGCGGAAGTGATCGCCGCCGATTTCCGGCGCGGTGAACGCCTCGGCGTTGCGCACGTCGGTGTTGCTGACGATCGTCACGTAGTCGCGGAACGGCTCGAGCGGCGCGAGCGCGCTCGGGCTCAGGTCGAAGGCGTTGCCGGTCGCGGCCGGGGACCACAGGTTCTTCTGCGCGCCGATCGGCGCGCTGCCGGCGGCGCCGTGCACCATCTCGATCGCGACGAAGCGGAGCTTCTTTCCGGCCGCGGCGCTCTGCGCAAACGCGCGCGCCGGCACCATGGCGTCGAGCAGCGGCAGCGCCAGCGTCGCGCCGACGCCCTTCAGCACCGCGCGGCGGGAAATATTCTTGTTCGTGATAAACATGCGCTCTCCTCTACCGTGAACCGGAATTCGACCGCTTCGCCTCGCCGGCGTCCGTGGTCAAGAGATGATTGTCGGCTTTCGCCATCCGGAAGGCCGCGCTGTCGACGACGCCGAGCACGAACGACGAGAAACGGTTGTTGCTCTTGCCGGCGTCGCGCACGATCGCGCGAACCGCCGGCATGTCGGTGTATTCCACCCGGCGCCCGAGCGCGTAGGTCATCAGGTTTTCGGTAAAGCTGAGGAGGAACACGTCCGAGTGCTTCAGGATCGCCTGACGCAGGCCAGCCGGCCCTTCCATCCTGGTGCCGTCGTAGAGGTCCCCCACCGAGTCGATCGCGACCTCGTTGTCCTTGATGCGCCACGCGCCGGTCGCGTCGAAGTTCTCCAGCGCCAGGCCAAGCGGGTCGATCACCTTGTGGCACGACGTGCACGCCGGGTTCTTGCGGTGCTCTTCCATCCGCTCGCGCGTCGTCAGGTTCTTGCCGCCGATCGCGGCCTTGGTGTCGTCGAGCGCCGGCACGTTCGGCGGTGGTGGCGGCGGCGTCGTGCCAAGCAGCACTTCCATCACCCACTTGCCGCGCTGCACCGGCGAGGTGCGGTCGGCGACCGACGTCAGCGTCAGGATGCTGCCCTGCCCGAACAGCCCGCGGCGGTACTCCGGCAGCTGGACGCGCTTGAAGTCGCTGCCGGTCACGTTCGCAATGTTGTAGTGCTTGGCGAGCCGTTCGTTGACGAAGCTGTAGTCGGCCGTCAGCAGGTCGAGCACCGGCCGATCCTCGCGCACGATGCTGTCGAAGAACAGCTCGGTCTCACGCTGCATCGACTGCGCGAGCGTGTCGTCGTACTGCGGAAACAGCAGGTAGTCGGGGTGAATCTTCTCGAGATCCTGAAGACGCAGCCACTGGCCGGCGAAGCGCGTCGACAGCGCGCTCGATCGGCGATCCGCGAGCATCCGCCGCACCTGGCGCTCGAGCCCGACGGGCGTCCGCAGCGTGCCGCCGCTCGCGGCCTTCAGCAGATCCGCATCGGGCGCGGTGCCCCACAGGAAGAACGACAGCCGCGACGCCAGATCCTGATCGCTCAGGCGATAGGTCGTCGACGCCTTCACCGTGCGCACGCCGGCCGGCGCCTGCTCGAGGCGGAACAGGAAGCGCGGGCTCATGAGCACCGACTGCAGCGCCATCCGGACGCCGCTCTCGAAATCGCCGGTCTTGCGCCCCTTCTCGTAAAACGACATCGCGTCCTGGACGTCGTCCGGCGTCGCGGCGCCGCGGAAGGCGCGCGCCGTCAGACCCTTGACGATCTCCGCCGCGCAGGTCTCTTCTTCCTTGGCGTTGGTCGGACGGCAGGTGAACACCATGCGGCGGCTGATCGTGTCCGACACGCCGGTGACCGCCGACGGCCCGAGGATCGTCATGTCGCGCATGTGCGGCAGCGCCGTCACGCCGAAGCTGATGTTGACGTCGGCGAGCGTGTTCTCGAGCGGCACCAGCAGATCATCGACCGGCCCATCGAAGCGCTGGATGAACGCGGCGGAGACGCGCTGCGGGCCGGCGGCGATGTGAATCGGCGGCGTCTTGAGCTCGAGGCTGTTCTTCGGATCGGTCTCGCTCATCCGGACGTTGAGGTCCAGCAGCGCGGCGCGCTCGCCGTTGACCGACACCTCGATCTGCTCCTTGATGTCCATCGTCGCCATCGTCGTGCGGCCGTAGACGCCGCCGAGCGGCTCGTTGTGCAGCGAGACCTTGACGACGTAGTCGCCGTCGGCCGCGAAGGTATGGACGACGGAGACGCCGCCGCGCGTGCCCATGGGCGCGCCGTCCACGTGCCGCATCTGCGAACCGGTGCGGCCGATCTTGTAGGTCACCGAGGTGGCGCTGGCGCCGCGATCGCCGACCGCGAGGCGGCTGATCGAGCTGGCAGCGCGCAGATAGCTTTCCATCAGCGTCGGCGAGAACGCCTGGACGTCGGCAACGTTGTCGAAGCCCTTGCTGATCGTGTCCGGCGGCAGGAATGCGTTGACGTCGACGTCGATGCCGAGCAGATCCTTGACCGCATGCTGATACTCGGAGCGATTGAGGCGCTGGAACGGACGCCAGCCCGGGTTGGGATTGAGCGCCGCGGCGGCGTCCATCTTCGCCTCGAGCGCGTCGAGGAAGGCCTTGGTCGTCGCGGCGTCAGGGCGCCGTGCTCCGGGCGGCGGCATCATGCCGGTCCGCAGCTTGCGAATCATCTTTTCGGCGACGTCGGGATGGTCGCCGATCGCCGCAGCATCGAAGCCGGCGAGCACCAGCTGACCGGCCTTCATTTTCTCGCTGTGGCAGCTCGCGCAGTTCTGCGCCACCAGCTTGTTCTGAGCGTCGATCGGCAGTACGGTCGCCGCGTTGGCAGACCTGGCAGGGCCGGTTGCGAGCTTGGCGGCGGCCATTTTCGTCGACGCCGGAGATGTCTGGGAAGTAGCCGGCGTGGCTGTGTTCTGGGCGGAAAGCGCAGCCCCGAACAGCGCCGTCACGACCCCCGCAACCGCTAGTATTTTCATGCGTTTCCCCACCGAGAAGTATAGGGCCGCGAGCGTGTAAAAGTTGCCTTTTGTCGTCGGCGATTGTCACCGAATGTAAGGCCCTGGCCCGCCTTACGGGCGGGCGGCCGGACCGAGCAGAATGCGGCCCGGACGAGCCGGCGTCATCGTACCGTTTTCGAACGCGACCTGACCGTTGACGATGACCGCTGTCACGCCTTCGGCATATTGATGGGGCTTGTCGAACGTCGCCATGTCACGAACGGTCGCGGCGTCGAAAATCGCGATGTCGGCCTTCATCCCTTCGCGCAGCACGCCGCGGTCGGCGAGGCCGATGCGCTGCGCCGGAAACGCCGACATCTTGCGGACCGCCTCTTCGAGCGTGATCACCTTCAGCTCGCGGACGTAGCGTCCGAGCACGCGGACAAACGTGCCGTAGCTGCGCGGGTGCGGACTCGCCTGGCCGAAGATCGGCACCTCGCCGTCGGATCCGATCATCGTCGCCGGGTGGCGGAGGATGCGCTGCAGGTCGTCCTCGCTGATTGCATGGAAGATGCCGCCGCAGCCGCCCTTCTCGACGATCCAGAACACGGTGTCGGCGGCGTTGTCGATCGTCGGCTCGAAGCCGCGCGCCTTGGTGACGTCGCCGAGCCGCTTGCCGTCGAGCGAGTGATCCCAGTCGCAGCGGGACAGCTGGACGTTGTTCGGATCGCCGCCGCCGCGCTCCTCGGCGATGATCCGCGCCGTTTCCTTGCGCAGCTCGTTGCGCAGCGCCGGCGTCTGCAGCCGCTTGAGCACGGCGTCGCGGCCGCCCTCGAGCGCGTACGCCGGCATCAGCGCCGCCTGAATGCTGGTGGCCGACGCGGTGTAGGGATACTGATCCATCGTCGCGTCGACGCCCCGAGCGCGCGCCTCGTCGATCAGCTTGAGCGTGTCGACCGCGCGCCCCCAGTTCGCCTTGCCGATCACCTTGTGGTGCGTAACCTGCGTCGGCAGCCCGCCCTTCTCGCCGATCTCGATCGTCTCCTTCACGCTCGCGAGGATGCCGTTGGTTTCGTCGCGCATGTGCGAGATGTAAATACCGCCCATGCGTCCCGCGACTTTCGCGAGCTCGACGACTTCGTCGGTCGGCGTGAACGTGCCGGGCACGTAGAACAGCCCAGAGCTCAGGCCGAAGGCGCCGTCCTGCATTCCGCCGCGCACCAGGCCGCGCATCTTCTCGAGCTCCGCCGGCGTCGCCTTGCGGTTGATCGGCCCGATCACCTCGTCGCGAATCGTGCCCTGGCCGACGAACAGCCCGAAATTCGGCGTCACCTTGAGGGCGGCGATGCGATCGAGAAACGGCTTGATGGGCAGCGGCGACGATCCGTCCGGCCCTTCCATGATCGTCGTCACACCCTGGCGGACATAGTTGTCGGCGCCCGGCACGTCGAAGATGCCGCGGCGCGCGTGGGTGTGGAGATCGATGAACCCGGGCGCCACGATCTTGCCGGCGGCGTCGATCACGCGCGCTGCCGGCGCGTCGATGCGCGGCGCGATCCGGACGATGGTGTCGTTCCGGACGGCGACGTCCCCCAGGTACCACGGACTGCCGGTGCCGTCGACGATGCGGCCGTGGCGGATGACGAGATCGAAGGCGGGCGTCTGCGCGCGCGGGGTGGCGATGACGAGGCCGAGCAATCCCGCGGCGAGGACGGAAGCGATGATGGCGCGCATGCGCGGGAGTATAACCGCCGATCAAACACAAAGGACACCGGGGACACCAAGACCGGAAATCGTGATCCTTTGTGTCCTCAGTGTTGATGCAGCGCCGCGAGGAGAAGGATGGCGTTCTTTGCCGGATCGCGGACCAGCAGCGCGCCCTCGAGCGGCTCCGGCGTGATCCCGGCGGTCGCGAGCCGGGCGGCGACCGCAGCGAGCGCAGCGGCATCCGGGAGCTGCACGACGAAGTGTTTCAGACCGATCGCACCCGGAGGGGGCGGCGGTGCGCCGACGCCCGCCCACGTGTTCAGCCCGATGTGATGGTGATAGCCGCCGGCCGCGACGAACAGCGCGCTCGGCCCGTATCGCTGCATCACCGCGAACCCGAGCACGTCGACGTAAAAGGCGTGCGCCTCGTCGAGGCGCGACACGTGCAGGTGCACATGTCCGATCGCGGTGCCGGGAGGAAGGCCCGCGGTGCTGTCGGCCTTGCCGGCCTCGCCGAGCAGCGCCTCCAGATCGATCGGGTCGGCGCCCATCCGCAGCTGACCGCCGGCCATCGGCCACTGTTCGCGCGGCCGATCGCGGTAGATCTCGATCCCGGTGCCGTCCTCGTCCGCCAGGTAGAGGGCTTCGCTGACGCCGTGATCCGCCGCGCCCTGCATGATCGTGTCGGTCGCGACCAGGCGCCGCAGCGCGCGCGCGAGATCGGCGCGCGATGGCACCAGGATGGCGAAATGATAGAGGCCGGTGGTGCCGCGGACGCGCGGCGCCGTTTCGCACTGCGCGAGGACCAGCAGATCGGGACCGCCGGCTCCGAGCCAGGCCGTCCGATCGTCGCGGCGATGCACCGTGAAGCCGAGGTGCGTTTCGTAAAAGCGCACCGATCGGCGCAGATCCGAAATCGTCAGGTGGACCGCGCCGATATGGGCGCCCGGATCGATCATTTCGACGCGGAGGTCTGCGCCGGCTTCTCGGCGAGCAACCGCTCGACCAGCGCCGTGACTTCTTCCTTCAACTCGACGTGGAACTTGCCGCTCGCCTTGCCGGCGAAGCCGGCGTGCGCGCTGCGGACGCGGCCGTCGCGGCCGAGAAAGAAAGTGGTCGGGAACGAGTTAAGGTTGACGCCCTGCGGCACCTTGTCGTTCAGTTCCTTCGGCTCGCCCGGAATGAGCACGGTGTAGTCGACGCCGTATCGCTTGTTGAACGCCTTGACGCGCACCGGGTTCTTGATCTGCGCTTCTTCTTCGAACGACAGCTCGACGATCTCGAGCCCTTGTTTACGGTATTTCTTGTACAGCTCGACGAGGAACGGCGTTTCGTCGTGGCAGTTCGGGCACCAGCTGCCGCCGATCGCGACGATCACGACCTTGCCCTGGAAGCGCGGGTCCGTGTTCGACACGGTTTTTCCGTCGAGATCCGGGAAGCTGAAACGGAACGGCTCGGTGGGATCCTTGACGCTCGTGAACCGCGTCGGGTCGCTCGGCTGCGGCAGCCCCTTCGACGCCGCCTGTTCCGCGCGCAGCGCCGTCAGCGGCGTGTCGGTGTTCTGCACCACCGCGAGGGTGCCATCGGCGCCGGGCGTCAGCTGCAGGCGCAGCGGCCGCGCGCCGGAGAAATGGCTGAGCGCGAACGTGCCGTCACGATACGACCCGGTCAGCGTGCCCGTGTCGCCGTCGATGCGCAGGATCGCCGCCGACACTTCGGCCCCCGACTGGCGGACGATCAGCTGCCATGCCGACTCCCCCTTCGAGCTCTTGCCGACCTGCACGTTCCACAACCCGGCGATCGAGGGGACGTTCTTCTCGCCCGCGGCGGCCGGCACGAATCGCTTCGCGGCGAACGGATACGGCGCGCCGCGCGTGCCGCGCGAGTACTGCCCCTCGAGCCGGCCGTCCTTCAGCGTCGCCTCGAGCGAGGTGCCGAGCTCGTCGAAATTCAGCGTCAGCTTGCCGTTCTCCAGCGATCCGCTCGTCGATGTCGTCTTGTCGTCGCCGTTGAAGAACGACCCCTTGACGTTCGCGCCCGACCCGGAGAGCTCGAAGCGGAACGGCACGTCGAGCGCGCCGTTGTTGACGAGGACGGTCGCGTCCCACAGGCCGGTGACCGATTGCGCGCCGGCGCGCGATGGGATGACGAGCAGCGTGACGAAGGCGAGGATGAGCGCGGATACCTTGCTGGTCATGAACTCTCCTGAAATACAAAAGCCCGAAAGGATGAACCTTCCGGGCCTGCTCTCGAGCTGAACGGGGTCGTGCCTGCGGTCGACGATCGGTTACCTGGGCACGAGTTCCGCGGACGCAGCTCTGGGCAGGCCGGAGCAGGCTCCGGCCATCCAACACGAGCATCCGCAACAGCGAAACACGTTCATGCCTGCACATTTATCGTCGAGAACATGGCGCGCTGTCAAATCGGCGCGGCGCCGCGCAATCGGTGCGCTACGATGAAGGGTGCGCGCGCATCTGCCGCGGCCGGCCGTCATCTTCGCAGTCGCCGCCCTCGCCGCGGCGCGGCTGGTGGCGCAGCAGCCGCCGGTCAGCGACAGCCGCCTGTTCCAGTCCGGCATCGAGATCACCAGCATCACCGCGACGGTCACCGATCGCGACGGCCACCCGGTCACCGGGCTATCGCGCGACAGATTCGAAGTGTTCGAGGACGGCGTGCTCCAGACGGTGACGCAGTTCACGCGCGAACGGGTCCCGATCGGCCTCGGCGTGCTGCTCGACATCAGCGACAGCATGTTCGGCAAGCGGATGGATGATGCCCGCGCCGCGGTCGACACCTTCCTCTTCGACCTGCTCGATCCGGCCGACGAATTCTTCGTGATGGCGTTCAACCACCGGCCGCGGGCGCTGACCGGCTGGACGCGCGAGCAGGGAGACGTGCGCCACGCGCTCGCCGGCCTGCGCCCCTCGGGCGGCACCGCGATCTACGATGCGATCCTCGACGCGCTGCCGCTGATCGAGAAGCGCACGCGCCAGCGCGCCGCGCTGCTGGTGATCTCCGACGGCGCCGACACCGCGAGCACGGCCACGATCCGCGAGCTGCGCCCGGCGCTGCGGCGCAGCGACACGTTCGTCTACGCGATCGCGATCGATTCGCCGGACCGTCAGCCGATCAACACCCGCGTCAACCCGGCGGCGCTGCGCGAGATCACCAGCGAGACCGGCGGCCGCACCGAGATCGTCCAGAGCTCGGCCGACATCGAAGACGCCGCGGCGCGCATCGCCGAGGAGTTGAACAGCCAGTACGTGCTCGGCTACACGCCGCCGCGGGGCCCCGACGGCCAGTATCACAGCCTGCGCGTCCGGATTGCCGGCTCCGACGACCGCGTCCGCGCCCGCCAGGGCTACGTCGCGACGGCGGCCCGCAAGCGGAGCAACTATTGACCGAGCCAATCATGTCGGGAACACCGGCCCGACGATGTGGCCTGTCGATCTCGTCCCGGATCCGGGCGCTCACCCTGTAGGATCAGCCGGTGATCCACGCCGCCACCCTCGTCCTCGTGATGTCGATCGGCGCGGCGCAGCCGGCGATCTCGATCGCGGCGCGCTCGCGATCCGTGCAGCCCGGCGAGCTCGTCGTGCTGTCCATCGGCGCGCCGGCGGGAGCGGGGTCGATCCACGTGCGGGCCTTCGATCACGACGTCGCCGCGTATCGCGACGGCGAGCGCACGTGGCGGGCACTGGTCGGCATCGATCTCGATGCCAAGCCGGGGACCTATCGGGTGACGGTCGATGCGCGCGCCGCCCAGGGTGGCTACGACCTCGTCGTCGAGCCGCGGGTCTTCCGCACGCGAAGGCTGACGGTGAACGAGGCGTTCGTCACCCCGCCGCCGTCCGAGCAGGCGCGGATCGATCGCGAGGCGGCGCTGCTCGCTGGCGTCTATGCCGCGCCGGCACCGGAGCGGCTGTGGACAGCACCGTTTGTCCGCCCGGTGCCGCACGAGGCCAACAGCGCGTTCGGCACGCGCAGTGTGTTCAACGGCAAGCCGCGCAACGCTCACGGCGGCGCCGATTTTCTCAGCCCCGCCGGCACGCCGATCCATGCGCCCAACGCCGGCCGCGTCGTGGTCGCACGCAGCCTGTACTTTTCGGGAAACACCGTGATCATCGATCACGGCCTCGGTCTCTTTTCGATGCTGGCGCATCTCTCCGCGATAGACGTGCACGAAGGGGACGTCGTCGCGCCGGGCGAGGTGCTCGGACGCGTCGGCGCGACCGGCCGCGTCACCGGCCCTCATCTCCACTGGGCGGTTCGCGCCGGCACCGCGCGGATCGATCCGCTGTCGCTGCTGGCGCTGCTCGGAACCGCGGCGCCTACGTCCGCGCGTCCTTAGCTTTCACCTTCGCCAGCCTCGCCACCGTCGTCACGAGTGCGTCGAGATCGACCGGCTTCGCCATGTGGGCGTCGAAGCCGGCGACCAACGACCGCTCCCGATCCTCGTCGCGCGCGTAGGCGGTCAGGGCGATCGCCGGCACGCGGCCGCCGGCCGCCGCCGGCCGCCCGCGAACCGCGCGAATCAGCTCCAGCCCGTCATGCCCCGGCATGGCGATGTCGCTCAACATCACGTCGGGCGGCTCGCGATCGAAGGCCTCTCGCGCGTCCGCCGCCGAGGCCGCCGCCGTGACCTCGGCGCCGCGCGATCGCAGCACCTCCGTGATCAGCTCGCGCGCGTCCTGGTCGTCGTCGACGATCAGGATACGGAGGCCGGTGAGGAGGACCGGTGTCGCACGGTTGGGCGCCGAGTCCCTGGTGCGCCCAGGATCCGCGACCGCCGCGTGCTGGACCGGCACCATCGGCAGCGACAGGCGGAACGTCGAGCCCTGCCCTTTGCCGCCGCTCGTCACACTGACGCGGCCGCCGTGCAGCTCGACGATGTGGCGCACGATCGCGAGGCCGAGACCGAGGCCCATATGGGTGCGCGTGGTACCGCTGTCGGCCTGGCGGAAGCGGTCGAACACGAACGGCAGCACCGCCGGATCGATGCCTTCGCCGTTGTCGGCGACCTCGATCTCGATGTCGGCGTCGCGCCGCTGGCGCGACACCGCGACCCGGCCGCCGGCGGGCGTGAACTTGATCGCGTTCGCAAGCAGGTTCCAGACCGCCTGTTGCAGCCGCGCGCCGTCGCCGATCATCACGCCGGACCCGTCCTCACCGCCAATGGCAATCGTGATCCCCTTGGCGGCGGCCGCCGGCTGAATCGCCTCGATCGCGGCCGCAATCGCCGCCTCGAGATCCACCGGCCCGACGTTGAGGCGGAACTTGCCGGTGATGATCCGCGACAGGTCGAGCAGGTCTTCGACCAGATCGAGCTGGGCGACGGCGTTGCGCTCGATCACTTCGAGCGCCCGCGGCATCTTGCCCGGGCTGATCGTCCCGTCGCGCAGCATGCGCGACCAGCCGAGCACGGCGTTCAGCGGCGTGCGCAGCTCGTGCGACAGGGTCGCGAGGAACTCGTCCTTGGCGCGGTTCGCGGCATTGACCTGCGCGTAGGCGCGCGCGTTTTCAACCGCGAGCGCCGAGCGATACGCGACGTCCTGGAGGAAGCGGAAATCGGCGTCGGTATAGGTGCGGCCCGACTCGGCGTGCACGAAGGTCAGGGCGCCGAAGGTGCGGCCATGGGCCGCGAGCGGCACCATGATCACCGACGCGATCGACAGCGCGCGCATCGCCCGCAGGTGCTCGGGGTCGCGCGCGCTCGCGACCAGCATCGCATCCGTGATCGCGGGATACATCATCGGCGTGGCGGTCCGGATCACCTGACGGATGCCGCCGCGCGCATCGGGGTCGTCCGGATAGCGATCCTGCAGCGTCCGGGCGAGCTCGATCCGCGCCGGATCGACGTGCGCGACCGCAAGGCGCTGCACCCGTCCCTGCTCGTCGACGATGTCGACCGCGCACCAGTCCGCGATGTGCGGCACCGCGAGCTCGGCGACCGTGCGCAGCGTCGCTGCGTAGTCGAGCGAGCTCCCGAGCGCCGCGCTCGCCTCCGACAGAAATGCCGCCTGCCGATTGGCGAGCTCCGCGCGCTCGCGGCTGACCTGCTGCAGCTCGTACAGCTCCGCGGTCGTGATCGCGGCCGCGGCCAGGTTGGCCAGCGCGCGCGAGGTCTGGACCTCGATGTCGCTGAATTCGTGCCGGGTGCGGAAGTAGAAGACGAGCGTGCCGGTCGCGTGCCCCGCGATCTGCAGCGGCACCGCGAGCATCGACTCGATCCCTTCGGCGCGATACGCGTCGACGCGCTCGGCGAGCATCGGGACGGTGTGGACCGACTCGGCGACCAGCGGCTCGGAAAACGGGATCGTCGATACCTGATCGCCGAGGTAGGTGCCGACGATGCGGTCGGTAAAGGTCTCGGAGACGCCGGCCGACGCGCCGATGTGCCACCGTTTCGCGGCGACGTCGAAGCGCCAGAGCGCGTAGCCGTCGGCGGGAATCAGGGTCCGAGCCAGCAGGACAACGCCGGGCAGGACGTCGTCGATCGTCGGCGAGCCGAACAGGGTGCCCGACGCGGCCACCAGCGCCAGCAGCCGTTGCTCGAGATCGGCCTGCCGCTGCTCGGCGGCGGCAAGGGCGCGCTGGAGGCGTTCGAGCTCGCTGACCGCCTCAGTCATGATGAATAGATTCTAATGCGGACCATATGGATGAGTTCCCGGTCAAGACACATATAGCTGGGCACGTGCGCGTCTATAAAGCAATTTCGTGAATATGGATGTGGTACCCAGTTTGCGAAAGCAGGTTCCGACTATGACCATGTGCGTCCCTGAGAGCCGCATACTTCGATGGACCTTCCGCCGCGCCGAAGACACCGTCATCTGCGAGCTCGGCCTCAACAGTGACGACTCGGCATACGAGCTCCGGCTCAACCCGCCGTGGGACCTCCATCGCACGACGAAGGAAGTGTTCGATGATGCGATGCAGGCGTTCCAGCGGCACGCCGCGATCGAGCGGGTCCTGATCGCGGAAGGGTGGATGCTCGAGGGATTTGAATCGGTGATTGGCGCGACGCTTGCTCATGCATCATCCGGAGGTTGATGATGCGTTATATCGCCGCGTGGTTGCTTGGAGTGCCCTTTTCCGTGATCGCGATCTGGTACGTCGTCGGGCACGCTGCGTGCGGCCGCTGAACGCCGCATCGCGATCCACGCGCTAGCGTGAGCGGGCGGCGGTGCGACGCGAACGTCGCGCCGGCCGCCCTCGCCCGCGCGCCCGCCGTTCGAGGCTCGATCGCGACCGACCGCCGGCCACGTCGCACGGCGATCACGCGAACCATTCTCCCCACTCAGAAGCGCAGCACCGTCAACAGCGGGAAGTGGTCGGATCCCAACCGGCTTGGCAGCCGCGTGACCGCGGAGGCCGATACTGTTCCGCGGACGAAGACATGATCCAGGGTGGCGTGTAGTCCGAGCGGCCCACGCCACGTCGGCGAGCGGTTGGCCGGCGGCGTGTCAGGAAAGGCGGCGCTCAGCACGCCGACCGCGGCCTCGCCGTCCCCCATCCATGTGTTGAGATCGCCGGCGAGCACGAAGGCGCGGCCATCGCCCGCAGCGGCAATCGACGGCCGCAGCGCGTCGAGCAGCGCCGTCGCCTGACGCCGGCGCGCCGCGAACGGACCACCGTGCCCGAGCGCCAGCGCGGTATCGAGGTGCACGTCCGCGAGATCGAGCCGCCACGCGCTGCCGCGGCTGGTTCGTCCCGCCACCGTGGCCACCGCCGCGACGCGGCGCTGCCGCTCGAGCGGCAGTTCGATGACCCGCGGCTCGCGCAGCGGCAGCGTCGACACAATCACGTTGCCGCGATCCTCGCGGCCGGGACCGTTGCGCATGGACGGCGCGTACAACACCGCGAGCCCTTCGCGGGCGATGCGGTGGACCTCCGCCGGCGGCGACGCGCCGCGCGGCGCAATCGCACTCGGCGAGGGATAGCCGCGCGCGACGTGCAGCGGAATCGAGTCGTCGCTGCGGGTTGCCTCTTGCAGCAGCAGCACGAAGTGGCGCACCGGGACCGCTCCCGTGAATGCGCCCGAACGCAGCTGCCGCAGCAGTTCGTCGACGTCGCCGCCGCTCTCATGGATATTCCACGACACAATCGCCAGGCGATCGATCGGCTCGTCCGCGACCACCATCGGGCGCGGCTGCAGGAACACGGCGCCCACGGTTTCGCACCATCGCGACAGCTCCCGCTCTCCTGCCACGTCGGCGGTCGCGATCCACGCCAGTGGCTCGACCGTTGGCGGAACGACCTGGCGGCACGACAGATCGGCGAGATTCGGAGGATCGAAGGCGGGCGGTTGATGACGGGCGCAACTGGAGAGCGCAACCACCAGCAGGACGACGGCCGCGTACGTGAGACGCACGCGGGGCCGCTGCCTGCCTACCGGCCGCGCCGGCGGGAAGAACCGCGCCCGTTGCCCTTGCGGACGGGTGCCGGCTCCTGACGTGGGGTGCCGTTCAATTCGGACAAATAGTTCCGCAGTTCGTAGCCGCAGAGCGGGCGGACGCGCGAAACCTGTTCGGTCATTTCTCGGATCCGTTTGATCTGCTCCTCCAGAAACTGTTCGGCCATTGGCGTCGCTCCCTGACCGTCCTAGTGCGAATCCTATGCCATCAACACAAGGCCGAATCTACCGCCAAGGGTAAAACTCGGCGGTAGACGGATAGTCACTTCGCGGGCGGTGGCAGCGGTCAGGCACCTACACGCGCATGAGCACAGCGTGCACCGGCTGCCCGGTCGCCTGCGCGATCGCCGCGGCGTACAGGGCAACCTGACGGCGGTAGCGCGCCTCGCCATGCCCCGCAATTTCGCGGTCCGTCTTGTAGTCGACGACCGTCCACGCCCCCGCCTCTTCGAACGCGAGGTCGACGATGCCCTCGATCATCGTGCCGTCGGCGAGCGTGTGCGTCACCGGCGTTTCGCGCCGGCAGGCGCCCCGCGCGTCGGCCGCTTTCGCGCGGATGAGCAGGTCATGCATCAGCAACCGCTCGACCAGCATCGCCGCGGCCGTCGCCTCTTCTGCACCGAGGCCGAGCACGCGCGCATCGTTGGCGGCGAAGTCGTCGAGTGCCGCACGGTCGGCGGTAAATGGCACTTGCGCCAGGAGTCCATGCACGAGCAGGCCGAACCCGATCCCTCCGGCTCGCGCCTCATCCCCGCTGCGTGGCGCACCGACGACGGTCACCTGATCCGATCCGGGAACGGGGACGTCGCGCGCCAGCCAGTCGCGCGCCGGCTCCACCGCGGTCGAGGGCACCGCGCCGCTCTCTCGCGCATCATCGCGCGCCATGCGCCACCGGTCGTAGCGGCTCCGGCCGTCGGCGATGACGTTCTTGGCAACGTCCTTGACGATCAGATCTTCGCGCCGGACGCCGAACGTCGGCTGTTCGTCGAGTTTCAGCGCGCACGGATCCCACCACACGACAGCGTAGCCGCCGTCGCCGTCCTCGAAGGTGTGGAGGCCGGGGCAGACGGTGCCGTTGCCGGCCGGTTCGTCACCGGGCCGCTGCAGCACCGAGTCCTTCGACTTGAACGCGGGGCATTGCGGGCCGCGAGCCGCGCTGCGGCGGCGTGCGACCGGCGGATACAGCGCGCGATTCAACGGCGCGAACCATCCCCCGTCCCAGGCATCGTCTCCGAGTACCGGGACGACGAGCAGATCGCGCGCGCGCGTGGCAGCGACATACGCGAGCCGGACCCCCTCGGCCTGATCGCGCGCGACCTCGTCGGCCTCATGACGATGGAGCTCGTGCGGCGCCCAGCCGCCGATCTTGATCGCGCACAAGCCGCGCGACGCGTCGAGATAACGGCTGGCATCCTTGCGGCTCATGTTGCAGGTGAGGTCCGCGAGAATCACGACAGGGAACTCGAGCCCCTTGGCCTTGTGCACCGTCATCAGGCGCACACCGTCGCTGCCTTCTTCGAGAATCGGCGCTTCCGCCGCTTCGCTCGCGGCGGCGGTGCGCAGTTCGTCGATGAAACCACGGAACGAGATGCCGCCGCTCGCCTCGTACTGGCGTGCGAGCTCGGCGACGTGCAGCACGTTGGCGAGCGCCTGCTCGCCGGCGGGGCGCAGGATGAAGCCGACGTGGGCGCGCGTCTCGGCGAGCAGCCGGCCGATCGTGTCGGCGACCGGACGGTAGTTGCGCGCGCGGTGCAGCTGCTGCAGCAGCCGCAGCGCGTCGGCGATCGGCGTCAGGTGAGCGGTCGGTTCCGCGGTGAGCGCGAGGTCGTGGCCGCCGTTGCCGCCCAGCTCCTTCGGGACGCGGAACGGGTGGAACGTGCCGAAGCGATGACGGAACTCGAGCAGATGCTCGTCGTCGATCGCGAACAGCGATCCCTTCAGCGTCGCAAACACCGACAGCTCGTCGTCGGGCCACTCGATCGCGGCAAGCGCGGCCCGGATGGTTTCGACCTCTTCGCGGCCGTGAAACGCCTTGCCGCCGACGAGCAGATGCGGCACGCCGCGCGCCTCGATCGCGTCGATGTAGGGCCGGGTGACGTCGACGCCGAAGCTGACGAACCGGCGGAACAGCACCGCGACGTGGCGCGCCTGCAGCGGCACGCGCACTTCGCTGCCGTCGGCCTGTTTCTCCGAGACCGTCCAGCCGCTCTTCTCGACCAGCCAGGCGATGTAAGCGCCCACTGCGTCCGGCAGCGACGCGTCGATCGCCTTGCCCGACGCCTTGAACGCGCCGAAGCCGCCGCGCCCGTACGGTTTCGGCACCGGCAGCGCGACGATCGCCGGCTGTGAGTCGTCGGCCTGGCGCGCCGGCCCGAGTGCCACGTAGTCGGCCTGGCGCGTCATCTCGTCGCCGGTCATCTCCGGCGCGAAGGCGGCGTTGACGAAACGCTGGATTGCCGGGACGCTGCGATAGCTGGTCGTGAGCTGCAGCACGCGGCCGCCGCGCCGCTCGAGCTCGTCGCGGACGTGCCAGTAGGTGCTGACATCGGTGCCGCGAAAGCGATAGATCGCCTGCTTTGGATCGCCGACGATGAACAGCTTGCCGCGGACGTCGTTGGCGAGCAGCAGCAGGATCGCGGCCTGAATCGGATCGGTGTCCTGGAATTCGTCGACGAAGATGCGCGTGAACTTCTGCTGCAGGTGAGCGCGGACCTCGGCGTTCGACGTGATCAGATCGCGCGCCCGCGCCAGCAGGTCGGTGAAGTCGAGCGCACCCGCGGCCTGCTTGAGCTGCTGATACCGCGCGGTCGCGCCCGCCAGTTCCTGCTGCAGGCACGCGGCCAGATCCGCATCCGCCTCCTTCCGGAACTGCTGCAGCGCGTTGAACAGCGCCTCGCGCGCGGACAGCACGTCGGTGCGGCCGGCCGCCTTGCTGTATTTGTAGCCGCTGCCCTTCCGCGTCCGGGAGAAGCCGCGATCGCGGGTGAGATCGACGAGGCGTGCTTCCCAACCGTCGAGATCGCGCTGGCCGAACGACTGCTCGAGCTCGATCTGGCGGCTCAGACGGCGGACGCCGTCGGTGTCGATGTACAGGTTGTCGCGGATCGACAGCGGCGACGCCGTGAGGGCGGCGAGGTGGTGCAACGCCGCGACCAGGCGATCGATCTCCGCGCCGCGATCGAAGGGCGGCCGCTCCCACGCGCACGGAAAATCGCGCGCCTCGGCGAGCGATCGGCCGGCGCTGCGCAGACGATCGATCGGACCGCCGGCGTCGAAGCCGCCGCTCGTCCGCCGCAGCGCCCGGCGCAGCCCTTCGGGCGGCTGCGTGAGCGCGTCCTGCAGCCACGCGCGGAAGGCACGGCCGTACACGCGATCCGCCTGCGGCTCAGTCAGCACCGCGAACAGGGGATCGACCAGCGCTTCAACCGGCCGCTCGCGCAGCAGCTCGGCGCAGAAGCCGTGGATGGTGTTGACGTGCGCTTCCTCGAGCTGCGCGAGCGCGAGCTCGAGCCGTTCTCGCACCGTCGCGGTGGCCGCCTCAGCGCGATCCTGTTCGAGTTTTTCGCGCAGCCGCAGCTTCAGCTCGCCGGCGGCCTTCTCGGTAAACGTGACCGCGACAATCTCCCCCATCGTCGCGCGCCCGGTGGAGAGGACGCGCAGGATGCGGTTGACGAGCTCGGTCGTCTTGCCCGTGCCCGCGGCCGCTTCGACGATCAGCGTGTCGTCGAGGTCGTTGGCGATCGCCGCACGTGCGGCCGCGTCGCCGCGCGGAAAATCGAGGACGCGGCCCGGCCCTGCGTCTGATCGAAGGGGCGTCAACGCATCCCCCGGAGGGCATCGAGGTCGGCGAGGCGCTCGCGCGCTTTCCGCTTCGTGCGCTCTTCTTCGCGCGGACCGCAGACCGGGCGGAAGTCGCACCAGGTGCAGGCGCGCTCGGCCGGCGCAGCCGCGAGGAAGCCGGTTTCGACCGCCCGATCGATGATCTCGAGCACCTGAAGCCCTTGGCTGCGCGTGTAGTCGTTGATCGGAATCTCGTGCTCGACGAAGCCGCCGACGGTCGTGGCATAGAACAGCCGGCCCGAAAACACTTTCTTGCCGAGCCCCTGCTCCACCGCGAGGCTGTAGAGCACCGGCTGCAGCGTCCCCCCGCCGCCGATGATGAGATCCGGATTCGACCGGTTCTTGCCGGTCTTGTGATCGGTGATGCGGAGCAGATCGAAATCGGCGCGATGTTCCACGAGATCGACCGAGCCGCGGAGCACGAAGCGGCCGTCGACGAGAATCGGATCCGGCAGGCTGCGCGGATCGCGCCCTTCGTCGTTGAGGCCGAAGCTGAACTCGAAGTAGGCCGGCTGCCAGGCCGGCTCCTCCGCAATCTTCTGTACCCAGATGCCGAGGTCGCGGCGCAGCTCGTCGACTTCGTCCCGCCACACGCGATCGATCGCCGGTGCCAGCGTCTCGGCATATTCGGCCGCGACGCGATCGAGCACGGCGTCGAGTGTCTTTGCCGCCGCCGTCAGCGTGTCGCGCGTGACCGGCAGCGCGCCAGCCTGCTGCAGCGCGCGGTAGAACTCGGCCTGCGCCTTGTGGAACAGGCTGCCGCGCGTCAGCGGATCCATGCGGACCAGCGGCTCCGGCTCGTCCCACGGCTCGAGGCGATAAATCGTCGCGAGCAGGAACTGATACGGGCAGGCGGCGAACCGCTGCAGCGCCGACAACGAATACGGTCGCTGCCGCAGGCGATGCGCGGCGAGCGCCGCCGCCGTCCCGGGCATGACTTTAATCAGGCCGTCCCCGGAGGTCCACGGCTTCTTGTCCCTCAGCCACCGGCTGGTGATCGAACGCTTCAACGCGTCGTTGAGGCCGAGCAGGTAGTGCGCATGGCCGCGCACCGCCGCGGGGTCGCGTGAGTCGAGCAGCGGCTTGAGCGTCGCCAGGTCGTGCTCGAGATCGTCGATCGCGCGATCCGGATCTTTCGGCGCCGGCCACGCCAGGCTGGCGCCCCCCTCGTCCGCCGCGTCCGAGGCGAGCACGCGGTGATCCGGCACGCGGCCGGTGATCGCGCGCACGACGTCGAGCGCGTAGAAGGAGGGCACGCGCGCCCGCGTTTCGCTGACGTCGAGGCGCGGATACGACAGGTAGAGCCGCTCGCCCGCAGCGCCGATCGCAATCTTCAGCAGCAATCGCTCGGCGGTGCCGCGCTCGTTCTGGCCGACGAGCCCGGCGTCAATCGCGCGGCGCCCTTCGTCGAGCAGCAGCGGATCCTCCCGCGGCCGCTGCGGCACGACGCGTTCCGCGAGGCCTGGCATGAAGACGATGCGGAAGGAGCGGCCGCGCGCCTGATGCGGGGTGCCGACGAACAGGCGGCCGTATCGCCGCGCCGGCGGCTCCCAGTCGAGCGTCACCAGCCGATCGTGCAGCACGTCGCGGGCCTCTTCGAGCGAGACCGGACCGACGTCGGCCATCGGCCGCAGGTCGGCCAGCGTCTGCAGCACGCGCGCCGGACGCCGCAGCGCGCGGGTCGCCAGCGCGCAGAACCGTTCGATCCACTCGCCCCAGGTCGCCTGCTCCGGCCACTCGGCGAGCGCGTCGACGATCGGCAGTGCGAACTGGCGCAGGTGCGCCAGGTTTCTGAGGTCGCGTTCGAAGCGCGCGATCCGCGCCGATTCCGGCTCCTCCTTCCTGAGCTCGGCTATGCGGTATTTGAAGTCGGCCGCGAGGCCGTCGAGCCGCCGACGCCACCGCGCCTTGCCTTCTTCGCGCGTGCGGCCGCCGACGACGGCCGATTCGACGATCAGCTCTTCCCATTTCCACGGCGACCGCAGCGTGCCGGCGACGACCGCTTCGTCGTCCGAATCGATCGCGTGGGTCTGCAGTACCGGCTGCGGATCCGTCCAGGGATCGGCCGGGCTGAGCGACGTGGCGCGGCGCTCGTCGCCGCCGAATACCTCGTCGAGCGGCGCCACGACGTCGGGCGCGGCGGTATCGGCGACCTGCGGCACCTGGCCGAGCGAGAGATATTCGTCGAAGCGCTTGGCGGACAGGCCGTCGACCGCGCACGACAGGAGCGCGACGAATGCGCGCCCCGCCGGATCGGGCCGCCGCGTGCCGCGGTCGAAATATACGGGCACGCCGCCGCGCGCGCAGGCGTGCTCGAGCAGGCCGAGGTACTGCTGCGGCGTCCGCAGGAACACGGCCATCTCGTCGAACGGCACGCCGCGGCCCGCTTCGTCGAGCACACGGCGCACGATCTCGACCGCCTCCCGCCCTTCACCGGGGGCGGAGAACAGCACGACATCTCCGGCGCGCTCGCGCGCAGACGGCCGCTCCGTCTTGAAGACATACCGGCGCAAGCACGCGAGATCCGACGTGGTGTCCACCGCGTCCGGGTCTGCGTTCGCGCCGGAGGCTGAAATCTCCAGTCCGCCTTCCGCACGCTCTCCGATCGTCCGGAGCGCATCCAGCGCGAAGATGTCGCCGTCGGGAACGGTGGCGAGCACGTCGGGCGATCGGGCGATCAGCGCCGCCGCGAACTCCTGTTCGGCGCGCGAGTCGAGCGGGACGTCGAGCAACAGCATCGGCAGCTGCGCCCACCGTACGTGTCCGGAGCGGCAGGCGGCCGCCGCGAGCCGGAACAGCGCCGCCCGATCGTCGACGCTCGACCGCGCGAGTTCGGCCTCGACGCGTGAGAGCAGGACGAACAGGTCGCTGGTCGTTCGGCGTTCGTCGTCCGTCGTTCGTCGTGCTGAGTTCTCAGTTCCGAGTTCCGAATTCGCCGTGACGCCCGCGAGGCGCAGTTCGTGGAGCGTGCGCGCCAGCGCCTTGGGAAAGCCTGGCATGCGCGCGACCGGTTCGAAGTACGCCAGCTCGCCGGCGGCGATCGCATCGAACACGGCGCGCGCCGCGACCGCCTCGGCGCCAGCCTGGGTGCCCGCCACCCGGCGGCCGCCGTCGGGATGGGCGGCCGCGGCGCGCGCCGCCAGCTCGGTGAGGCTGAACCTCGTGATGCCGAAGGTCGATCCCGCCCGCCGCGCGATCGCGCGCGCGACATCGTCCGCCGCGCCACGCGATGCGCCGACGATGATCTGCTCCGTGCCTGGAGGACGCTGGCCGAGAAAGGCGCGGGCGGCCGCGAGCCGGACCGCCGCGGACGACGAGGTGATGATGCGCAGGCCGAACTCCTTCCGGACGCCTTGCCGGACTATCGGGGTGCCGCGGGCTCTGCCCGCGGAAGTCAGAAGCCAGAAGTGTGAAGTTCGAAGTCTATCGCACCCGCACGTGGAAGTAGCCGCCGTCTCTTTCCACCGTCAGCGGCGCGTCGAAGGCGTCGCTCAGGGCATCTGCGCTCAGGACGTCGGCCTTGGCGCCGTCGCGGGCGACCTGGCCGCGCCGCAGCAGGATGACGCGCGCGATCTCCGGGATGATCTCGTCGACGTGATGGGTCACGAGCAGAATGGTCGTCCCCTCGCGGGCGACCGCGCCGACCCGTTCCATGAACTGGTGGCGTGACACCAGATCGAGACCGCGCGTCGGCTCGTCGAGCACGAGCACCGCTGGCTGATGCACCAGCGCGCGCGCAATCAGGACGCGCCGCGCCTCGCCGGTCGACATCGTGTCGAGGGTCGCGCGCGCGAGGCGGCCGGCGTCGACGCGCTCGAGCGCGTCCAGCGCCTGCCGGCGCATCGCGGCGGTGACCAACTGGTGGGCGAACAGACCGTGGGTGGCGAAGAAGCCCGAGACGACCGCGTCGAGGCCGGTGAGCACACCGTTCGAGTTGCCGTGGACGAACCGGTCGTGCAGATCGGCCGAGACGATGCCGAGCCGGGCGCGCAGCGCGAAGACGTCCCAGCGATCGCGGCCGAAGACCCGAATCGGCGCGATGCCGGTGTCGGTCGCGAGAGGATACTGCTGCAGCGTCAGCAGCTTGATGAACGTCGACTTGCCGGCGCCATTCGGGCCGAGGATTGCGGTGTGCTCGCCGACGGGGATCGACAGCGTCAGCCGATCGAGCACACGCGTGCCGCCGAGCACCACCGACGCGTCGTTGAGCTCCAGCAGCGGCACTTCTAACTTCGGACGTCCTTCTAACGTCTGCGTCAGCGGATCCTCCATCCGTTGACCGGACCGCCGTGGAAAAACGCCGCCGGCGTCATGACGCCGTCCTGCTTGAACACCTGGCCGTCCTTCATCACGAACTGCACGTTCTTCAGGGCGTCGACTTCGTCGAGCGGATTGCCCGGCACCGCGATCAGGTCGGCGAAGAAGCCGGCCTTGATCGGCCCGCGCGTGTTCTCGGTCTGGCTCACCTTGTAGCCGCCGATCGTCATCGCGCGCAGGATGTCGGCGTTCGGGATGCCGGCGTCCTTCCAGGTCTTGAGGAACTCCATGCACACTTCGCCGCGCGTCTTGCCGGCGACGTAGTAGTCGGCGTCGGTCGAAAACGTCAACGGCACCTTCTTGGCGTACGCGTCTTTCAGGCTGGCGACGTTGCGCTGATAGGCCTGCGGCGACACCGGATGTCCGGCGAGCGTGTCCGGCGTGTCGGTGCCGGCGCGATAGATCCCCTTCTGCGCCATCAGGGTATGCATCTCTTCGTTCAGCCCGGTCGAATGCGCGATCGACCAGATGCCCGCCTCGATCGCGTTGCGCGCGCCGTTGACCGTCTGGACGTGCCCTTCGACTTTCATGCCGGCCTTGGCCGCCTCACGGATCACCAGGCGGATCTCGTCGGCGGTGTAGCCGTAGGGCTTGCAGTCGACGCAGATTTTTATGACTCTGGCGCCGAACAATACATTCTGCCGCACCGCCTTGACGATCTCGTCCGGCGTGTCGGCGTCGAGGTACTCCGGATAGACGATGTTGTGCTGCTGCGCCATCTCGGGGGTCGGGAAGAACTGGCCGCCCATCCCGCCGATGATGATCCCGGAGTTGATAATCGTCGGCCCGGGAATCCAGCCCTGCTCGATCGCCTGACGCAGCGCGGTGTCCGCATACAGGGCGTTGTTGCCCATGTCGCGCACGATCGTGAACCCCGACGCGAGCATCTGGATGCCGTTCGACGCCGCCTGGATCGCGCGCAGCGCCGTCGACTCCTGCACGTAGGTGTAGTAGTAGATGTTGTTCTCGGGATCCGGCTTGTAGGTGAGCGCGAGATGGTTGTGCGCCTCGACCAGGCCCGGCATCACCGTCATGCGCGACAGATCGATCACCTGCGCACCGGCCGGAATCGCGACGGTCGGCCCGACCTCGCGGATCTTGGTCCCCTCGACGAGGATGATCTGGTTGGTGAGGATACGGCCGGCGTCCGGATCGAGCAGCCGGCCAGCGCGGATTGCGGTGATCGGCGCCGCCGCCGGCTGCGCCGCGGCTTGCGCCGGAGCGAGCGCGGCGAGCAGGAACAGAGTGCAGGCCGTCAGGCCCGCGCGTGGAGTCAGCATGGCGGTCAAACTATCCGGAGGCGCCGCCATTTGCAAGCCGCGCCCCCGGATTCTGGGTAAATTCCCAGCGCAGCTGCGCGCTGCTACCGGTCATGCCCGGCAGCTTGACGTTGACGTGCTGCACGTGCGCCATCGACATGCGCGTCTCGTCCGCGGGGTCGTCGCTCGACGCAAATTGACCGTGCCGGTCTTTACCGTTCGCCGACGGCTGGTCACCGCGGACGATCGTGGACGACCATGAGATGCAGACGGCGAGCAGCGCCGTCCAGAACCAGCGGCTGTCGGGCATTGGGACTCCTTGGGAAAGAAGCCCCTTATGGCAGGGCCGGCGGCCTCTGCGACCGCCGGCTTCACCGCATACTTGTGTGCTACGGCTGCGACGTCGTGGTCGAGACTTTCCCCCCGGCGGCGCGCGTCCACTGGTTGAACCAACTCATCATGTAGAGCTGCGTCCGGATGTAGTTCGATGGCTTCGACCCGGTGCCGTGATACTCCTCATTGAACTGTAGGAGCTTCACCGGCACGCCTTTCACCTTCAGCGCGGCGTAGTATTCCTCGGTCTGCGGCATCGGCGTCCGCCGATCCAGCACGCCGGTCATCAGCAGCGTCGGCGTCGTCACATGGCCGACTGACATCAACGACGAGTGGGCCAGCCAGTCCGACGGATCGTCCCAGAACGGTTTTTTGAAGAAGCTGTAGGTGAAGAGGGGCACGTCGGTCTGCCCCGCCATGCTCATCCAGTCGATCACCGGGCAGCGCACCGCGGCCGCGGCGAAGCGATCGGTGTGGCCGATGACCCAGCTCGAAAGCACGCCGCCGCCGCTGCAGCCCGAGACGTACATTCGCGACGTGTCGATGAAGCCCTTGCCGACGACCGTGTCGACGCCGGCCATGAGGTCGTCGTAATCGGGGCCCGGGTAGTTGTGATCGATGCCGTTGATGAAGTCGCTGCCGTAGCCGGTACTGCCTCGCGGATTGGTCACCAGCACGACGAAGCCGTTGGCCGCGAAGTTCTGGAACATGTAGTTGAAGCCGACGTTGTAGTTCCCGAAGGGCCCGCCGTGAATCTCCAGGATCAGTGGATATTTCTTCGACGCGTCGAATGACGACGGCTTCACGATCCACCCCATCACTTTGGCGTTGCCGGCGGAGGTGTAGGTCACTTCGTCAATCTTCGCGAGCTGCATGCCCTGCATCACGTCGCCGTTGACGTCGGTCAACTTCGTGATCTGGCCCGGCTGCTTCAAGCTGTACCTGACCACGTCGGGTGGCGTATTCAGGTCGGACGAGATTCCGGCCGCCATCAAGTCCTTCGACATCGAATCGAACGACAGCATCTGGCGCCCGGTCGTCAGCGGCTTGACGCCGCCGACAATCGATGCGAACTGCACGTTGCGCGCGCCGGTGTTGTCGGCATCGAACCACACGCCGGTGCCGTCGGCCGCCCAGCGCATGTTGATCGGGTCGCGGTCGTAGTCGCCGCTGATCTTGCGCATGTCGCCGCTGCCGCCGCTCACCGGGATGACGAACAGATCGCTGACCGTGTGCGAGTGCCCGGTGGGCGCGTGGCCGCTGAAGGCGACGGTGCGGCCATCCGGGGACACCACCGGCCGTCCCCAGTCGCCCGCCTTGGCGACGAGGTCGCGCACGCCGCCGGTCGTGACGTCGACCACATAGATTTGCGACGATTCGTATTGCAGGTCGGCGTCGCGCGCCTTGTTGCCGTCGAAAACGATCGCGTGACTGTCGGGCGTCCAATCGATCGCCGAGCCGCCGCGCAGCTCGCCGGCGCCGACGCTCCACTTGCCCGGAGTCAGATCACGCGGAGTGCCGCCGTCGCTCGGCACCACGAACAGATGGGTGTAGCCCTCTTCGAGGAAGCCGACCTGGTCCTGGCGGAAGTGGAGGTTGGACACGATGCGCGGCGCCGGGGTCCATTTCGCGCCCTTCGGCTCGCTCGGCATGCTGATCGACCAGCGTTCCTGTTCCGGCGTGAACATCGAGAACGCGATCGACTTGCCGTCGGGCGACCACTTCGCCCCGCGCGGCGCCTCGGTGACGTGGGTGATCTGGGTTGCCGGCCCCTTGGCGTCGATCCAGCTGACGAACAGCTGCGATCCCTTCGGCTCGCCCTCCCCCTGATACAGCAGGCGCGTGCCGTCGGGCGACCAGCGCGCGCCGCCGCCCTTGACGAGGAAGCGCTGCTGGGATCCGTCGGCATTGACCATCCACAGCTCCGAGTCCCACTTGTCCTCGAGCTTGTTGACGTGCTGGCGGGTGTAGACGATGCGCGATCCGTCGGGCGAGATCTGGGCGTCGCTCACCCGCTCCCAATCGAGCCAGTGCTCGGTGGTCAGAAGCGTCGACGAACGGGTTTCCTGCGCGACCAGCGCCGCCGTGCTGGCGGCGGCCGTCAAGGCGAGCGCCGCGGCAATCGCGACGCGAGTCATCGCGCGCCTGCCTGCGACGTCCTTGTCGCCGCGCTCTTCGCCAGCGCCTGCACCGCGGCGCGGCGGTTCGGCATCCGCTGCAGCGACTGCTGATACTGCGCCGCCGCTTCCGGCCCGCGGCCGAGCTCGGTGAGGAGATCCCCATACAGCTCGAACGACGGCTTGATCGGTTCGGGCGGGCCCGACGGCGCGTCGAGGGTGACCTCGATCGCGGTCGCCTCCTTGAGCAGGCGCTCCGCGGTCGCGGTGTCCTTCTGCGCCGATGCGAGCGCGGCTCCGACTTCCTTTTCCATGATCGCGAACGGCTTGGCGCGGTAGGCATTCGAGCCGGTCTCCGCCTGCGTCCGCATCGCCTTCAGCTTCTCGAGCGCGACGTTCGCCGTCGCGAGATCGCCGAGCTTCGCCGCGCTCAAACCGGCCGCGACCAGGTACGCGGCGCTGCCGTCGTAGCCCGGCGCGCCGCCGTCCTTCACCGCGCCGGCCGGCAGCGCCAGCTTCTCCCAGCGTGCGGTCTCTACCACCTGGCGCGCCTTCATCGCGGCGTAACCGTCGCGGATGTTCGGCGCCGTGTCCTTGTCCGCGACCGCCTTCGCTTGGTCGACGCACTTCTGCGCGGCGTCGAAGTTGCCGAGCTGCAGGTAGGCGTACTGCAGCCAGCCGAGCGTGTGGAAGTCCTCACGCCCGCGCGGCAGGTTCTTCGCCTCGGCGAGATCGACCGCGGCCTTGTACGCCACGACGTTGGAGGCGACGACGTCGTCCCACATTCCGAGCTGGACGAAGATGTGCGACGGCATGTGGAGCGCGTGCGCCGCCGACGGCGCGATCTTCGAGTACTCGCGGGCGGCGGTCAGGCTGAGGATGGCGTGGTCGGGATCGTCGAACGAGTGGATGATGTAGTGCGCCGCTCCCGGATGCTTCGGATTGCGCTGGAAGATGCCTTGCGCGATCGCCGCCGCCTGCATGGCGTTGCGGGTGTTGGACACGCCCGGCCGTCCGGTGCCGAGCAGCGCGAGTGAGTAGAAGCAGGCGATCTCGTCGTCGGCGGGGTACTTCGCGTGCATCGCCTTCATGGCGTCGGCATACGCAATGTCGCGCGCGAGCTTGTCGCCGGCGCCGAACAGCAGCTCGATCGACTCGATCAGGTCGCGCTCCTTGCCGGTGGGGGCCTTGGCGGCGCGGGCGGTGGCGGTCGGCGCCAGCCGCTCCATCACCTTGCGCGCGGCGGGAAGATCCTGCTGCGCCCACAGCGGGTGGTTGTAGCTCATCGCCTCGCCCCAGTAGCCGAGCGCGAACGCGGGATCGGCCTGCTGCACCTCGTGGAACGCGTCGGCGGCGATGTCGAATTCGAAGTTGTAGAGCGCTTTGACCCCGGTGAGGAACGGCGCCTGCGCCGCTGCCTTCGCCGAGGTTGGAAAGTTGATCGACCCCAGCTCCACCGCTTTTTTGGGCGCCTGGGCCAGCGCGCTCGCGCCGCAGATCCCCGCCACCAGCAGACCGACGACCAGCGCATGATTCGAGAGTTTCATCAGACACCTCCCCAAGGCAGCGCCATTCTAGCTCCTAGATTTCGAGCTGAATACCGATTTCGACGACGCGATCGGCCGGGATATTGAAGAAATTGGTGGCGCGGCGGGCATTGCGGGACAGGAAGATGAACACCGTGTCCCGCCATCGCGACATGCCGATCTGGCCGTTGGCGAGCAGCGTCAGATCGGCAAGGTAGAAGGTCGTGTCGTCGTCGCTCAGGTTGAGCCCCTTCTCGCGGGCGCGGCCGAGCGCGACCGGGACGTCTGGCGATTCCATGAAGCCGAAGCGCGCGATCACGCGGAAGAAGCCGCCGCCGAGCGACACCACCTGGATCGGCTCGCCTTCGCTGATCGTCGGCGTGTTCAGCATCGAGATCGTCAGCAGCACGATCTGCTGGTGCAGCACCTTGTTGTGCTTGAGATGGTGGACGAGGATCGGCGGCGCGCCTTCGGGGCGCGCGGTCATGAACACCGCGGTGCCGGGAACGCGCACCGGCGGCGCGCTCGCCAGGCGCTTGAAGAAGGCGTCGAGCGAGACCTCGGTCGCGTTCAGGCGTTCCACGACCAGTTCGCGTCCCCGCTTCCAGGTCGACATCACGCCATAGACGAGCGCGGCGACGATCAGCGGGAACCAGCCGCCGTGCTGGATCTTCAGCACGTTGGCGGCAAAGAAGATCAGATCGAGCGACAAAAACGCCGCCGTGATCAGGCCGGCGCGCCACAGGCTCCAGCGCCACAGCTCGCGCGCGACGACGAACGCGAGCAGTGTGGTGATGATCATCGTCAGCGTCACCGCCATGCCGTAGGCGGCGGCGAGGTTCGTCGACGACCGGAAGCCGAAGACGAGGCCGAGAGTCGCGACCATCAGCATCCAGTTGATTTCAGGGATGTAGACCTGCCCCATCTCGTTCGCCGACGTGTGCTGGATGTCGAAGCGCGGCGAGTAGCCGAGCTGAATCGCCTGCTGCGTCATCGAAAAGGCGCCCGAGATGATCGCCTGCGACGCAATCACCGCCGCCATCGTCGAAATCAGCACGAGCGGGTAGAGGCCCCACGCCGGCGCGAGGTGAAAGAACGGGTTGACGCGGGTCTCGGGGTTGTCGAGCAGCAGCGCGCCCTGGCCGAAGTAGTTGACGAGCAGCGTCGGCAGCACGAGCGCGAACCACGCGACCCGGATCGGCTGCGCGCCGAAATGCCCCATGTCGGCATAGAGCGCTTCGGCGCCGGTGATGGCGAGGAAGACCGAGCCCAGCGTCAGCAGCGAGCCGAACTTGTGCACGGCGAAGAAGGCGTAGGCGTACCAGGGATTGATCGCCGACAGAATCGACGGATTCTTCAGAATCGGCGGCAGGCCGAGCACGGCGATCAGGGTGAACCACACGATCATGATCGGCCCGAAGATCTTGCCGATGCCGCTGGTGCCGCGGTGCTGCACGACGAACAGCGCAATCAGAATCACGATCGTGATCGGGACGATGAAGTCCTCGAACACGTGGGTGGCGACGCTCAAGCCCTCGACCGCACTCAGCACCGAGATCGCCGGCGTGATCATGCCGTCGCCGTAGAGCAGCGCGGCGCCGAACAGGCCGATCGCAATGAGGGTGCGGCGATAGTGCCCGGTGGTGCGGCCGCGGACGAGCGCGACCAGCGCCAGGATGCCCCCTTCGCCCTCGTTGTCGGCGCGCATCACGAACAGGACGTACTTCACCGACACCGTGATGATCAGCGACCACACGACCAGCGAGAGCACGCCGTAAACGTTGGCGAGGGTGACCGGGATCGCGTGCACGCCGTCGAAGCATTCGCGCAGGGCGTAGAGAGGGCTGGTGCCGATGTCGCCGAAGACGACGCCGAGGGCCGAGAGTATGAGGACGCCCTTGCGCGAGCGCCGGTGTGCAGTCACTCCTCCTAGTGTACGATGGACCGCCTTCGTGCGAGCTTCCCACCTCCTGATCGCGGTGCTGGCGGTGCACGCCGTGGCGTTCGCCATCTCAGCCGCCGAGAGCTCGGTGCCGGCCGGCGACTTCGATCGCTACTACGAGATCGGCAGCAGCGCCGGCCGCCCGTACGTCGACTACCAGGTCGAACATCCGATCGGCACGCTGATCGTGTTCAAGGCGCTGGCGCGGCTGCCCGGCGGCCGCGCGTCGTTCGGGCTCGGCGTGGTCTGTCTCGATCTGATCGCGGACGCAATCATCATCGGATCGCTGATCTGGGGCTGGGGGATCGTCGCCGCGGTGTACTGCGGCGCCGTGCTCATCCCGGTGCTGGGGCTGTTCTTCAACCGCATCGACGCCTGGTCGACGGCGGCGGCGATCCTGGCGGCGGCGGCATGGCGGCGGGATCGCCCGATCACGCTCGGGTGCGCGCTGGCGATCGGGACCGCGTTCAAGCTCTGGCCGGTGCTGCTCGCGACGCTGTTGATCGCGCCGTGGCGGGGCCGGCGGTCGATCGCGGCGATGACCGCGTTCGCGACCGTGGCCGCGATCCTCGCCGGCGTGGTGATCGGGATGGCGGGCGCGAACGGGATGACCCAGGTCGTCACCTTTCGCGGCGCGACCGGCTGGCAGATCGAGAGCCTCGCCGGCAGCCTCCTGCACCTCTGGGATACGCACACCGTCCGACTCGAAAGCGGCGCCTGGCGGGTCGGCACCATGAGCCACGCCGCGTCGGTGGCGATGTTTCTCGCCGCGGCGCCAGTGTGTGCGTGGAGCAGCTGGCGCGGCGCGCGGCTGAATCGGGTGGCGGCGGGATGGCTGGCCGCGGTCACGGCGCTGCTGCTGCTGTCGGCGCTGTTCTCGGCGCAGTACGTGATCTGGCTGGCGCCGGCGGGGGCGATCGCCTGGGTCTCCGGCGACCGCTGGCTCGCGGTGCTGACGGCGATCGCGATCCTGCTGACGCAGATCCTGTGGATGTCCTACGGCGGCATCATGGCCGGCGACCTGCCCGCCATGCTCGTGATCGTCGCGCGCAACGCCGTGCTGATCGTGCTCGCGGTCTGCGCGTTCGCGCGCCTGCGCGCCCCGGCCTCATAAGCGCACACTGACAACAAAACAACATCCCGCCGCTTCAGCCCTGCCCGATCACACTACCGGCCGCCACAGAAAAAACCAGATCGCGAAGATCGCCTGGCACGCGGCGAAAACGCCGGCGACCCGAACGACCCGGTTCCGCGGCACCCGGATCGCGAGCCAGAAGAAGAACGGAAACAGCACCGAGACGAAGCGGCCGAGCGACATGAACAGGTGCGCCGCGACCGGCGGGAAGATGTTGATCGCCACCCAGGCGCCGTAGGCGAGGCCGAAGCGTTTCGAGATCGGCCGGATCGCGAGCATCGCCGTGACGAAGGCGGCGATGTTGCCGATCCACACCACCACCTCGATCGGCTTGATCGCCAGCTCGCCCGGGAGCTTTCCGGGGTCCGGCGCGCCGCGCCGCAGCAGCAGCGGCACACCCCACGCGGCCTGGCCGTGCACCCAGGCGATCGCATCGCCGAATCGCCAATACAGATAGCCCGAAAAGATCAGGACGCCGATCAGCGGCACCGCGGCGGCGGTGAGGGCCATCGAGAGGCGGACCGGCCGTCCCGGCGAATCGCCGGCGGCACCGCGATCGGGCGGCCACAGCGCGAGGCACGCGAGCGGCAGCGCGAGCCAGAAGCCATTCGGTCGCGTCAGCCCCGCCGCGCCGCCGCAGACCGCGACCCATCCGAGCCGCCCGCGCCGCATCGCATAAAACGCGCTGACGCTGAGGAACAGGAACAGCGATTCGGTGTACACCGCGGAGAAATACAGTGCGTACGGGAACGTCGAGATCAGCAGGATGACCCGCCAGGCGTACTCCTCGCCGACGTCGAGCCGCGCGAGCCGGTACACCATCACCATCGCGCCGGTGAACGCCGTCAGCGACACAATCAGGCCGGCGATCAGCTCGTGCCCGCCGAGGACGAAGCCGCCCCATCGCATCAACAGCGCGTACAACGGAAAGAAGACGACGTTGTAGTGGCGGAAGATCACCGGGTCCCAGTGGTACCCCTCGGTGGCGATGGTGTAATAGAAAAACGTGTCCCACCGCGCCAGCAGATTGGTGACCTCGTGCGCCGACACACGCCACACCGCTTCCGCCGCGGGCGGCGGCACGGTGCCGGCGATCGCGACCGCCAGCGCGCCGAGCAGCAGGATTGGCAGCCGCGTCCCGAGCACGGCGGCGGCCACGATCGCCGCCGGCGAGGGCGGCGCCTTCGGCGCTACACCCGGCATGTCGTCGCGCGATCGTACTGGGATTCGGCCAACGCCTCATCGTACACGCCGCGGATGCGCGGCACGATGAGGCTCCAATCGAAGCGCCGGGCCATGGCGCGCGCCCGCACGGCCGCCTCGGGGGGCCCCGGCGCCA
>JAOBWF010000240.1 GCA_025463215.1 Acidobacteriota bacterium | reverse complement strand
GAACCCTTGTGAGATTCGAGCCCCCGGTCGCAATCGGATTGCCGCTTAGAGCGCGGCGGTGCTGAGCATCGGGCTCTTCAGCGCGTTCTGCATGCTGGTGAGCGCCGCCTGCAGCGTCTTGCGCGACAGGGCGATGTTCATCCGCATGTGGTTCGCGCCGCCGGCGCCGTATGTGTGTCCCGGGTTGAGTGCGACGCCGGCGTTCTTCAGCAACCAGCGCTCGACGATCTGCTCGGGGCTGGTCGTCCGTCCCGCCTTGGTTTCCGCCGCCGCCTTCTCCTTCGCGCCGATCTTGTCGGCCACCTGGGTGATGTCGAGCCATACCAGGTAGGTGCCTTCGGCCTTCGCGTAGGTCTTGATCAGCGGGATGTTGGCCTTGATGTAGGACTGCACCAGATCGTGATTGCCGTTCACGTAATCGACGCACTGGTTGAGCCATTCTTCGCCGCCGGAGTATGCGGCCTTGCTGGCGATCATCCCCATCGTCGTCAGGTCGGCGTGGTTGTTGGCCTTGGTGGCCATGAACAGATCCTTGTTGGTGCTGTAGTACCACGCGCATTTCATCGCGGCGAGCCCGAACGACTTGCTCGCCGCCTTGAACGTGAGGCTGTTGTTGACGATCGCCTTGTTCGGCAGGCTGGCGAACGGCGTGTACTTCTGCCCCTTGGCGGTCCAGTCGCAGTGGATCTCGTCGGCGAGCACGATGACGCGCTTGCGCAGGCAGATCTCGCCGATCCGCGTCAACTCCTCGGGCGTCCAGCAGTTGCCGGTCGGGTTCTGCGGGTTGCACAGGATGAACGTATTGGTGTCGCGGCCGATGCGGTGCTCGAAATCGTCGAAGTCGAACGTGAAGCGGCCGTTGACGACCTTCATCACGCTTTCTTCCGGCAGCGTTCCGGTATTGCGCAGATCGCCGTAGAAGCCGTTGTAGGTCGGGGTCGTCAGCAGGACCTTGCTGCCGGGCGGCGAGAAGGCGCGGAGCGCGGCGACCAGGCCGGGGTGGACGCCGGTCGAGATGTCCATCAGCGCGGGATCGGTGTCGACGCCGTACCGTTTCTTGTTCCAGGCGATGATGCCTTCGGTGAAGGACTTGGGCATCACCATGTAGCCCCAGACGTCGTGCTTCATCCGTTCCTGCAGCGCCTGCGTGATCGCGGGCGCGCAGCGGAAGTCCATGTCCGCGATGCCCATGCCGGCGACGATGTGATCCTTGTCGGTGAAGCCGGTGTTGATGGCGCCGTCCCACTTGGTGGAATCGGTGCCGATGCGGCTGTACGGCGTGTCGAAATCGAACTTGCCGGTGTCGGCGGCGGGAACCAGGGCGGCGCCGGCGGCGGCGGCCAGCGAGCTCCCGGGAGCGACTGCGCCGACCAATGCCGTCAGGCCGGCGTTTCTCAGGAACGACCTGCGATTCAGCCCGTCATTCTGTGCCATGCGCATGCTCCTCTGTGAGTGCCCGGTTGCCGTCGAACGAGGAGATACTACACCCGCCCACGGCGGGCGCCACCAGTCTTTTACAAAGTGGTGACAACGGCCCGAAAACGCATTCCGGCTGGGCTTCGGAGTAAGCTGTCTCACACTCGCGGCGACACGATCACCATGACCACACAACACTGGGATCCGGACACGTATGCCCGGAACGCGCGTTTCGTTTCTGACCTCGGCGCCGGCGTGTTCGCGCTGCTCGCGCCGCAACCTGGCGAGCGCGTGCTCGATCTCGGCTGCGGCGACGGAGCGCTGACCGAGAAGCTCGTCGCCTCCGGCTGCCGCGTGACCGCTGTCGACAGCAGCGCCAAACAGATCGGCGCCGCCCGCGCGCGTGGTCTCGATGCCCGCCGCGCCCGCGCCGAAACGCTGCCGTTTCAGGAGGAGTTCGACGCCGTCTTCAGCAACGCCGTGCTGCACTGGATTCCCGATGCGCGCGCGGTGATCGCCTGCGTGCACCGCGCCCTCAAGCCGGGCGGCCGTTTCGTCGCCGAGCTCGGCGGCGCCGGCTGCGTCGAGACGGTGCGTCTTGCGCTCATCGCCGCCGCCGGCCGGCGCGGTCTCGACGGCGCCGCGCTCGATCCCTGGTTCTTTCCGACCGGGGAGGCGTACCGCGCGCTGCTCGAGGCGCAGGGATTCGTCGTCCGGACGATCGAACTGTTCCCGCGGCCGACGCTGCTGCCGGGGGACATCACCGACTGGCTCGAGACGTTCGCCCAGCCGTTTCTCGGCGCCGTCGCGCCTGGCGATCGCGCCGGGTTCATTCAGGAGGTTCGCGCCGCCGTCGCGCCGGCGCTGCTCGACCCGATCCACGGCTGGACCGCGGACTACATCAGACTCCGGTTCGACGCGCACAAGGCGCACTGACTCGATGCTGCTGTCCGCCGATCGGTAACTGATGGCGTTGACCGCGACGATCTACAACTTCGACATCGAGCTGGCCGACAGCGATCGGCAGCTCTACGAGTCGCTCGCCCTACGGGTGGCGCGCCATCCGTCGGAGTCCGAGGATTACCTGGTCACGCGCGTGCTCGCCTACCTGCTCGAGTACGCCGAGGGGATCGAGTTCTCGCGGGGCGTGTCGGATCCGGACGATCCCACGATCGCGATCCGCGATCTCACGGGCCGGATCACGACCTGGATCGACATCGGCAGCCCGGACGCGTCGCGCCTGCACAAGGCCGCCAAGTCCGGTGCGAGGGTCGTCGTCTACACCCACAAGCACCCGGATCAGTTCCTGAAGCAGCTCGCCGGCGAAAAGATCCATCGGCCGGATGAACTCGAGCTCTACGCGATGGACCGCGCGCTGGTTGCCGCGCTCGCCGCCCGCCTCGATCGCCGGGTCGCGTTCAGCGTGTCAATCACCGACCGCGAACTGTATCTGTCGATCGGCACCGACACGCTCACCGGCGCAGTGAAGAGACTGACGATCGGATGACACCGCCGGGTGCGCCGAGCCCGCAGAGAAAGAGTGTCTCTGCGTACTTTGCGGTCTCTGCGGTGTGTTCCCGTCACGGTGCGCAGCTCGAGGCGCCGCGGCGTCGGAGGACGGCGGCGGGGCCGAAGCGGGCGAGGACGTCGACGTTGGCGCGGATGTCGCGCGGGAGCGCGTCGAACCCGCCGGCGATCGCGTACGGCAGGCCGCCCGGCAGTATCCAGCGCACGATCGCCTTGTGTGGGTCGAAGGTGTCCGGTTCGAGCGCACGTCCGGCGGCGCGAGGGTTGCCGAGAACCGCGAGGTGCAGCCAGTAGCCGGTGTCGCCGTCGGCGACGAGGTAGTCGACGCACGCCGGCGGAAGGTGCGTCCGCGCCCAGGCGCCCGCCTGCGCGATTGGCTGCGTGACGACCGGCGCGGCGTGCGGCGTCGACGCCGCCGACCGGCCCGCGGCGAGGACCGCGATCGCAACCGGCAGCCAGGCGTGTCTCGCCACTGTCGCCGGCGGCAGCGCCCGGCGCCACGCCGCGGCGAGCATCACCGCGGCGGCAACCGACAGCGGGTAGATGGCGAGATAGGCCATCTTCAGCGACAGATACGGCGACGCGGCGCCGCTGCTCCGGCCGGTGACGATCAGCGCGGCGCCCTGCAGCGCAATCGCGGCGAACAGCCAGGCTGCGCTTCGCGCGCGGCGATCGCGCGCCGACCAGATCATTCCGGCCGCGGCGACGGCGATGAACGGCCAGCCGAGCGTCCGCGGCGACGGCGACACCGCAAATCCTACCGCGTGCACCATCTGGAACCCGTAGACCTGCCGGCCCAGCGCATACAGCATGGTCACGATCGCGATCGGCACGACGGCCAGCGCCAGATGCCACAGGCGCGTCCGCCAGGGGATCGACGAGGCGGATAGGACGAGCGCCGCCAGCGTCAGCACGAGCGGACCGATCCAGATCGGCCACGTCAGGAACGCCGCGGTGCCGAACAGCGCGAACAGCATCATCGCCCCCCGCGACGGCCGGTCGTGCCACACGACGAGCGCCCACCACATCGCCAATGCGAACAGCTCCGCCGCAACCTGCGACAGAAACGACTGGTCCATGAACGACCCGGCGAAGAACACGTACGGCAGCCACGGCAGCAGCGCGGCGACGATGGCGAACGGCAGCCGCACGGGTGCATCGAGGATCAGCCGACGCGCGATCAGGAAGACGAAGCCGCACTTGAGCGCGACCGTCGACGCGATCACGGGATGCGCCATTTCGAGCGCGCTCGTGCGCAGCCACGCCGCCGACAGGACGATCAGCAGGTGCGCGCCGGGGGTGTAGTCGATCATCTCGCCCAGGTAAGCGCCGGCGGTTGCGTCGTGCACCAGCCGGCCATGTGCTTCGAGGTAGGCGAGCAGGGCGAGGTGGTGGGTCAGATCCGACCCGCTGCCGGCCGGCAGAAAGTCCGGCCGCGCGCGCCACATCAGCCACGCAAACGTGCCGGCCACGATCGCCGTGAACGCCGCGAGGGGGCCGATGTCGGTCGTAGCCTGCCGCCGGAGCGCCGCGAACACGCCGAGGGCACAGGCGAGCGAGAGTGCGAGGATGGGGAACGGGGCAATCGCGAAGCCGAGGCGATCCGCGAGATACGCAGCGACGATCGCCGTCGCCGGTACCGCCGCCGCCGACGCGGCGCCCGCCTCCACGCGGGTGAGCTTATCATTCAGACAGGAGCGCCTGATGTTCATCGGCCACTTCGGTCTCGCCTTCGGGGCGAAGCAATCGGCGCCCACCGTATCG
>JAOBWF010000199.1 GCA_025463215.1 Acidobacteriota bacterium | reverse complement strand
TGGTGCCGTGGTTGGCGAACTCGAACTTGCCCGGCTTGTGCTGAATCGCGCCGGTGAAGGCGCCGCGCTCGAAGCCGAACAGCTCCGATTCGAGCAGCTCGGTCGGCAGCGCCGCGCAGTTCACCTTGACGAACGGCTTGTCGCGCCGCAGCGAGGTCGAGCACAGCGCCCGCGCGACCAGCTCCTTGCCGGTGCCGCTCTCGCCGCGGATGAGGACGGTGACGTCGGTGTCGGCGACCCGCTCGATCAGGTCCTGCACTTCGGCCATGCGCTCGCTGTGGCCGAACAGCATCGTGTATTTGGACTGCGACTGGAGCTGGTCGCGCAGCGTGGCCACTTCGCGGTTCAACTGGTGCTGGCGCAGCGCGTTGGTCAGCGGCACCTCGAGGTCCACCGCATCGAACGGCTTGCTGACGAAGTCGGACGCGCCAAGCTTCATCGCCTGCACGACGGTCGTCGTGCGCCCCTGCCCGGAGAGCACGATGATCGGCACGTCGTGATCGATCTTCTTGAACGCCGCCAGCGCGCCGAGCCCGTCCATATCGCCGGGCATGACCATGTCGAGGATGACGGCGGCGGGCCGATTCGCCTGATACCGATCGACCGCATCCTTGGCGTTGTCCACCGAAATCGCGTGATAGCCGCGCTCGGCGAGGAAGGAATCGAGGAACGCGCGCATGGCGGGGTCGTCGTCGACCACCATCACATGCGGTTTACCGTTGAGATACATACTCGGCACGCAGTGCTGTTGAGCAATGCAAATGCCAGAGTGGAAAAACTGTGGTTCGATTAGATAAACGGAGAGGAGAGAGGGAAAGCGTCTTCGGTGAATAGGCAAACACCGGAGACGCGAGGAAGGGACTTGCCTAACTACTTACGCGAAATGCCACACTCTTTGATCTTGTTGAGTAATGTTTTATAGCTGACGCCCAACTGCTCAGCCGCGCGGCGTCGATTCCAGTGAACACTATTGAGTGTTTCTTCGATCAGAGCGCGCTCAGCTTTAATCGACGCCGACTTCGCGACGTCCGCTAGCTTCGATCCTGTCGAAGGGGGCGGCACCGCATCATCGACCAGCAGCAGATCGTCGTCGGCCGCGTCCGGTTCGTCCGGCGCTTCGGCGATTGCGGGTGCGCGGGATACTACGCCCGAGTTCGGATTCGAGCCGACACCGGCGACCGCGTACGCCGCGTGCGGCCGGCCGACCCGCGTCATCTCGCGGACGACCAGCGATTCGTCCTGAAGGATAACGATGCGCTTGATCATGTTCTCGAGCTCGCGGATGTTGCCGGGCCACTCGTACGTCTGGAACAGGCCGGCGAGCGTCTCCGACAGCTGGCGCACGGGGCGGTTGTAGCGCCGGGCGTAGCGGTCGATGAAGAACCCCGTGAGATGCGAGATTTCGTTGCGGCGCTCGCGCAGCGGCGGCACCGTGACCTCGATGACCTTCAGGCGGTAGTAGAGGTCCTCGCGGAACTCGCCGTGGATCATCATCATCTCGAGATCGCGGTTGGTCGCGGCCACGACGCGGACGTCGACGTTGATCGACTTGTTGCTGCCCAGTTTGGTGAACTGCGCGTCCTGGAGGACGTGCAGCAGCTTGGCCTGGAGCGCCGCCTTCATCTCGCCGATTTCGTCGAGGAAGATGGTGCCGGTGTCGGCCTGCTCGAACTTGCCGATGCGGGTGGTGGCGGCGCCGGTGAACGCGCCTTTCTCGTGGCCGAACAGCTCGCTCTCGAGCAGCTCCGCCGGCAGTGCCGCACAGTTGACCTTCACGAACGGACGGTCCTTGCGCGAGGAGCGCTGGTGGATCGCGCGCGCGACGAGCTCCTTGCCAACGCCGCTCTCGCCGCGGATCAGCACGGTGACATCGCTGTCCGACACCTGCTCGATGACCGAGGCGATCGTCTGCATCTCGGGGCTGTCGCCCCAGAACAGGAAGGCGCGATCCTGGTCATCGGTCAGCTGACGCCGCAGCTCGGTGATTTCGGACACGAGCCGCGTCTTCTCGATCGCGTTCTTAATTGCGGCGTCGAGCGCAATCTCGCCGAGCCCTTCCGGATCGTCGGGCTTGACGACATAGTCGGCCGCGCCGAGCCGGACGGCTTCGACGATCGTCGCGGCCTGCTCGCGGCCGGACAGCATGATCGCCTGCATCTCGGGTTTCGCGGCTTTCAGTGCACGCAGTGTTTCGAGACCGTTCATCCCCGGCATCATCACGTCGAGCAGCACGATGTCGGGCGGGTCGCCTTGCTTTACCGAGGCGAGCAGTTCGTCGCCGCGCGAGTACGAGCGCGTCTCGTAGCCGCGCAGCGACAGGAACGTGCGGAGATAGTTCGAGAAGGCGGAATCGTCATCCACGATGGCGACGTACGGTTTCTTCAACGCTTCAACTCCCTAGGGGCAACGAGATGATCACCGAGCCGCGAGTGAGCGGGTCGGAACTGTCGGCTCCGGCCGGCGCGGCCGGTGCCGGCGACCAGATGCGGCCGCCGTGACCTTCGATCACACGGCGGGCCAGCGGCAGCGCGAGGCCGAGACCGCCGCGCTTGTCATCGAATGGACTCGGCTCGCGGTCGTATGCCTCTTGTACGCGCCCTTCGTCGGCGACAATCAGGACCGCGTGCGACCGGCCGTCGCGCGCCACCAGCCGGCGTTCGGCAGCGACGGTCAACGGACCGGGCTTTTCGCGCAGAATAGCCCGGAAAATGGCGTCGATCGCCGTGCGCAGCCGTGGAGCATCGCCCGTCATATGCGCGCCGTCGGATGGACCGCTGAGCTTGAGATGCACGTCGCGATCACTAGCTTCATGCACGAGCTCGGCCACTTTTTCCGTCAGGGGAAACAGGTCGAGCGGCTGCCTCGCGAACTTGACCGCGCCACTGTCCAGCTTACCGATGTCACTCAGCTCGGCGACGATCGCGACCAGCCGCGCACAGGACTTTTCAGCCTCCTCGATCATCCGTCGCTGCCGCTCGCTCATCGGCGGCTCCTGATCCTTCTGAAGCATCCGCAGGTAGCCGCCGACGACGCTGGCCGGCGTGCGGAACTCGTGAACGGCCAGCGAGAGCAGAGGTGGATACGGATTCTTCTGGGCAGGGTCCACGCGATCAGCTTATCACCCGCGGTTTCACAACTTGAGAAAAGTATTCCGCGCTGAACGCCGGTCGGGGAAAAACTTCGCGCGAAAATGCACGTCAAGCGTGGCACATCGCTTGAAGTGACCCCGTCCATGAGGAAGCGGTATCGGGTTCTAATGCTCGCGGCGCTCGTCGTTGCGCTCGGTGTGCCGGTCGGGTTTGCGCTGTCGCTCGACAACGCGCCGGTCGCAACGCAGTTCATCCATGTCGGACTCCTGCCTGGAGCGACCACTCCGGTCGCTGCGCCCTGGGCGATGCCTGATTCGGCAAAGCTCCTTGGCGTCGGTACGCTCCTGTTCGGTCTCGCCGCGGCGGTGAAAAAGGCTTCGTAGATTTTCAGGAGCGAAGGATCTCAGGAGTTGAGGATCTCAGAAAGCTGAGGATTTAAGGAGCCGAGGATTTCGTAAGATCCTAAAATCCTGAAGTTGCCCCCCCTCTCCGTCATCATCCCCGTCTACCGCGACGCTGACGCCCTCGCGCGGACGCTCGCCGCGACCGACTTCACCGGTGTCGACGTGGTTGTTTCCACGACACCCGACGATGACTCACTCACACCGCTCCGGCTGGCGTATCCCGACGTCGTCTGGATTGACGCGCCGCGCGGACGCGCGCGTCAGATGAATGCCGGCGCCGCGGCGGCGCGCGGGGAATGGCTGGTGTTCCTGCACGCCGATACGCAGTTGCCGCATGAATGGCGTCGCGCCATCGCGACAGCCAGTGAGGCCGGCAAGACCTACGCGATCGGCTGTTTCAGGTTCGCGCTCGATTCGGCGTCGCGATTCGCACGGCTGATCGAGCTCGGCGTACGCGTTCGCGTCTGGCTCTTCCGGCTGCCGTATGGCGATCAAGCCTTGTTCATGCGGCGCGAGTTGTTCGCCGACCTCGGCGGATATGCCGACCTGCCGATGATGGAGGACGTCGATCTCGTCAGGCGCGCGCGGCGTCGCGGTCGCCTGTTCCGGTCGCGGCTCGCCGCGCCGACCTCGGCGCGCCGCTGGGAGCGCGACGGCTGGATCCGCCGGACGCTGCGGCACCTCACCCTGATCGTGCTGTATTTCTGCGGCGTACGGCCAGAGCGGCTGATCCGGCTCGATCCGGCACGCCGCGCGCATCCGATCCCACCCGGCTCACGTATGTCCTTATAATGAGGGGCATCATGCTGATCAAACGTCCCGCCGACATCCGCAGCTCCGAGATCACCGACAAGCAGGTGTATCTGAATCGGCGCGAGTTCATCGGCGCGTCGGCGGCGACCACGGCGGCGGTCGCGGCCGGGGTGCTCGGGACCGAGGCGTTCGTGCACGCCGCCACGCCCGCCCCGCACGGCCGCAAGCTGGAGAACGTCAAAAAGACCCCGTTCGGCGCCGACGAGAAGCCGAACAAGTGGGAAGAGATCACCACCTACAACAACTATTACGAGTTCGGCATCGACAAGGACTCCCCGTCGATGTTCGCGCGCAACCTGAAGACCGACCCGTGGACCGTCGCGATCGACGGCGAGTGCACGAAGAAGGGCAACATGCCGCTCGAGGACATCCTCAAGGGGCAGGCGCTCGAAGAACGCATCTACCGGCACCGCTGCGTCGAAGCCTGGTCGATGGTGATCCCGTGGGTCGGGTTTCCGCTCGCCGACCTGATCAAGAAGTGCGAGCCGACGTCGAAGGCCAAGTTCGTCGAGTTCACGACCTTCTTCGATCCCAAGCAGATGTCGGCGCGGACCTCCGCGATCCGCTATCCCTATGTCGAAGGGCTGCGTCTCGACGAGGCGATGCACCCGCTCACGATCCTCGCGGTCGGCCTGTACGGCGAGGTGATTCCGAACCAGGACGGCGCACCGCTGCGGCTGGTGGTGCCGTGGAAGTACGGCTTCAAGCACATCAAGTCGATCACGAAGATCCGGTTCGTCGAGAAGCAGCCGCTGAATACCTGGCAGGATCAGGCGTCGAACGAATACGGCTTCTACGCCAACGTCAACCCGTCGGTCGACCACCCGCGCTGGACGCAGGCCACCGAACGGCGCATCGGCGAGTTCCTGCGCCGCAAGACGCTGATGTTCAACGGCTACGGCGATCAGGTCGCCGGCCTCTATGCCGGCATGGACTTGAAGCGCAATTACTAGACGCGAGAGCTGAGGGCTGGCCGCTGACCGCTACAGGGATCTCCGATCGCGCGGTTCGTTTCGGGCTCAAGCCGGTCGTCTTCGTGGCGGCGCTTGGGCCCTTCGCGTATCTGGTGTGGGCGGCGCTCACCGGCCATCTCAGCGCGAATCCGCTCGCCGACCTCACCAACGAAACCGGCGTCTGGACGCTGCGGTTCGTCTGTCTCACGCTCGCGATCACGCCGCTGCGCAAGATCACGGGGTGGAATGCCTTCATCAAGTTCCGGCGCATGGCGGGGCTGTATGCGTTCTTTTACGGCTGCCTGCATCTGCTGACCTACGTCGTCGTCGATCGCTTTGCGGGGCTCGACCAGGCGGCGGGTTGGGTCGACGCCATCGGCGGCGGCCACGCGCCCGGTGCCTCGCTGATCGCGTCGACGGTGCGGAGCCTGGCCGCATCGGTCGGCGAGGACATCTACAAGCGGCCGTTCATCACCCTCGGCTTCGCCGCGTGGATGACGATGCTGCCGCTCGCGTTGACGTCGACCGCCGGCTGGATCCGCCGGCTCGGTGGCAAACGGTGGAACCGCCTCCACCGCCTCGTCTATCTCACCGGTATCCTCGGGCCGCTGCATTACTGGTGGCTGGTCAAGGCCGATGTCATCCGCCCGCTGACCTACGCGGCCGTGGTGGCGGTCCTGCTCGGTGCTCGCGTGTTCTGGAGCCGGACACGGCGTCGCGCCCCGGCGATTGTCCGCGCGGCCGCCACGCGCGCATGACGACCGCGGTCGGGGTGATGGCGCGGGCCCCATCATCTGTCGGAAAGACGCGGCTCGCGCCCCATCTGTCGCCCTCTCGCCTCGCGTCGTTGCGTGCCGCTTTGCTCGCCGACACTTTGCTCGGCATCGAACCGCTGCCGGACGTGACGATCTTCCTGACACCGGACGATGCCGAACATGACTTAGCCGCAATCGCCCCCGCGAGAATTCCCTGTCGGCCGCAGGGCGGTGGCGACCTCGGCGCGCGCATGCTGCGGGCGGTGCGGCGGTTGCTCGACCGCGCCGACTGCCAGGCCGCGATTCTCGTCGGCTCGGACGTCCCGCTGCTCAGCGCCGTGCATGTGCTGGAGGCCGCCGAGATGCTGCAGGCCCACGGCGGCATCGTTCTCGGGCCCGCCGACGACGGCGGCTATTACCTGATCGGCATGACGGAGGCGCGAGCCGAGCTGTTCGACGCGATCCCGTGGGGGACCGGCAGTGTGCTCGCCGAGACGCTGCGGGCCGCCGAGCGGATCGGCGTTGCCGCGCGGCTGCTTCATCGTGGATACGACGTCGACACGATCGAGGATCTTCGCCGGCTGGAGCGTGATCTCGCCGCGGCGCCGCCGACGGTGTGCCCGGCTGTCCGCCGCTGGCTCAGCGAATCGTGATCCGACCTTCGATGGCCGGCGAGACGTTTTGCGCCGCGGCGACGTATTTCTCGAGCGCGGCCGAGATCATGTCTCCCGCTTCCGGGCCGATCAGCACCGGCTGTCCCACGAACGTCGTGTAGCCGTCCCCCTGCTTGAGCAGGAAATCGGCAATCGCGACGCTGTAGCTCTTGCCGAGGTCGAGCGGCTGGCCGTTCACCTTCACGTCGCGCACCCGGTTGCCGAGTGGCGCGCTCGGATCGACCGTCAGCGTCACGCCCGAGACCTGCGGAAAGCGTCCGTTCGCGGTCGGCAGGGAGGAGACACCGTAATTGAGCGTGTCGAGCACGACGCGGCCCGTGAGCTTCAGCACGCAGATGACGTTTTCGAACGGGTGAATCTCCAGCAACCGGCGACGGGTGAGCGGTCCGGCGGGATAGATGCGGTCGCCGCGGATGCTTCCTGAGTTAGTGATCGCGATGTCGCTCTTCGCATCCGCGCGCATCGCGTCCGCGACCAGGTTGCCCAGGTTCGTCTCCGAAGCGCGAATGTGGAGGCTGACGCTGTCCAGCGGCACCAGGCTGGTGCCGACGATGGTGTCGAGCGCCGTGCTGAGGCGCGATTCGTACACGGCGATCGCGGCGGCGGTCTTCGGATCGTCGGGTAGCTCCTTGGTGATCGGCAGCAGCTCGTAGAATCGCTCGACCGTGCCGGCAGGACGCTGAGCGACGTCGATCCGCGCGACGAACTTAGCATCCGACCCCGACTTGCTGATCAGCGATCGCCGCTCCGTCGTCGTAATCAGGTAGTGCTCGTGGCCGCCGATCACGAGATCGATATCGGGATATTGCTCGACCAGCGCGCGGTCGTCGGCGAACGCGAGATGCGTCACGGCGACGACGACGGCGGCGCCGGCCTGCTTCAGCATCGGCAGGTAGCGGCCGGCGGTCGTCAGCGGATCCAGGATCCGCGTGTGCTTCAACTTGTCGGCGGTGATTTCCTGCGTGTTGAGACAGAGGCCGATGAACCCGACCTTGAGCGTGCCGAAGGTCTTGATGATGTAGGGCGCGGCGCCGCCGATCGGCTGGCCGGTGTTGGTGTCGATGACGTTGGAGACGACCCACGAAAACGTCGCTTCGTGCATCCGCTCGATCAGGACGTCGTCGCCGAAGTCGAACTCGTGATTGCCGAGGGTCGCGAGATCGAGCCCGGCGGCGTTGAGGGCGGCGATCATGTGCTCGCCCTTGAACACGGTCGACGCAACCGAGGGCGACAGGAAATCTCCGGCGAGGACGAGGAACGGGGTGCGCCCCGCCTTGGCCAGATTCTGCTTGAGGGTCGCGACGCGCGCCAGACCGCCCTGGCCGTCGACCGGCAGCGTCGTGTAGACGTCGTTCAGCTGCAGGAAGGTGACCGGCGCTGCCGTGCGCGCAACGAACTCCTGCTGCGCGGCGGCGGGTGCGAACGAGGCGAGCAGGGTGAACGCCAGGAGCACGAACGTCGAACGTCGACTGACGAACGACGAACGGAGAACGGCGAACGGCCGGCGGCGAACGTCCGATGGCGAACCTGTCATCTGTATTGCACCCAGTTCCCGACCTGCGTGAGATCGACGTTGCCGCCGCTGAGGACGATGCCGACGCGCTGCCCGCGCACTGGCGTCGTGCCGTCGAGCGCCGCAGCGGCGCCGAGGGCGCCGGTCGGCTCGACCACCATCTTCAGGCGCTCCCACAGATAGAACATCGTCTTCAGCAGGGCAGGGTCGTCGACCGTGGCCATGTCGGCGACGTACTGGAGCACGAGCGGAAACGTCAGGGAGCCGAGCGACGGCGTACGCGCGCCGTCGGCGACCGTTTTCGGGTTGTCGACCGTCTGCCGCTGCTTCGTCTTGAACGATCGGGTGGCATCGTCTCCCGCTGCCGGCTCGACGCCGATCACGCGGCAGTTCGCTTGCATCGCGTTGGCGGCAATCGCGGATCCCGAGAGCAGCCCGCCGCCGCCGCAGGGGACGAACAGCAGATCGAGGGCGCCGACTTCCTCGATCAGCTCGCGGACCGCGGTACCCTGGCCGGCGATGATGTGCGGGTGATCGTAGGGCGGGATCAGCGTCAGGCCGCGCTCCGAGGCGAGCCGCTTGCCGATCGCTTCCCGGTCTTCTTTCTCGCGGTCGTACAGGATGACCTCGCCGCCGTAGCCTTCCGTCGCGATCCGTTTGACCTCCGGGGCGTCCGAGGGCATGACGATGACGCGTGGGATGTCGAGGACCTGGCCGGCGAGCGCGATGGCCTGTGCGTGGTTGCCGGAGGAGAAGGTGACGACGCCGCGGCGGCGCTCGTCCGGGGTCAGGCGCGACAGCGCGTTGTAGGCGCCGCGGAACTTGAAGGCGCCGGCGCGCTGCAGATTCTCGCACTTGAAGAACAGCTCCGCGCCGGTGCGGGCGTTGACCGCGCGCGAGGTGACGACCGGTGTCTTGTGGGCGACGCCGGCGATCTGTCTGGCCGCGCTTTCGACGTCGGCGAACGTGGGCAAGGTCGTGGTGGATGGTGTCATCTGTATGTGTCGCGCGAAAGGGATCGGTCGAGCGTTATTTCAGGCGTCCGCTCAACTCTTCGTAAACTTTCCTGATCGCGATCGGTCCCTGCGACGAGGCGAGCGTCCAGGATGCGTACTCGCCCCAGTTCGCCTGCGTCGCCGCCTGATCGACCGGCACGCCGGCCTTGTAGAGACGGGTCGCTTCGGCGATCACCGCGGTCATCGCCTTGTGATAGTTGCGGATCTCTTCCTGCGAGACCGCGCCGCTCTCGGTGAAGCCGTGGCCGGCGACGTAGATGGCGGCGTTCATCGCTTCGGCGCGATCGAGCGCCTTGAGCCATTCGCTGGGATAGGCGGACCGCATCGCGGGGAAGACGCGGTTCAGATAAATCTCGCTGAGGAACAGGATCTTCTCGCGCGGCAGCCACACCGCGAGGTCGCCGCCGGTGTGCGAGCGGCCGAGAAAGAGGATCTGCATCTCCTCGCCGCCCATCGTGATTGTTTTCTTGTCGGCGACGAGCTCGGCGTCGGCGGGCGGTTTCCAGCCGCTGGCGCGACCGGCCTTCGCGGCCGCTTCGGCGGAGGCGTCGAGGATCGCCTTCGAGGTCGGGTGGATGATGTAGCGGACGCCGGCGGGGAAGGAGGCGTTGCCGGCGGTGTGGTCGCCGTGATCCGAGGCGATCACCACGGTCGTGATCGGCTTGGGCGTCACTTTTCGAATCGCCTCGACCAGCCCTTTGGTCTCGGCGGCGCTGCCCTGACCGTCGGCGACGAGCACGCCGTCGCTCGTGACGACGAACAGGTTGGTGGTCGTGAACTTTTCCGGCCCGGCGTGAAAATCCTCGTAGGTGTAGACGTTGTCGGCGATGTTGATGGTGCGCGGAAAGTCGGTCAGCTGCATGCCGCGCTTGATCGGGTCAGCAGTACGCACGACCGGCGGCTGGGCGAGGAGGATGGTGGACAGACACGCCGCGCCGACGGCGCCGGCAGCGAACCGCTTCGACATGCGGGGACTCCTTGGTGGATGCGAATCCGTATGCTATCATCAGGGTTCCTCAGGTGACGCGGGGTGGAGCAGTCCGGTAGCTCGTTGGGCTCATAACCCAAAGGTCGCGGGTTCAAATCCCGCCCCCGCAACCACTCAATTTTCCCGATAAACATTGATCCAAACACACCGGCCGCAGGGCCGTGTGTGTATTACGTGTGTATCGGTTTTCATGAGCGTGGCGGACCATGTGCGCGACGACGTTCTTAGCCGTTCTTTTCCTCCAACCCCTTCTTCAGATTGTCCAGACCACGCACTACGAAATAGACGGCTGCAATCACGCTTGCGATCTCGAATAGCGCAATCTCGTCGATGAGGCGATACATGGTCATTCCGGCCATGACGGCCCCCAGAGCAAGCTCCATGAGCGCGTACATCACGAGACGCCGAACCTTGATCCAGAATAGCCCGCCGGCGGAAATGAGGATTACGGCAGCTCCAAGCCCGGTTCTCGCGATTGACCGTGGGACCTC
>JAOBWF010000165.1 GCA_025463215.1 Acidobacteriota bacterium | reverse complement strand
GAGAACAGGAAGTACGACTGATCCTTGCTCGCGTCGACGCCGCGGCGCAGCACCGACCGTCCGTTCGCGTCGCGCTCGACGCGCGCGTAGTGCCCCGTGGCGACGGCGTCGGCCCCGAACCCGCGCGCGCGATCGGCGAGCGTCGCAAACTTGAGATCGCTGTTGCAGTGCGCGCACGGCAGCGGCGTCCGCCCGGCGGCGTACTCGCTGACGAAGTTCGCGACCACCTGCTCCTCGAACTGCTTTTCGAAGTTGACGATGTAGTGCGGGATGTTGATCGCGGCGGCGACCCGCCGCGCGTCGTGCAGATCGTCGATCGAGCAGCAGCTGCCGAACGCGGTCTGCCCCTCGGACTGATCGTAGAGCTGCATCGACAGCCCGATGACCTCGTGCCCCTGCTCCGCGAGCAGCGCCGCGGCCACCGACGAATCCACGCCGCCCGACATCGCGACTACGATTCGCATCGGTTATAAAAAAAAGGCAACCACGAAAACACGAAGACGCGAAGAACGCACGAAGAAGAGATCGGGTTGAAAAAATCCGTCTTCTTCGTGTTTGTCTTCGTGTCTTTGTGTCTTCGTGGTTGCATTTGTTTTTAGACGGTTACGGGTTTTCTGGTCAGACCGCGCAATTATTCTACGAGTCGCGGCAGCACCTCGACGACGCGGTCGACTTCTTCCTGGGTCGAGAACAGCCCGAGGCTGAAGCGCAGGGAGTTCTGGGTGCGGTGCGAGGGGAGCCCCATCGCTTTCAACACGTGCGACGGCTCGAGCGTTCCTGACGAGCATGCGGATCCGGTGGACACCGCGATCCCCTCGAGATCGAGCGCGATCAGCAGGCTCTCCGCCTCGACCCGCTCGAAGCTGATGTTGGTGGTGTTCGGCACCCGCTGGTCGCGGGCGCCGTTGACGGCGGTGCCGGGGACATCGCGCAGAATGCCGCTCTCGAGCCGATCGCGGAGTGCACCGACCCGTGCGGCGTCAGCGGTCATCTTGCCGGCGGCCAGCGCGGCCGCGACCCCGAGCCCCGCGATCCCCGCGACGTTCTCGGTGCCGGCGCGCCGGTTGCGCTCGTGCTTGCCGCCGGTCACCATCGGCTGCATCCGCGTGCCGCGCTTGATCCACAGCGCGCCGGCCCCCTTGGGTCCGTTGAATTTGTGCGCCGACAGCGACAGCAGGTCGACGCCGAGCGCGCGCACGTCGACCGGAACCTTGCCGGCCGACTGCACCGCGTCGGTGTGCATCAGCGCGCCGTGCTCGTGCGCGATCGCCGCGAGCGCCGCCACCGGTTGCATCGTGCCGATCTCGTTGTTCGCGTGCATCACCGACACGAGCGCGGTCTCCGCGTCGATCACGTCGCGCAGCCGATCTGGCGACACGATGCCGCTCGCGTCGACCGGCAGCAGGGTGGTGCGCCAGCCGCGACGGCCGAGCGCGCGCAGCGTGTTGAGCACCGCCTCGTGCTCGATCGCGCTCGCGATCAGGTGACGCCGGCCGATCGGCTCCAGCGCTTCGGCCGCGCCGCGAATCGCCATGTTGTCCGCCTCGGTGCCGCCGCCGGTGAAGACGACTTCCGACGGATCCGCGTTGAGCAGCGCCGCGACCGCCGACCGCGCATCGTCCAGCGCCGCTTTTGCCTGCTGCCCGAAATGGTGGATGCTCGACGCGTTCCCGAACGTCTGCTGCGACGCCTGAACGACCGCATCGATTACCTGCGGTGCCAGCGGGGTGGTGGCGTTGTAGTCGAAGTAAATCCGGACACGCATAGTGAATCATTCATTGTACCACTCCCGCTAACTCCTGATAACAAAAGGACTAGACATCCTTTTGCGGGCAGCCATATACTGGCCAAACGTTCGACCCGATATTACGCAGACAGCATCCCCGGACCACGCGGAACGCAGTGTGGAAGGGCAGTCGGAAGGATAGAGACCATGTGGAAACGCGATGAAGCAGTCCGGCCCCCGAGCGGACAACCAACGGCTGCGCCGCAGCCGCCCGCGCCAACCCAGGCGGGGGCTCCTGGTCCTCGTCCAACGGAGGCGAGCCATCAAATGGAGAAGGACATCGTGAATATTGGGAAGTCGGTCGTCATCAAGGGCGAGCTCAACGGCAGTGAAGACCTGACCATCGAAGGGCATGTCGAAGGCACGATCCAGCTCAAGGACCACGTGCTGACGATCGGGCCGAACGGGCGCATCAAGGCCCAGGTGTTCGCCAAGTCGGTGATCGTCCTCGGCGAAGTGACCGGCAACGTTACCGCCAGCGACAAAGTCGATATCCGCGACAACGGCTCGGTCGACGGCGACATCATCTCGCCGCGCGTCGCGATTGCCGAGGGCGCGCACTTCCGCGGCAGCGTCGACATGCAGCGCAAGGGCGGCGCGGCGCCGCAGGCGCAGCCGGGCAAGCCGGCCGCCGACGCCAAGCCGGCGCCGGCTCAGGCCCAGACCCAGCCGGCCGCCCGCGTCGGCGCGTAAGGAAGTTCGACGTTGGAAGTTAGAAGTTACAAGTTGAACCTCTAAACTTTAACTTTTCACTTCTTCCTTCTCACTTCTGACTTCCCATGGGTCTGCTCGACCGCCTGGCACCGCGCAAGAACGATCCCGACGCTCGTCCTCAGGGACCTGCGTCGGGGCCTGGCGACGATCCGGTTTTCGCGACCAAAGCCCTTCACAAATTCCTGCAGACGCTGACCTCGCGCGAGCTCCCGGTCCTGCTCGATTTGGGGCCGGTCGTCGGCAGCAACGTCAGCTTCTTCGGCGAGCAGCTTGGCTGCAAGATTTTCGTCGAGGATATCTTCGCCGACCTCGATCGTCACGTCCGCGAGGGGACGCTCGACCAGCTCCCCGAATTCCTCAAGAAGCGGTTTCCGCAGTCGGACGGCGAGGTCGATGGCATCCTGTGCTGGGATTTGATTGACTATCTCGATCGCCCGGCGGCGCAGGAGCTCGCCACCCAGCTGACGCGCGTACTGCGGCCCGACGGTGCGCTGCTTGGCTTCTTCGGCAGCGCCCCGCCCCAGGGCGCGCACTACACCAAGTTCATCATCGTCGACGATGTGAACCTGAAGCACCGGTCGTATGCGGCGGCGCGCGGCCGCCAGACGATCCTGCTGAACCGCGACATCATCCGCCTCTTCTCAGGGCTGCGCGTCTCCGACTCGTTCCTGCTGAAGAACAACTCGCGCGAGATTCTGTTCAGGAAACCGGCTTAGGAATTCAGAATTCAGAACTAAGAATTCAGAACTAAGAATTCAGAATGCGGAAAGGGTCGGCCATTCCAAATTCCAAATTCCAAATTCCAAATTCCTAATTCCCAAGCGACGTTTATTTGTTGATCGGGATCATGATGTGCGCCCCGGCCGTGCCCGGGAGCATCAGCCACGGCAGGCCCTGGCCCTTCAGCGCCTCGTCGCGCTGGCTGCCCTCGGACACGCCGACCGACTCCGGCGTCGCGTTCGGCACCGACATCACCCACAGCAGCTGAATCCGATCCTTCTTGCCGTAGAGCCGGTACGACATCGTCCCGAACGGCGTCGGCGGGATCGTGCCGGCGGCGGTGGCCGCCGCGACCGCGTCGGCGATCTCCTTGTCGCTTTTCTTGTCGGCGCGGAGCTTCGCCTGAAAATCGCGGCGCGGCGCCGTCACCTTGTTGTAGCACCAGGTGAAGCCGTCATCTCCGCGCGGCATGCACTCGACGAAGTTGCTGCCGGGCCGAAGCACCTTGCGTTCGCCCGTCGCCTTGTCGTAGGTGTAGACCGCGGCGCCGGCGCGCAGGTCCTCGGGCAGCGGCAGCGTCGCCTGCGTGATCGGGTCGGACGCGACGTCGGAAATCGTCGACGTCTTGACCGCGGGGTTGATCGGAATCATGACGTGCGCGCCGGGGGTGCCGGGCAGCATCATCCACGGCAGCCCCTTGCCCTCCAGCGCGTCGTCGCGCTGGCTGCCGGTCGAGACGCCGGCCGATTCGGGCGTCGCGTTCGGCAGCGACATCACCCAGAGCTTCTGGATGCGATCGCGCTTGTCATAGCCGCGATACGCCATCATGCCGGTGGCTGGCGCCTTCAGGGTACCGTCCTTGAGCGCCGCCCGGACGGCGTCCTGGATCTCCTTGTCCGACTTCTTGGCCGCTTTCAGCTTCGCTTCCATGTCGCGCCGCGGTCCGAGCGCCTTGTTGTAGCAGCGCGTGAACCCGTCGTCCATGCGCGGCTGGCACTCGATGAAATTGGTGCCCGCGCGCAGGACGGTGCGGGCGCCGGTCGTCTGGTCGTAGCTGACGACCGTCGCGCCGGCGCGAAGGTCAGCCGGCAATACCTGCGTGGCCTCCGCAATCTGATCGGCAGGCGATTGAGCGAACGCGACGAGCGGGCTGGCGAGGATCGCACATGCGGCAACGCGGAGAACTCTCTTCATGTCGTACTCCATGATCAAGACGGGGACGATCAGCCGGCGTAGAGCAGGCTGTAGCCAAGCTCCTGGGCGCGCGTGACCGCCATCACGCCGGCAGAGACGAAACGGCTGTTCGGAATCAGGCTGGCCGACAGATCCTTGTAGATCTCGTCGGCGGTCATCTTCATCGGGGTGGCCATCTGGCTGGCGAGGAAATGCGTCGCCGTGTCGCACACGGCGAAATAGGCGCCGCGTTTGGTGACGGCGTCGATGGTGTTGCCGAGGTTCGGCAGCGCGAGCGCGAACTCGGGTGAATTGCGATACAGGTTGATCGCCGGCGGCTGCTTCGTTTTCGGATCGGTGAAATTGAGCATCCCGCTCATCACGGTGCCGTATTTGGCCCAGGCGGCGTCGGTGAAGGCGAACGGCGTCGCGAAATGGCGCAGGCAGACGACGACCGCGAGGTCGGCGTCGGCGGCTCCGGCGTAGGCGGCCTTGTTGGCGTTGAACAGGTTGTTGCTGTAGAGAATCGCTTCGCCCGCGCCGCTGGGCGTGGCGGCGTCGATGAAGATGCGGTGCTTGCCAGGGCGCTGGTTCATCCAGCCGTCCTCGGCATGGACCGCCGGCGTGAAGGCGGCCGATTGCGCCGCCGCGGAGCGCGTGCCCAGCGCGGCGGCCGCGACCGCCGAGCCCGCACCGACCAATAACGCGCGACGCGACCGGTGTCCATATTCCATCGCTGTCCTCCTGCGCGCGGATTATACGCTCAGGCCCGACGAATGGCCGCGGGAACTGTCCGCGGTCCGCGCCCCTGTCGACGCACGCCGCCGGGGACGAAGTTTGGATAAGCTAGGCGTATGGCGCGGCCGGTCATCGCCCTGCTCACCGACTTCGGTACGCGCGACCACTACGTCGGGGCGATGAAGGGGGTGATCCTCGGCATTTGCCCGGACGTCACGCTCGTCGACATCTCCCATGACGTCGCGCCGCACGACGTCAGCGGCGCCGCCCTCGAGCTCGCGGCGGCGTACCGCTATTTTCCGCCGGGCACGATCTTCCTCGTCGTCGTCGACCCCGGCGTCGGGTCGGCCCGGCGCGGCCTGGCCGCCGATGCCGGCGACTATGCGTTCGTGGCGCCAGACAACGGCGTGCTGACGGCGGCGCTCGACGGCCAGGCGCCGAGGCGGGTCGTCGAACTCACCGAACCGCAATACGCGAGGCGGACGGTGAGCCGGACCTTCGAAGGACGCGACCGCTTCGCGCCGGCGGCCGCGTGGCTGGCGACAGGGATTGACCTCGCGGCGCTGGGGCGCGCGGCCGGCGCGATCGAGCGCCTCGACATCCCCCAGCCCGTGGTGGGTCCGGATCGGATCGACGGCGAGGTGGCGCGCGTCGATCGGTTCGGCAACCTGATCACGAATATCGATCGGCGCACATTCGACACGCTCGCGGGCGGGCCGGTGGACATCCGCATCGGCGGCCACGGCGTGTCGCGCGTCGTGTCCACCTATGCCGATGCGTCGCCGCGCGAGATCTGCGCGCTGTTCGGCAGCAGCGGTCATCTCGAGGTCGCGGCGAACGGCGCCAGCGCGGCGGACACGCTCCATTTGCGCCGCGGTGCGGCCGTGCACGTCGCCCGTCGCGCGTGATAGGATTTCGCGCCTGTCATGATTGATTTCACGCTCTCCGACGAACATCATCTGCTCGAACAGTCGATTCGTGAATGGGGCGCCCGCGAGGTGCTGCCGTACATCCATGACAACGACCGCGCCCACCGGTTCGATCGCGAGCGCATCCTCGGCGGCATGGCGACGCTCGGCCTGCTCGGCATTTCGATCCCGCAGGAATACGGCGGCGCCGGCATGGACTACATCGCGCTCGGCGTCGCGAGCGAAGAACTGGAATATCTCGACACCTCGTTGCGCGTGATCATGTCCGTGCACGCCGGGCTGAACTGCCTGTCGCTGCTGTCGTGGGGCACCGAAGCGCAGAAGCAGCGCTATCTCGTGCCGCAGGCGCAGGGCACGAAGATCTCCGGCTACGGATTGACCGAGCCTGGCGCCGGCAGCGACGCGCGCCATATCCAGACGACCGCGACGAAGCGAGGCGATCGCTACATCCTCAATGGCGAGAAGACGTGGATCTCGCTCGCGAACGTCGCCGATCATTTTCTGGTCATCGCCTGGACCGACGCCGAGAAGAAAAAGCAGGGCGACCCGTCGGGCATGACCGCCTTCATCGTCGAGCGCACGTTCAAGGGCTTCTCGAGCGGCGCGATGAAGGAGAAGTGGGGCATCCTCGCCGGCGACACCGGCTTCTTCAAGATGGACGACGTCGAGGTGCCGGAGGAGAACATTCTCGGCACGCTCGGCGAAGGCTTCAAGATTGCGATGTTCTCGCTCGATCAGGGGCGCTACACCGTGGCGGCCGGCGCAACCGGCCTGGTCCGCGCCTGCCGCGACGCGAGCGTCAAGTACGCCAGGGAACGCAAGACGTTCGGCGTCGAGATCGGCCAGCACCAGCTGGTGAAGGAAATGATCGCGGGGATGGAGTCGGACTACCAGTCGGCGCGGCTGTTGTGGCTGCGCGCCGGGTGGATGAAGAACCAGGGGATGCGCAACACGCGCGAAACCGGGCTGGCGAAGTGGTTCGCGACGGTCGCCTCCGAGAAAGCGGCGAGCGACGCGGTCCAGATTCACGGCGCAAACGGCTATTCCGACGAGTATCCGGTCGGCCGCTTCTTCCGCAACTGCAAGGCGGCGGTGATTTACGAAGGCACCAGGGAAATTCACAAACTCATGCAGGCCGATTACCTGCTCGGCTATCGGACCGATCGTCCGACGCGCTGCGTGCTTCCGCCCCACACGGGCGATGTAAAGGGCTAATGGATTCCGATCTCTCGCTCGAGTTTCTCCGCGTCGTCGAACAGGCGGCGATCGCGTGCGCGCACACCATGGGGCAGGGGGACCGCCACGGATCGGACCAGGTCGCGGTCGAGGCGATGCGCAAGGTGATGGACACGGTGCCGATCGACGGCACCATCGTGATCGGCGAGGGCGAGCGCGACGAGGCGCCGATGCTCTACATCGGCGAAAAGGTCGGCATGCCGTACGCCAAGGAACCGGTGGCGGGCCCGCGCCCGACGACGTTTACCGAGGTGGACATTGCGGTCGATCCGCTGGAAGGCACCAATCTGTGCGCGACCGGCGCGGCCAATGCGATCGCGGTGCTGGCGGTGTCGGACCGCGGCGGGCTGCTGCACGCGCCCGACCTCTACATGGAGAAACTGGTCGTCGGCCCGAGCTCGAAGGATCACGTCAGCCTCGACGCCTCGGTCAAAGACAACCTCAATGCGATCGCGCAGTGCCTCAAGCGGCGGGTCGAAGATCTCGTCGTCGTCGTGCTCGACCGCGAACGCCACGCGAAATTGATCGACGACATCCGTACCAGCGGTGCGCGGATCCGGCTGATCGGCGACGGCGATCTGTCGGCCGGCATCGCGGCGGCGGTGGTCGGCTCTGGCGTGCACGCGGTGATGGGGACCGGCGGCGCGCCGGAAGGCGTGCTGACGGCGGCGGCGATGCGGTGTCTCAACGGCGAAATCTTCGCGCGCCTGGTCGTCAGCAAACCGGAGCACGAGGAGCGCTGCCGGGCGATGGGGATCACCGACTTCAAGCGGATCTACCGCTCGCGCGACTTGGCGCCCGGGAAGCACATCATCTTCGCGGCGACCGGCGTCACCGACGGGACGCTGATGCGCGGCGTCCGGTTTTTCGGCGACGGTACCCGCACCAGCTCGGTGATCATGCAGAACGAGCCGCACCGGATCCGCTTCATCGACAGCATCCACGTGCGCCCGGACACGAACGTGAAGATTCAGTTCTAGCCGCACGTTCCTTCTTCGTGCGCGGTGCATGTCCGTGGTGTGTTCATGGCCAGGGCGGTATTCAGACGTCCGGCATCCGATTGATAATAGAAAAATGCGTCGTGTGTTCGTGGATCCTGAGTCGCCTCAGCGCGATGCGATTCAGGAGGCGGCCAAATGGATTCTGAACGGCGGCCTGGTCGCGCTGCCGACCGATACGCTGTACGGGCTGGCTGCTGATCCGTTTTCCGCCGCCGCGATCGGGCGCGTGTTTGCCGCGAAGGGGCGCGCCGCCGAGCGGGCGCTGCCGTTGATTGCGGCCGACGCCGCGCAGGTCGCCGGGCACCTCGGCCGGTTGTCGCCGGTCGGGCAGCAGCTTGCCGCCACATTCTGGCCCGGGCCGTTGACGCTGCTGGTCGCGGCGCCGCGCGCGCTCGCCGCCGACGTCACCGGAGGCACCGGCAAGGTCGGTGTCCGCGTGCCGGCTGACCGCGTCGCGCGCGCGATCTGCGCGGAGGCGCGCCAGCCGATCACGGCGACCAGCGCCAACGTCAGCGGCCAACCGGCGACCGCCGATCCGGACGAGGTCGAGCGGACGATCGGCAGCCGCCTCGATCTCCTGATCGACACCGGCATGACGCCTGGCGGCGCGCCGTCGACCATCGTCGACGTCACCGGCGCGGAGGCCGCGCTCGTGCGCGGCGGCGCCATTTCATGGGAAGCGATTCAGGCATGTCTGCACAACGCTCTGGTCCCGCCACGCGCCCGATAGGGCGATCCGAGCGCGCCGCGCTGGTCGGCCTGATTGCCGGCCGCGCCCGCCGCCTCGATGCGGAGCGATCCCTGGACGAGCTCGCCGGCCTCGCTCAAGCGGCTGGCGCCGAAGTCGTCCTGCGCGTCCTGCAGGAACGCCCGAAGCCGGACCCCTCGACCTTTCTCGGCGCCGGCAAGATCAAGACCCTCGCGGTGTCAGCGTCGGAGCTGAACGCGGATCTCGTCATTTTCGACAACGAGCTGACGCCGGCGCAGCTGCGCCAGATCGAAGAGGAAGTCGGACGCAAGATCATCGACCGTACCCAGCTGATTCTCGACATCTTCGCGCGCCGCGCCCGGACGCGCGAGGGTAAGCTGCAGGTCGAGCTCGCTCAGCTCAAATACATGCTGCCGCGGCTTGCCGGATCCGGCACGGCGCTGTCCCGCCTCGGCGGCGGCATCGGCTCCCGCGGCCCAGGCGAGACCAAGCTCGAAACCGACCGCCGCCGGATCCGCACGCGCATTCACGCGATCTCGGAAGACATCGATCAGGTGAAAAAGCGGCGGACCCAGCTGCGGGAGCGCCGCCACAAGGCGTCGGTCCCGACCGTCGCGCTCGTCGGCTACACCAATGCCGGCAAGACGACGCTCTTCAACGTGCTGACGCGCTCGGATGCGGAAGCGTCCAACGCGCTGTTCGTGACCCTCGATCCGCTGGTGCGGCAGGTCCGCTTGCCCGACAGCCGTGAGCTGCTCGTCTCGGACACCGTCGGCTTCATCGACCGGCTGCCGCATGCGCTGGTCGCCGCCTTCCGCGCAACCCTGGAGGAAACCGCCGACGCGGACCTCGTGCTCCACGTGATCGACGCCTCGGCGCCGGATCGCGATCGCCGCATCAACGCGGTCCGCAGCGTGCTCGACGAAGTGGGCGCGCTCGACGTGCCGATGCTGGAGATCTACAACAAATGCGACGCGGTGACCCCGGACGAGCGCCGCCGGCTGCAGGATCAGGATCCGTCCGCGCTGCTGATCTCGGCGCTCACGCGGCAGGGGATTGATGAGCTCGTCGAGACGATCGCCTCGCGCCTCGCGCTCGACGTCGTCCGCGTCACCCTGACCTTCGATCCCGACAGCGCCGCGGACCGCGAGCGGATCGCGCGCGTCTACCGCCACGCCAAGGTCGTGCTGCACGAGACGCGCGACGCCGAGGTGTCGATCGTCGCCGATGTGCCGCGCCGCCTCCTCAATCGTCTGGGCTAATATCTTCCTGATGCGCTCCGCCTTCGCCAACACCTCGGCGAGACTGACGAGGCTGCTGCTGGCTGCCCTTGTCCTGGCCAGCGCCTGCGCGCCGAAGACGGCGCCGGTGCCGATCGTCACCGCGCCGAAATTTCCGGAGTTCGTGCGTCCGGCGGTGCCCCCGGCGATGGCCGACAGCCCCGCGGCCGCCTCGGCGTCGCGCGGCTGGACGTTCCTCCAGGCGGGCGATCTGCGAACGGCGGAACACGAGTTCGCCGCGGCGCTGAAGACCGAGCCCGCGTTCTATCCGGCGGAGACCTCGCTCGGCTACCTGGAGCTGGCGCGCAAGGACGCCAAGGCGGCGCTGCCGCACTTCGACCACGCGATCGAGCTGAACGCGCACCACGACGATGTCGCCGCGTATCTCGGCCGGGGGCAGGCGCTGCTCGCGCTCAACCGCGACGCCGACGCGCTCGGCGCCTTCGAGGCGGCACTCGCCGCCGATCCGTCGCAACCCGAGCTCGCGCGGCGGATCGAAGTGCTCAAGTTCCGCACCGTCGAACAGGGGCTCGGCCGCGCCCGCGAGGCGGCCAGGGCCGGGCGGCTCGACGAAGCGGCGCAGGCCTATACCACCGCGATTGCGAGCTCACCGGACAGTGCGTTCCTGTATCGCGAGCTCGCCGGGGTCGAGCGCCAGAAAGGCGACAACGCCGCGGCGCTCGAACACTTCGGCAAGGCGGCGGCGCTCGATCCGGGAGACGCGAAGACCCTCGCGCAGATCGGCGAGCTGCTCGAGGCCGGCGGCGACTTCGACGGCGCCGCGAAGGCGTACGCCGACGCGCTCGCGATCGAACCGAACGCCGACCTGGAACGGCGGATCGAGGAGGCGCGCGCGCGAACCGCGCTGGCGCGGCTGCCGGCCGAGTATCGCGCCATCGATCAGGCGCCGCAGATCACGCGCGCCGAGCTGGCCGCCCTGATCGCCGTCCGCCTCGGCTCGATTCTGTCGTCGTCCCGGCGGGCCGATGCGGCGCTGATCACCGACGTCCGCAATCACTGGGCGGCGACCTGGATCATGCAGGTGGCGCGCGCCGGCGTGATGGAGCCGTTCGCGAACCATGCGTTCCAGCCGCGCGCGGTCGTGCATCGCACCGACCTGGCGCAGGCGGTCGCCCGGCTGCTGGCGCAGATCGCGGCGCGCAACCCCGGGCGCGCCAAGGCGTGGGACACCGCGCGGCTCAAGTTCGCAGACCTGTCGCCCGGCCATCTGGCGTATCCCGCCGCGTCGATCGCGGTCGCGTCCGGCGTGATGAAGACGTCGGCAGAGAACAGCTTTCAGCCGTCGCGCATCGTGACCGGCGCCGACGCCGTCGAGACGATCGGCCGGGTCGAGACGCTGGCGGGGCTGCGCTGACGTGCTGACCGCGGCCAACCAGCTCACGCTGCTCCGGATGCTGCTGATTCCGGGATTCGTGATCCTGGTGCTCTACGGCCATCTCGGCTGGGCGCTCGTGGTATTCGTCACCGCCGGCGTGACCGACGGACTGGACGGACTGATCGCGCGCCGCTCGGGTCAGCGCACGACGCTCGGCGCGTGGCTCGATCCGATGGCCGACAAGCTGCTGCTGGTGACCACGTTCGTCGTCCTGGCGCTGCCGAACCTCGATCTCGCCAACCGATTGCCGGTCTGGCTCACCGTCTGCATCATCAGCCGCGATATCGTGATTATCCTGACGGTGGCGGTCGTCAACCTCGCGATCGGCCGGCGCACGTTTCAGCCGTCGATTTTCGGCAAGATCGCGACCGCCACCTACATCGTCACCGCGGTGGCTGCGATGCTGTTCAATTATCTCGGCTACCATTCGCGAGTCGTCGACCTCGGCATCTGGATGTCGCTCGCGATCACGATCGTCTCGAGCCTGCACTACATCTGGCACGCCCGCCGCATCATCGATGGGCCGGTGAACTGAATGGCCGCCGCGATGAAGATCGCACTGCGGCGCGCGCGGAGACCGCCACGCGTCGTGCTTCTGGGCGTGCTTTGCGCGCTGTGCGGGTCCTTCTTTTCCGTGGTACGGGCGCAGGCACCGCCGAAGCAGGCGGTCGTCGACACCAGCGCGGGGACGTTCGTGCTGGATCTCGATCCGGCGGCAGCGCCGAACATGACCGCGTATTTCATCAAGCTCGCAACGACCGGCGCCTATGACGGCACGATCTTCCACCGCGCGGTGAAATACGGGATGGTGCAGGGCGGCGATCCGCTGACGAAGGATCCGGCGAAGCGCGCGTTGTACGGCACCGGCGGGCAGAACGCGGTCAAGGCGGAAGCGCGCGCGGCCAAGATGACGCGCGGCTCGGTCGCGGCGGTGCTCGTCCCCGGCAAGCCGGACAGCGCCGGCTCGCAGTTCTTCATCGTCCTCGCCGACCAGCCGGCCCTCGACAATCAGTACACCGTGTTCGCGCGCGTCGCCGACGGCATCGAGGTGCTCCAGAAGATTTCAGAGACGCCGGTGGACGACAAAGGGGTCGCCACCGAGCGCGTCGAAATCCGCCATGTCACGATCCGCGATACGCCGGCCGAGCCGTTCGTCACCGAAAGCGCCGCGGAGCTCGGCGCGTACCGTGCGGTGCTCGACACGAGCGCGGGGCCGATCACGATCGAGTTCTTCGTCGACAAGGCGCCGAACACCGTCCGTCAGTTCATGCGGCTCGCCGCGGCCGGCGTCTACAACGGCATGGCGTTTCATCGCGTCGCACCCGGCTTCGTGATCCAGACCGGCGCACTCGCGAGCCGCGCTGCGCCGCTGACCGCGAAGCAGCAGGCGCTGGCGCACAATCAGCCGCCAGAGTTCAACGACACCAGGCACGTGAAGGGGATCGTCTCGATGGCGCGCGGCGATGCGCCCGACAGCGCGACGACGTCGTTCTTCATCTGTACGGGAACGGCGGCGGCGCTGGACGGCGTCTACACGGCGTTCGGCCGCGTGGTGGACGGGATGGCGGCGGTGGACGCGATCGAAGCGGCGCCGCGCACCGGCGAAACACCGAACACGCGGATCGAGCTGAGGACGGTGACCATCGTCAGGTAGCGCCTGCGCTACGTGGTCGGTACGAGCCTCGTCACGCGGATCGCGACGCCGACGACGTACTCGACCTGGATGCGATCGCCGGGCTCGAGGTTGTGGCCCATCACCGCTTCGGGACCGACGCGCGCGACGCTGATCTGACCGTCCGGATCCTCGACGTCGGTGAAGTAGACGTCCCACGAGATCTGGCCGTGGATGCTGGTCGGCTGGACCTTCTTCAGAATGCCGTCGCGCGTTCCTTTAAGCACGTTGTCCCCAACACAAAAGTCGCTTGAACGGGTAGAAGAACTGCGGCGCGCGCGCCTCGGGGGTCTCGGCGAACCGCGCGAGCAGGCGGCGCCGATACTCGTCGACGAACTCGTCGAACAGGGCGGGCGGCAGGCGCTCCTGATACGCGGTCAGCAGCGTCCCTTTCGTCCACTCGACGACGTCCTCCGGTCCGGCCAAGACATGAGGATAGACGATCACGCGCACGATCGGATCGGCGAAGCCAAGCCGGTAGAGCAGGCGCGCGTAGGTTTCCGGCGGGAGTACGCTCACATCCCGCCGCCAGCCGCCGAACGCGCGGCGAAACGGCTCGACGTCGGTTAGCTCATCCGCAACGAGATGTGACACGTCGGTGTGGTTCGTCGGCACTTGAAAGGCGATCTGTCCACGCGGCGCGAGCCGCGCCGCCAGCCGTTCGAGCAGGGTCGCGTGGGCGTCGACCCAGTGCAACACGGCGTTCGAAAAGATCAGATCGTAAACCTCGGTGCCGTCCAGGAAATCGTCGATCGCGGCGATTTGGAAGCGCAGCCCGGCGACCGGCGGCGCGGCGATCGCCGTCTCCAGCATCTTCGCCGACCGATCGATCCCGAGGGTCCCGCGCGCGTCGAGCCGTTCGTGGAGCGTGCGCGTCAGCTTGCCGGTGCCGCAGCCGAGGTCGACGACCCGCATCCCCGGCTCGCGGCGCACGAGCGCCAGCAGGTCGAAAAACGGCTGTTCGCGCTCGCGTTGAAACCTGTCGTATTGGCGCGGATCCCAGGTGTCGACCGTCATCAGTCGCCGAACGGCAGGCGGTGCGGCGTCTCGTCGACGTCGTGGTCGCCGCGGAAATTGTGCACGCTGACGCCGAGGAGCCGGACCGGCCGGGCCCCGGCCTCGGTCTTGTCGAGGAGGCCGACGGCTCGTGCCGTGAGCTCGGCCTGGTCGCGTGTCGGAAGCGCCGAATGGCTGCGGGTGATGGTGCTGAAGTCCGCGTAGCGCACCTTGATCGTCACCGTGCGCGCCAGCATCTGGCGGCGCTCGAGCCAGCTGATGGCATGGGCCGCCATGTCCGCGATCTCGGTGCGGATGGTCGCGACGTCGGTGAGGTCTTCAGGATACGTATTTTCGGAGCCGGATGATTTCGCCTCGCGGTTCGGCGTCACCGCCCGATCATCGACACCGTGGGCCAGCTGGCGCAGCCAGTCGGCCAGGCTGCCGACGGTGTCGCGGAGCAGCTGCAGGTCGGCGGCGCGGACATCGACGAGGCGCTCGATGCCTCTGGCGCGCAGCTTCTCGGCGGTCACCGGACCGACGCCCCACAGTGCGTCGACCGGCAACTGCTGCAGGAAGGGCTCGACCCGGTCGGGGCTGATCACTGTCAGACCGTCGGGTTTTTTCCAGCCGGACGCGATCTTCGCGAGGAACTTGTTCGGCGCGACGCCGGCCGACGCGGTCAAGCCGGTGTCCGCACGGATCCGTTCCTTCAAGCGCTTTGCGATCGGCGTCGCGAACGTCTCGCCCCAGGCATTGTCGGTGACGTCGAGATAGGCCTCGTCGAGTGACAGCGGCTCGACCAGCGGCGTCACCTCGCGGAAGATCGAGAACACCGCGTTCGACGCCGCCTTGTAGCGCGCGAAGTCGGGGCGGACGATCACCAGCGCCGGGCACAGGCGGATCGCCTTCGACATCGGCATCGCCGAGTAGACGCCGAAGGCGCGCGCTTCGTAGCTCGCCGCCGCGACGACGCCGCGCCCCTCCGGGCGGCCGCCGACGGCGAGCGGCTTGCCCCGCAGCGACGGATCGTCGCGCTGTTCGACCGACGCGTAGAAGGCGTCCATGTCGACGTGAATGATGCGACGGACCACCATCGTCACTACAATGCTAGTTGCAAATTGCCAATTGCTAATTTATTGCGGAATGGTACGCTAGTGACGTCGCGACGCCCACCGGTCCGGCCCAATCCATCGACAATGAGCAATTTGGACTTGCAATTCGCAATCAGCATTTAGCAATCAGCATTTAAACGTATGCCCCAGTTCATCTACACCATGAAGGGTCTCGGGAAGGTCCACCAGCCCGATACCAAAGTGCTCGAAGACATCTGGCTGTCGTTCTATTACGGCGCCAAGATCGGCGTGCTCGGCCTGAATGGCGCGGGCAAGAGCTCGCTCCTCAAGATCATGTCCGGCGAGGATCAGAGCTTCATCGGCGAGGCGTTCTCGGCCGCCGGCATCTCGATCGGGTTCCTCAAGCAGGAGCCGCAGCTCGACGCCGCCAAAACGGTGCTCGGCAACGTCGAAGAAGGGGTCGCGTCGACCAAGGCGCTGCTCGAGCGCTACGACCAGGTCAACGCCAAGCTCGGCGAAGATCTATCCCCCGACGAGATGGACAAGGTCATGGACGAGCAGTCGAAAATCCAGGACAAGATCGACGCCTGCAACGCGTGGGACCTCGACTCCCAGCTCGAAATCGCGATGGACGCGCTGCGCCTGCCGCCGCCCGATGCCGACGTCACCACGCTGTCGGGCGGTGAGCGCCGCCGCGTCGCGCTGTGCCGGCTGCTGTTGCAGTCGCCAGATCTGCTGCTGCTCGACGAGCCAACCAACCACCTCGACGCTGAATCGGTCGCCTGGCTCGAACGCTTCCTCAAGGAGTACAAAGGCACGGTCGTCGCCGTGACGCACGATCGCTATTTCCTCGACAACGTCGCCGGCTGGATCCTCGAGCTCGATCGCGGCCGCGGCATCCCGTGGGAAGGCAATTACTCGTCGTGGCTTGAGCAGAAATCGAACCGGCTGCAGCAGGAGGAAAAGGCGGAGACCCGCAAGCAGCAGACGCTCGAGCGCGAGCTGGAATGGATCCGGATGTCGCCGCGCGCGCGCCAGTCCAAGGGCAAGGCGCGTCTCAACGCCTACGAGGATCTGCTCCGCGAAGAAGGCACCAAAAAGATTGAGAGCGCCGAGATCTACATCGCCCCGGGCCCGCGTCTCGGCGACATCGTCGTCGAGGCCCGCGGCGTCAAGAAAAGCTTCGGCGACAACCTGCTGATCGATAATCTCGATTTCACGCTGCCGCGCGGCGGCATCGTCGGCGTGATCGGCCCGAATGGCGCCGGCAAGACGACCCTGTTCAAGATGATCACCGGGACGGAGAAGCCGGACGCCGGCACCCTGCGCGTCGGCGAGACGGTGCAGGTCGGCTACGTCGATCAGAGCCGCGATGCGCTCGATCCGAACAAGAGCGTGTTCGACGAGATCACCGCCAGCGCCGACGAGATCGAGCTCGGCAAACGCAAGGTGGCGTCGCGCGCCTACGTCTCGTGGTTCAATTTCAAAGGCGCCGCGCAGGGACGCAAGGTCGGCACGCTGTCCGGCGGCGAGCGCAATCGCGTGCACCTCGCCAAGCTGCTCAAGAAGGGGAGCAACCTGCTGCTGCTCGACGAGCCGACCAACGACCTCGACGTCGACACGCTGCGATCGCTCGAGGAGGCGCTGCTCAACTTCGCCGGCTGCGCGGTGGTCATCAGCCACGACCGCTGGTTCCTCGACCGCATCGCGACGCACATGCTCGCCTTCGAGGGGGACAGTCAGGTCGTGTGGTTCGAAGGGAACTATCAGGATTACGAGGCGGACCGGAAGCGACGCCTTGGATCGGCTGCGGACCAGCCGCATCGGATCAAATACCGGAAGCTCACGCGATAGGGATGCGGCTGGCAGGCGCCAGGAGCGAGACGCTGGGTGCCACGGTGGCAGCTGGAGCTGGATTGAAACACACAGTCACGACCCGAAGCGCCGATGCACACGACATCCCTGCCCTCGTCGCGCTGTTGAACGCGGCGTTCGCGATGGAGCGCGATTTCATCGACAAGGATCGCACCTCCGTGGCGGAGATCGAACGCTACATGACGACCGGCACCTTCTTCGTCGTCGACGGCGATGACGCGGTCCTGGTGTCGTGCATGTATCTCGAGCGGCGCGGCGATCGGATCTACCTCGGCATGCTGGCCGTCAACCCGTCGCGACAGGGCAGCGGCATCGGGCGGCAGATGATCGCCGCGGCGGAGCGTCATGCCGCCTCGCTCGGCTGTGGAGCGATCGACATCAGGATCGTCGATCGCCGCACGGAGCTGCCGCCGTTCTATCGCGCGCTCGGTTTCGTCGACAACGGCACGGAGCCGCTGGTCGAATCGAAGCTGACCAAGCCGGCGCATTTCATTCGCATGACGAAGCCGGTCGGTCACGGGCGCTAGAGGTCCGGTAGGTCGGGTAAGGTGAGACATGAACAGACGCCAGACCGTCGGGGTTTTCGTCTTCGAGGATGTCGAGGTGCTCGACTTCGCCGGCCCGTTCGAGGTGTTCTCGCGCACGCGGACGGTGGCGGGCGCCGATTCCCGGCGCACCGACGACAGCGCGCCGTTCCACACCTTCACCGTCGCGCGTACACGCGACCCGATTGCCGCGATCGGCGGGTTGTTGGTGACGCCGAATTATTCCTGGGCCGACGCGCCGTCCATCGACATCCTGGTCGTTCCCGGCGGCTTCGGCACGCGCGCACTGCTGACCGACGAGGCCGCTCTGACGTGGATCCGCGAGACCGCCGGCCGCGCGCGTCAGGTGACGTCGGTCTGCACCGGCGCACTGCTGCTGGCAAAGCTCGGGCTGTTGAACGGTAAACGGGCGACGACGCACTGGGCGGGGCTGGACCTGCTGGCGTCGATTGACCCGACGATTCAGGTTCAGCGCGCCGCCCGCGTGGTGCAGGACGGCATCTTCACATCCGCCGGCGTCTCCGCCGGCATCGACATGTCGTTCGCGGTCGTCGCGCAGCTGTGCGGACGCGACGTGGCCGCCGAAACGGCGCACTACATCGAATATCCCTGGGGGCAAGCCGATGTGCCGAAACATCAAGACGCTGTTTAACTTCGATCCGCCGGCGACCGACGACGAGATCCGCGCGGCATCGCTGCAGTTCGTGCGCAAGCTGAGTGGTTTCACCGCGCCGTCGAAGGCGAATGAAGCGGCCTTCGATCGGGCCATCGAGGAGACCGCGGCGGTGGCGCGGCGGCTGATCGACTCGCTGTCGACCAATGCCGCGCCGCGCAACCGTGAGGACGTGGCCGCGGCGGCGAAGCTCAGATCCGCGGAACGATTCGGAACACGGCCGGCCTGAGGGCTGACCGACCGGCAGACCTGAAGGTCTGCGCTATTTCTTTTTGAATTTACGCGCGACGTCCGGCCAGAACTCTTCCCAGGCGTTTCCGCCGAGGCGCCCCAGCATGCCCATGCCGCTGCGCAACACGGTCTGACCTGGCGTCGTCACGCTCGGCGGCAGCCAGCTGTTCTCAATCAGATTGTTCAGCGTGTTGCCGGCGTAGCGGCCCCAGGCCGGCTTCAAGCTGCCGTCCGGCCGCTGCGCCAGGAACACCGTCTTGATCGCATAGCGGGCGCGAGGCCAGAGGCCTGTGCGTCCCGACCGGATGTAGCGCGGATCCTCGCCCGACAACGCGCCGAGCCCCGCCTCGATGGTGTTCGAGATCGCGACATCGGCTTCGCGCTGCGCATACCGCTTCGCGATCCCCGGGACGCCCCGTCCCCACTCTTCCGGCGAGTTGAACGCCGTCTGCCACGCGGTCGCGAGCGGGCCGACGACGGTGAGGCTGCGGCGGCCGATCGTGCCGTCGACAATCCAGTCGACGCGCTGGTCGGTCGTGATCGGCGCGTAGCGGTCCGCGGTCAACGGCGGATCGGCGTCCGCGGGCTGACACAACGCGAGGCCAGGTGAAGCGAACAGAAAGACCAGGGGGAGTATGCGATTCACGACAACCGAGTCTACAGACGGCCGGTCAGGATCAGGATCAGCAGGATCACGACGACGAGACCAAGGCCACCACTCGGTGCGTAGCCCCAGCTGCGGCTGTGCGGCCAAGTGGGGATCGCGCCGAGGAGCATCAACACGAGAATGACGAGAAGGATTGTACCCATGCGTCATGGATGAGCAAGGAGGGTGCCACTTCAACTACTCCGGCGTCACCTCGACAAAACAGATCTTGTTCGCCGTCGCGCCACTGGCGTTGCGGATCGTCAGTCGGCCGTCAGTGACCGCGACCGTCGACGTGCCCTCGACCCAGCGGGACGCGGCACTCGACGTGCCGTTGACCGTCAGCACACCTTCAACGGTCAGCTTGTAGGTGATGTCGAAGTAGCCCGCATCCCCCGCGACGAGCCGTACGGTGTAGGTACCATTCGGCACCGCGATCTCCCAGAACGCGTCCGGGTTGGCGGGGCGCTGCATGTACGCGAGTGTGTCGTAGCGCTGATCCGGCGAGGCCGACGAGTTCCGGTCGCGCATCTGCGCGCTGTTATCGGCGTTCCAGCCGTAGCTATGGCCGTTGCCGCGATCCCCGTAAACGAGCCCGGCGTCCTTCAAGTAGCCCGAAGGCACCGCCGCGGACGCGGTCTGGAAGTTGACCGCGAAGGCCACCGCCGCCGGCGCACGAGCCGGCGCGAACAGGCGCGCGTTGGGGACGACCGCCTTCGGCGTCGACGGACTGCTCCAAAGCAGCCGCGCCGTGGCGTTGCCGGTATCCTCGTAGTATTCCATTTTGATGTCGTAGCGCTGTCCCGCGGCGAGCGCGACCGTGCCGCTGTTTTCCGTCGTGCCGTGGTTGGTCCAGTTGTCGACGACCCGCGTGCCGTTGACCCAGAGCCGGACGCCGTCGTTGCTGACCGTGTAGAACGTGTAGGTCTCCGAGAACTGCGGCAGCACCTGACCGGTCCAGCGCACGCTGAAATGATCGGCGGGGATGCCGGCCGCCGGCGACGCCGCGCCCCACACGAAGTCGACGGCGGGATCGACCCGCGTCCGCGAGGTTCCGGTCAGCGTCGCCGTGGGGAAGTACGCGCCATTCAGACCGTTCGGACCGCCGGCGGACGCGTTGTACCGCGCCGTGTATGTCGTGGCGGCTGCCGGTGTCGCGACCGAGTGCGACCGCGCCCCGCCATCGGACCAGCTGCCGAACGCGTACGCCACACCGCCGGACGTCTGTGGCGTGGCCGCCGCAACGGTGCGCACGATGCCGACGACGCTGTCGAACGCGAATGGCGCGGTGACCGGCTGGCCGTCGAGTGTCAGCTGAAGTGCCGCGGGGCTGGTCGCCAGCGTCAGGCGCGAGATGCGCGGCACGATGTCGCGCTGTACGGTCTGCGTCAGCCCGCCGGAATCGCGCACGGTGAGAGAGAGCCGATACCAGACGTTGGCGGATGTCTCGCCGGTCGTCGGGATCGTGAAGGAGCCGCTCTTCGCGCCGGTGGTCGCCGCGATGAAC
>JAOBWF010000163.1 GCA_025463215.1 Acidobacteriota bacterium | reverse complement strand
GCCCCGTCGGTGCGGCGGACGGCGCGCGAGCTCGGCGTCGAGATCGCCGAGGTGCAGGGCACCGGCGACAACGGCCGCATCTCGATCGAGGACGTCAAGGCGCACGTCAAGCGGCTGGTGACGAGCGGCGCCGGCCGCGGCGGCGCCGCGAGCGTCGCGCTGCCCGACTTCACACGCTGGGGCGCGGTCGAGCGCCAGCCGATGCGGGCCGTGCGGCGCAAAACCGCCGAGCATCTGAGCGCGGCGTGGGCGACCATCCCGCACGTCACGCAGTGCGACCTCGCCGACATCAGCGGGCTCGAGGAGCTGCGCAAGAAGTACACGAAACAGGTCGAGGCCGCCGGCGGCAACCTGACGGTGACGTCGATTGCGGTCAAGGTGATTGCGGCGGCGCTGCGCAAGTTTCCGCAGTTCAACGCCTCGCTCGATCTCGCGACCGACGAGATCATCGTCAAGAAGTACGTCAACATCGGCGTTGCGGTCGACACCGATCGCGGTTTGCTCGTGCCGGTGATCCGGGACGCCGATCAGAAGAACATCGTCCAGCTCTCGGTGGAGCTGGCGCAGCTGTCCGAGAAGGCGCGCAGCCGCAAGATCTCGCTCGAGGAGATGCAGGGCGGCTGCTTCAGCATCTCGAATCTCGGCGGCATCGGCGGCACCTACTTCACCCCCATCGTCAACGCGCCGGAAGTCGCGTTCCTCGGCATCTCGCGGGCGCGCATGGAGCCGGTCTACGACAAGGCGACAGGCGGGTTCACGCCGCGCTTCATGCTGCCGCTGTCGCTGTCCTACGATCACCGCGTGATCGACGGCGCAGACGGCATCCGCTTCCTGCGCTGGGTCTGCGAGGCGCTGGAGCAGCCGTTCCTTCTCGCGCTCCAGGGCTGATGGCCCGGCACGCGACTGATAACCCTGCCGTGACCACGAAGACACGAAGCGTGTCATGATCTCCGTGCCTTGCGGGCTGCATTTGGTTTGAGATGACCTCTGTACAACTCGTAGTCGTCGGCGGCGGGCCGGGGGGCTACGCCGCCGCGTTTCTTGCCGCCGATCTCGGTCTCAGCGTCGCGCTCGTCGATCCGGAAGTGAATCCCGGCGGCGTCTGCGTCTATCGCGGCTGCATTCCGTCCAAGGCGCTGCTCCACGTCGCCAAGCTGATCGACGAATCGCGCCACGCCAAGGCGTGGGGCGTCGAGTTCGGTGAGCCGAAGATCGACATCGCTCAGCTGCGCGCCTTCAAGGACAACGTCGTCAAGCGGTTGACGAGCGGCACCGGACAGCTGGCCAGGCACCGCAAGGTGCAGTACCTCCAGGGCTGGGCCGCGCTGGTCGACGCGCACAACCTGACGGTGAAACTGACGGCCGGCGGCGAAGAGGCAGTGCAGTTCGAGCATGCGCTGCTCGCGACCGGATCCCTGCCGGCGATTCCGCCGACGCTGAAGGTCGACGATCCGCGCGTGATGGACTCGACCGCGGCGCTCGACCTGCCCGACATCCCGAAGTCGCTGCTGGTCGTCGGCGGCGGCTACATCGGTCTCGAGCTCGGCTCGGTGTACGCGGCGCTCGGCAGCGCAGTCACCGTGGTCGAAATGACCGGCGGCCTGCTGCCGGGCGCCGACCGCGATCTCGTCGACGTCCTCGCCAAGCGCGTGACGCAGACGATGAAGAGCGTGCTGCTGGAGACGAAGGTGGTGTCGGTCACGCCGGAAGCGAAGGGCATCCGGGTGACGTTCGAGGGCAAGGCGGAGGCGAAGGATCAGCTGTTCGATCGCGTGCTGGTCTCCGTCGGGCGCCGGCCGAACTCGAAGATTCCCGGCCTCGAGCACACCAACGTCCAGGTCGATCAGCGCGGCTTCATCATGGTCGACGAGCAGCGCCGCACCCATGAGCCATCGATCTTCGCGATCGGGGATGTCGTCGGCGAGCCGATGCTGGCGCACAAGGCGTCGCATGAAGGGCGCGTCGCGGTCGAGGTGATGGCGGGGGAGAACGTCGCGTTCGCACCCCGCGCCATCCCGGCGGTCGTGTTCACCGATCCCGAGCTGGCCTGGGCCGGGTTGACCGAAGCGCAGGCGGCGAAGGAGGGGCGCCACGTCACGGTGGCGAAGTTTCCGTGGGGCGCATCAGGCCGCGCGATCACGCTCGATCGCACCGACGGCCTGACCAAGCTGATTCTCGACCCCGAGACCGAGCGCCTGCTCGGCGTCGGCCTCGTCGGTCCCGGCGCGGGCGAGCTGATTGCGGAGGGCGTGCTCGCGATCGAGATGGGCGCCAATGCCACCGATCTGAAGCTGACGATCCACCCGCACCCGACGCTCACCGAGACCATCATGGAATCGGCGGAAGTGTTCTTCGGCCAGGCGACGCACGTTTACAGACCACGACGCGGGTAACGGGTCTGACGTCTCACGTCTGAGACGTCAGGCATCACCGCCGGATCACGAGTCGGCTCTCGTCACTGCGCCCGAGGCGGTCCACCGCAGGAACGAGGCGTCGACGAGCCTGTCGATCACCTGGCGGCAGGCGTGGTGTTCCATGCCCCACAGCCGCGTGGCCTGCGCCGGCGTCAGCCGCAGTCCGGGCATCTCCATGAATTCCTCGCGGATGCGATAGACCATTCGTTCAAGTTCCATTGCCGGGCCTCGTGGTGGTGAGAAGCTGCCGGCGCGCGCGCACTCCCGCCGCGGCCGCTGCTTCCGTTTCGAACGTCCTGCGTCCGTTGTCGTTGCCGGTCTGCCGGCCGATGCGCGAGTAGAGATCCGCGACGGTGTCGGCGCTGATCGCCGCCGGCTCCTCGGCGATTTCGATCGCGTGAAACAGCTCGTGCGCGAGCGTCACCATCTGGTTCAGCTCCGATCGGCCGCACGCCAGCTCGATCACCAAATAGCGGTGGCTGCCGGTCCGGGCGAGCAGCGCGACGCGCCCCTCGAGCTCGAGGTTCACGAACAGCCGGGAGCGGACATAAACGGTGACGTCCAGCTCCTGCAGGTGATCGATCCATTCCTGAATCGCGGGTGAGCGGCGCGCGGCTTCGGCGATCAGCCGCTGCATGCCGGCGTCGCCGCGGACGTGCGGCGGCTGCGCCTGCACCGGCGTCGCACACGCGAGCAACGCGAGGCCGGCGAGGACGGCGAGGCGCCTCGCGGCGCGGCGTGCGTCGGGAGTGGTGAGTTCGCTCATGGCGATCTGGTGAGCAATATGCACACCACGACAGCATGCGAACGCGACCACGGAAATCAGGCCTGTTTTCGCTGGGTCGTGCGGTCGTTCAAAACTCGATCAGACACTCACGTAGGTCGTCTCACTTGGTCAGACAAAAATGTCGGACTGCCGGCCCGGCGCCGGGCGCCGGCTGTTTTTCGGTTCACACACAAATGTTTGGTATATCGCTAAAAGCGACAGGATTGTAGGATGGAGACCATGACCGCCACAACTGCCCGGGCGACGCGCCCGATCGCCCCGCCGCTCGACGTCGACGCCCCGACCCGCGAAGCCCGCCGGCTGTCGAGCCTGCTCGAGGTCAGCCAGGCGCTCTCTGGCACGCTGAACCTCAAGGCGTCGCTGCACCGCGTCCTCGAAATCCTCGCCCGCCACCACGGCGCGGTGCGCGGCATCGTCTCGATCCTCGAAGAAAACGGCGATCTGCGGGTCGAAGCCGCCGACGGCATCGGCGATGCGTCGCGCCTGGTCCGCTACCGGATCGGCGAGGGGATCACCGGCAAGGTGGTGCAGAGCGGCAAGCCGATTGTGGTGCCGCGCGTCAGCAGCGAGCCGGCGTTCCTGCACCGCGCCGCCCGCCGGCCCGAGCTGTCGCACCAGGAGCTCAGCTTCGTCTGCGTGCCGATCACCCTCAACCGCCGCGCGATCGGTGCGCTGGCGATCGACCTGAAGTTCAAGGCCGAGCGGAATTTCGAGCGCAGCACCAAGTTCCTCGGCGTCGTCGCGTCGATGATCGCGCAGGCAGTGAAGATCAACCGGTTGGTCGAGGAGGACAAGCGGACGCTGGTCGACGAGAACACCCACCTGCGGCAGGAGCTGCGCGAGCGCTACGATTTCTCGAACCTGGTCGGCAGCAGCGGTCCGATGCGGCAGATCTTCGAGCAGGTCACGCAGGTGTCCGGCACCAACACCACCGCGCTGATTCGCGGCGAGTCGGGGACCGGCAAGGAGCTGATCGCGCATGCCATCCACTACAGCTCGCTGCGCGCCAAGAAACCGTTCG
>JAOBWF010000158.1 GCA_025463215.1 Acidobacteriota bacterium | reverse complement strand
GGTGCCGAGCCGCGTGCATGCCGGCGAGTTCTACGCGCTGCCGCAGTCGCCGCAGATCTTCAAGCAGCTGCTGATGATTGCCGGCACCGATCGCTACTTCCAGATCGTGCGCTGTTTCCGCGACGAGGATCAGCGCGCCGACCGGCAGCTCGAGTTCACCCAGGTCGACGTCGAGGTGTCGTTCGCGCAGCCGGAGACGATTTACGGCCTGATCGAGCCGTTGATGCCAGAAATTTTCAGGCAGATTGGCAAAGAGGTGACGCTGCCCTTCCGCCGCATCGGCTACGCCGAGGCGATCGCGCGCTACGGCTCGGACAAGCCCGACCTGCGCTGCGGCATGGAGATCCACGATCTGTCGGATCTGTTCCGCGATTCCGAGTTCCGCGTCTTCAAGCAGATCGTCGCCGACGGCGGCGTCGTGCGCGGCTTCAACGTCAAGGGCGGCAACAAATATTCGCGTAGTCAGCTCGACGTCCTTGTCGACCAGGCGAAGGCGCTCGGCTTCACCGGCTTGATCTGGGTGCGCCCCGGCGCGCCGCCGCTCAGTTCGGTGAAGGCGCTGAGCGAAGCGGCGCTGAGGCCGGCGCTCGATCGGGTCCAGGCGGCAGCGGATGACTTGCTGCTGATGGCGGCGGGGCCGGCGGACAACACCTCGAAGCTGCTCGGCGCGCTGCGGCTCCAGATCGCGCACAAGGAACAGCTGCTCAACCCGGAGCAGTTCGAGTTCCTGTGGGTGACCGATTTCCCGCTGCTCGAATACAGCGCCGAGGACGGCCGCTGGTACTCGATGCACCATCCGTTCACCTCGCCGCACGACGAGGACTGGGACAAGCTGGACACCCAGCCGGGCGAGGTGCGCGCCAAGGCCTACGACCTCGTCCTCAACGGCTCGGAAATCGGCGGCGGCAGCGTTCGCATCCACGACGCCGCGCTGCAGGCGCGGATCTTCAGCCGCCTCGGCATTACCGAAGACGAGGCCAAGCTGCGCTTCGGATTCTTCCTCGAAGCGCTCGAATACGGCACGCCGCCGCACGGCGGCATCGCGCTCGGGCTCGACCGTATCGTCGCGATTCTGGCCGGCGAGTCGTCGATTCGCGAAGTGATCGCGTTCCCCAAGACCGCCAGCGCCGTCGATTTGATGGCGAGCGCGCCGTCGCCGGTCGACGCGAAACAGCTGCGCGAGCTCCACATCCGGATCCAGAATTGAGCTGATGAAACGCATCACCGTCCCCGAAGAGGGGATCGAAACGCTGTTCGGCGCCTACGACGAGAATCTCAAGCGGCTCGAGTCGCTGTTCGGCGTCAAGATTCGCACCCAGGGGAACGATCTGCTGATCGAAGGGGACTCCGCCCACGTCGACAAGGCCGACCGCGTCGTCAGCCAGCTGGCGTCGCTGATTCGCGACGGCTTCAAGCTGTCGAACACCGACGTCAAGACCGCCGGCGATCTCGTCGCCCAGGATACGCTCGTCGATCTGCGCGATCATTTCCTCAAGGGCAGCCTGACGGCGGCCGGAAAGAAGCGCGTCGCGCCGAAGACGGTCAACCAGCGCAAGTACCTCGACGCGATTGAAGCCAACGACATCGTCTTCGGCATCGGCCCGGCCGGCACCGGCAAAACGTATCTCGCGATGGCCCAGGCGGTCGCCTTCCTGATCGCGAAGAAGGTGAGCCGGATCATCCTCGCGCGCCCGGCGGTGGAAGCGGGTGAGAAGCTCGGGTTCCTCCCCGGCGACATGCAGGAGAAGGTCAACCCGTACCTGCGGCCGCTCTACGACGCGCTCTACGACATGCTCGACACCGAGCGGGTCGCGCGCTACATCGAGCGCGGCACGATCGAGATCGCGCCGATTGCCTTCATGCGCGGCCGCACGCTCAATGACGCCTTCGTCATCCTCGACGAGGCGCAGAACACCACGTCCGAGCAGATGAAGATGTTCCTGACGCGGCTCGGCTTCGGCGCCAAGGCGGTGATCACCGGCGACATCACGCAGATCGATCTGCCGACGGGGAAGATGTCGGGGCTGATCGAGGCGATGAAGGTGTGCGGCCACATCGAGGGCATCGAGTTCGTCCAGTTCGACGACCGCGACGTCGTCCGCCACAAACTCGTGCAGGCGATCGTGAAGGCCTACGAAGCGTACTCCACTCCGAACGGCAAGCATGCCTGACCGAGCCATCGCTCGCCGGAGGACCGCGCGAGCTTCGGCGGGCAAGCGGCTGGCGGTGTCGATCGTCGACGACCGGGGACGCCGCGTGGCGGTCCCCGGACTGGCGGCGTGGCTGCGCCGGATCGCGCCGGCCCGCGCCCGCGGTGCGGTCAGCGTCGCCCTGGTCACCGATCGCCGCGTCCGCGAGTTGAACCGCAGATATCGGCGGCTGGACTACGCCACCGACGTGCTCTCGTTTCCGAATGCCGCCGACCGCTCGTCCAGCTCGCCGCGCCCGGCACCGACCGCCGGGCGCCCAGCGCCGCGCCCGTTCCTTGGCGACATCGTGATCGCGCGGGGGGTGGCGAAGCGACAGGCGCGCGAAGCGCGTCACAGCGAACAGACCGAGCTGCGCGTCCTCGCCTTGCACGGCCTGCTGCACCTGCTCGGCTACGATCACGAGACGGACGAAGGACGGATGCGGCGCGTCGAGCGCCGTCTGCGCCGCAAGGGCGGCCTGCCCGAGGGATTGATCGAAAGAGCGACCGCATGATTCCGCTCGCCGTGTTCCTGCTGGCGTGCGCCGGCGTGTATCTCGGCTCGATCGAAGCGGCGTTCAGCGCGCTGATGCGGTTGTCGCTGCGCCTGGTGGCCGAGCGCTCGAATCGTCCCGGCGCACTCGGCTCGTTCCTCGACGACCCGCTGCTGCTGTTCATTCCGGTACGGCTGCTGCTCGGCCTCGTCACCGGCAGCGCCACCGCGCTGCTCGCGCGCGGCATCGGCATCGACGCGGCGCACACCCTGCCCTCGCTGCTGCTGGCGCTGGCCGGCTTCGTCGTCGTGTTCGAGCTGTTCGTGCCGGTGATGATCGCCAGCCGCGATCCGGAGCACATCCTCGAGATCCTGCTGCCGACGTTCGCGCCAATCGCGCGGCTGCTCAACCCGATGAGCCGCTGGATCGCGGGCATCGTTCCGGCCGCGCGCCGCACCGGTCCCGCGGCGACGCCCGACGAAGCGGCGGAAGAAGCGAACGACGCCGCGAAAGCCTACATCGACACGGCGGAGCAGGAAGGGCTAATCGAGGGCGAGGAGCGCCGCCTGCTCCAGAGCATCGTCGACTTCGGCGATACCCTGGTTCGCGAGGTGATGACGCCGCGCCCGGACATCGTCGCCATCCGCGACACCGCGACGGTCGGCGACGTGCGCGACATGTTCCGCGAACAGGAGTATTCGCGCTTCCCGGTCTACAAGGATTCGCTCGACAACATCGCCGGCTTCGTCTTCGTCAAGGATCTCGTGGTCCTCAGCACCGCGGACGATGCCCGGCCGGTGACGACGCTGCTGCGGCCGGCGGTGGTGGTGCCGGAGACGAAACGCGTGCCGGAACTGCTGAAGCAGTTCCAGCGGCAGCAGACGCAGTGCGCGATTGTCGTCGACGAGTACGGCGGCACCGCGGGGCTGGTGACGATCGAGGATCTGCTCGAGGAGATCGTCGGCGAGATCCGCGACGAGTACGACGTCGAGGCCGAGCCGATCGTGGACGAAGGGAACGGCCGCTGGGTGTTCAGCGGCAAGGCCAACGTCGACGAGGTCATCCAGCGCCTGAACGTCGACATCGAGCGCGAAGGCTTCGAGACCGTCGGCGGCTACCTGCTGTCGAAGCTCGGGCGCGTGCCGGCGGTGGGCGAGAAGTTCGAGGTCGACGGCCTCAGCGTCGAAGTCCTCGACGCCGAGCGCCGCCGCGTCAACCGCGTGCGGATGTGCAAGAAGGCGTCTGCCGGCGACAGTGCGGAGCAGGCGCTCGAAAAATCGAGAACGGCATCATGAAATCAGGGTTCGTCTCGTTCATCGGCCGCCCGAACGCGGGCAAGTCGACGCTGCTCAACCGGATCATCGGCACCAAGCTGGCGATCGTCTCCGACAAGCCGCAGACGACGAGGAACCGGATCCTCGGGGTCAAGAATTATCCCGACGGCCAGGTGGTGTTCCTCGACACGCCGGGCATTCACCGGCCGCTGCACCGCATGAACGTCCGCATGGTCGACGCCGCCGTCGACACGATCCAGGAAGTCGACGTGCTCTGCCTGGTGGTCGACGTCACCGAGCCGCCGGGCAAGGGGGACCGCTTCGTGCTCGACCTCCTCAAGCGCACCGAGGTGCCGGTGTTTCTGGTCTTGAACAAGATCGATCTGATCAAGAAGAACACCCTGCTGCCGCTGCTGCAGCAGTACAGCGAGCTCGGGAAGTTCGCGGAGATCATCCCGGTGTCGGCCGGCACGGGGGACAACGTCGATCGGCTCGAACGCATCATCCTCGATCGGCTGCCTGACGGGGAGCCGCGCTATCCGCCGGATTACCTGACCGACCAGCCCGAACGCTTCTTCGCCGCCGAGATCGTGCGCGAGAAGCTGCTGCAGCTGACGCACGCCGAGATCCCGTTCTCGAGCGCGGTGGTGATCGACCGGTTCGAGGAGCCGCAGGGCAAGAACGGGACGCTCAACCTGTATTGCTCGATCGTGGTCGAGCGCGAGTCGCAGAAGCCGATCGTCATCGGCCGGGGCGGCGACATGATCAAGCGCATCGGCACCGCGGCGCGCGAGGACCTGGAGAAGTTCTTCGACGCCAAGGTGTATCTCGACCTGCACGTCCGCGTGAAGGCCGAATGGCGTGAAGACGAGGGCGTGCTGAACGACATCGGGCTGAAGTAGGGCGGCCTTTGCGGCCCGCCGACGTATAATCTTGATCCCTGCTGGATGCCGCTTCATACCACCGACGCGCTGATCCTGCGAACCTACAAGCTCGGTGAGTCGGATCGCATCGTGGTGTTTCTGACCCGCGATCGCGGCAAGAAGCGCGGGGTCGCCAAGAACGCGCGTCAGAGCCGGCGCCGGTTCGGCGGGGCGCTCGAGCCGCTGACCTACGGCCGCGTCGGCTACGTCGAGCGCGAGCGCCGGGATCTGGTGCGGCTGGACTACGTCGAGCAGCTGCGCTCGCCGCTATCGGCGCTCGACGGGGAGGCGCTCGGCTACGTCAGCTACTTCGCCGAGTTGATCGACGAGTGGGCGCCGGAAGCGGATCCGAACGAGACGCTGTTCCGGCTCGGCGCGTCGATGACCGACGCGATCGCGCAGGGGGTGCCGATCGAGCCGCTGGCGCGCTACTTCGAGTTCTGGCTGCTGCGGCTGCAGGGCGTCTACGAGGTCGACCCGGCGCTGTCGGACGAGGCGCAGGCGTTCCTGGTGATGGCACGCAGCTCGAGCCCGTTTGCGCTGGCGCGGGCGACGGTGTCGCACGGCGCGCTGCGGGAGCTGGAAACCGCGCACCGCGCGCTGATCAGGATGCACCTCGAGAAGGACCTGAAATCAGTGCGCGTGCTCCGGGAGATGCGGAGCGGAGGACACAGAGGTTGATGAGTCCACAGAGACGGGATCGCCGCCGAGACACTGAGACACCGAGGGTTCTTGTATGCAGAACAAGAAGATCTCGGTGTCGCAGTGTCTCCGTGGGTTGTTCACTCTGTGTCCTCGCGCCCGCGTTGTGTCGGTTGGCATCGTGACGTTTCAGAGCCTGATCCTCAAGCTGTCCGAATTCTGGGCGTCGCGCGGCTGCGCGCTGCAGCAGCCACTCGACGTCGAGGTCGGCGCCGGCACGATGCACCCGGAGACGTTCCTGCGCGTGCTCGGGCCCGCGCACTGGAGTGTCGCCTACGTCCAGCCGTCGCGGCGGCCGGCCGACGGCCGCTTCGGCGAGAACCCGAACCGGCTGTTCAAGCACCATCAGTTCCAGGTCATCCTCAAGCCGGCCCCCGACGAGGTCCAGCAGCTGTATCTCGACAGCCTCGAAGCCTGCGGCATCAACCCGCGGCAGCACGACATCCGCTTCGAGGAAGACAACTGGGAATCGCCGACGCTCGGCGCCTGGGGCATCGGCTGGCAGGTGCTGTTCGATGGCATGGAGATCTCGCAGTTCACCTACTTCCAGCAGGCCGGCGGCATCGAGCTGGCGCCGATCTCCGCGGAGCTGACCTACGGCCTCGAGCGGATCGCCATGGTGCTGCAGCGCGTCGACAGCATCTACGATCTCGAGTGGGCGCCCGGCGTGAAGTACGCCGACGTCCGGTTGCGCGAGGAGATCGAGCAGTCGAAGTACGTCTTCGGCCAGGTCGAAATTCCCGGCGTCGAGTTCGGGGCCTTCCATCGCGACCTGTTCGAGAAATATTTCACCCTCGCCACCGCGCTGCTGAAACAGGGGCTGATCTGGCCGGCGCTCGAGCACACGCTCAAGTGCTCGCACCTGTTCAACATCCTCGACTCGAGCAACAGCATCGGCGTCACCGAGCGCACCGCGTTCATTCTGCGCATCCGTCAGCTCGCGATCGGGGTCGCCAAGACCTACGTCGATGGCGGGTCTCGTCCGGCCGACGCCGGCGGTGGCCGCGCCGAAGCCGCAGACGGAGGCGGATAATGGATCGCGAACTGCTGCTGGAGATCGGCTGCGAGGAGATTCCGGCCGGTTGGCTGCCGGCGCTGACCAATCAGGTCGGCGAGATCGTCGACGCCCAGCTGCGCGCGCACCGCCTGCCGCCAGAGTCGCCGGTGGAAACCTACAGCACGCCGCGCCGGCTGACGGTGCGGGTCGTGCGGATCCCCGAGCGCCAGACCGATCTCGAGGAGCTGGTCAACGGACCGCCGGTGTCGGCGAGCTTCAAGCCGGACGGATCGCCGACCCCGGCCGCCGCGGGATTCGCCGCGAAGCAGGGGGTCGACGTCGGCGCGCTCGAGCGGATCCACACGCCCAAGGGCGAGTACCTCGCATTCCGCAAGCGTCAGCGCGGCAAGGCCACCGTCGACGTGCTGCCGGACGTGCTGCGCGACACGCTGCGCGGCCTGCCGTTCCCGAAGGCGATGCGCTGGGACGCGATGCTCGAAGACGGCCGCGGCGAGCTGCTGTTCGGCCGTCCGATCCGCTGGATGCTCTACCTGTACGGCGGCCGCGTCGTCCCGTTCACCATCACGCGGACGCCGGCGGCGCAGACCTCGCAGGTACAGGACGTGCCGACCGGCGCGGTCACCTACGGGCACCGCTTCCTGACGACGAGCGGCAGGGCCGGCCGGGCGATCAAGGTTCGGTCGTTCGACGAGTACCGCGCCCGCCTGCTCGAGAACTTCGTCATCCTCGAGCGCGCCGAGCGGCACAACAAGATCGCGCGCGAGCTCGACGCCAAGGCGCAGCGTCTCCAGGGCCGCGTCAGCCGGACGGTGAATCACGAAACCGGTCTGCTGGTCGAAGTGCCGGACCTCGTCGAATATCCGTCGGTCGTCGCCGGCACGTTCGCGCTCGAATTCCTCGAACTGCCGGAAGAAGTGCTGACGACGACGCTGATTCACCATCAGCACTACTTCCCGGTCGAGGGGGAAGACGGCAAGCTCAAGAACGCGTTCCTCGCGGTGATCAACACCGAGCCGGACAACGAGCGCACCATCGCGCGCAACGCCGAGCGCGTGGTCAGCGCGCGGCTGCGCGACGCGCGCTTCTTCTGGGAAGCCGATCGCCAGATCCCGCTCGAGTCGCGGATCGGCCGGCTCGGCACGCTGCTGTTCCACAAGAAGCTCGGCACCTACAAGGAGAAGGCGGAGCGGATCGAGCGCCTCGCCGAGTGGATTGCGGCCGAAGCGCTCGGTGCCGACGCCGCGACCGCGAAGCTCGCCGGCAAGGCCGCGCGGCTGGCGAAGGCCGATCTCGCGACCGACATGGTGCGCGAGTTCACCGAGCTGCAGGGCACGATGGGCGGCGTGTACGCGCGCGCCGAAGGACAGCCGGAAGCGGTGTGGAAGGCGATCTACTTTCACTACCTGCCGATCGGGGTCGAAGCGGACGCGCCGCCGACCCGCGCGCAGCTCGGGGCGGCCGCCGTCACCTGGGCCGCCGTCTCGCTCGCCGACAAGCTCGACACCATCGTCGGCCTCTTCGCCGCGGGCGAGAAGCCAACGGGATCGCGCGATCCGTACGGCCTGCGCCGCGCGGCGCACGGCGTCTTCAGGATCCTTGTTGACCTGCCTGCCTTAACCGGCGTCAACCTCAGACCGC
>JAOBWF010000150.1 GCA_025463215.1 Acidobacteriota bacterium | reverse complement strand
AGAAGAAGCTGCGCAGCGTACTGCACTACAACGGCCTGCCGATTGACGCCCGCAGCATCACCGACGATGTGCTGGCGCAGGACGGCTTCGAAGTGGCGAAAATGACGGCCGCCCGCATGAGCGCGGGAACGGCGGGTGGGGAATAAATCATGGCAACACCTTTAAAAGTGAACCGTATCGGTCTGGAACCCGCGATCTACAAAGGCGGCAAGACGACGCTGTGCGCCGGCTGCGGGCACAACGCGATCACCGAGCGCATCATCGACTCGTTCTTCGAGCTCGGCATCCAGCCGACCGACGTCATCAAGCTGTCGGGCATCGGCTGCTCGAGCAAGAGCCCGGCGTATTTCCTGGGCGGCTCGCACGGCTTCAACGCGGTGCACGGCCGGATGCCGTCGGTCGGCACCGGCGCGATGCTCGCCAACCACAAATTGATCGCCATCGGGGTGAGCGGCGACGGCGACACCGGCGCGATCGGCATCGGCCAGTTCGTGCACCTGATGCGCCGCAACCTGCCGATCATCTACATCATCGAGGACAACGGCTGCTACGGCCTGACCAAGGGGCAGTTCTCGCCGACCGCGGACCTCGGCTCCAAGCTGAAGACCGGCGTCGTCAACGACCTGCCGCCGATCGACACCTGCGCGCTGGCGATCGAGCTCGGCGCGACCTTCGTCGGCCGTTCGTTCTCGGGCGACAAGAAGCAGCTGCTGTCGCTGCTCAAGGCGGCGCTGTCGCACCGCGGCACGGTGATGCTCGACGTCATCTCGCCCTGCGTCACCTTCAACGACCACGAGGGCTCGACCAAGAGCTACGCCTACGCCAAGGAACACGACGATCCGGTCGAGGACATCACCTTCGTGCCGTTCTTCGAGGACATCGCGGTCGACTACGAACCGGGCTCGTCGCAGGAAGTGACGATGCACGATGGCTCGAAGCTGCTGCTGAAGAAGCTGGAAGAGGACTACGACCCGACCGACCGGATCAACGCGATGAAGCGGCTGCACGAGACCTCGCGCCGCGGCGAGTTCGCGACCGGCCTGATCTACATCGAGCCGGACCGCGACGACTTCCTGACGCAGCTGAACGTGGTCGACGAACCGCTCGCGTTCCTGCCGCTGTCGCGGACCCGGCCCGGTCCCGAGGCGCTCGAGGAGATCATGGAAGGATTGCGGTAGAACAGCTCATTGCAAATTGCTAGTCGCAAATTGCAAATTTATTGACGATTGTTGTGGCTGGCGGTCTTCGCCGATTGGATGAAGACCGCCAGCAGTTCGCGTCCCTCTACGACCAGGTCGTGTTGATCCGTCGTCTCGTTCATCCCTGATCGCCCGACGAACGTCAACCAGAAGACCGATTCGTCGGACTCCTCGACCACCATTCCCAGTTTGTTGACGAAATCCCGGTGCGACCGCGCTCTGCACGCGGCGTGATAGTTCGCGCTCGTTCGGGCGCTGGCGCGAAACAGCTGGTCGGCGACGAACCGGCCCTCCCAGTCACCCGAGAACGTGCGACAGAGACGCATGACGCGCAGCGCAAACCGCATCGTGCGTTCTTTCAATTGGTCGGCAATTTCATTCGGCATGGCGCTGCCGAGGTGCAGCCGCCATGCCACGCGAATTCCGCAATAAATTTGCAATTAGCGATTTGCAATCAGTAATTTCTGCGATCCCTACCCCCCCTCCGACTCGTCGTCACGGGCGCCGATCCGATCCTGCGCCGTCGCGACCGGGTCGTTCGGCATGCCGTTGCGGTCCACGCCTGAAGGCCGATCATCGACGTTGGTTTCCTGGGAGGGACGGTCGCTCTCGATCGCGCCCTGGTGCGCGGCCGGATCGTCCATCGTCTTTTTTTCCATCGACGTCATCTGCGGCTCCTTCGGACGGCTGAGGTAGCGCCTGCTATAATCGGCGGATATGACCGAACGTACGCTGGCCATCATCAAACCGGACGCCGTGGAACGGCATCTCGCGGGCAAGATCATTCAGCGCATCGAAGACGAAGGATTCCAGATCCGTGCCATGCGCCGGATCCACCTGTCGGCGGCGCAAGCGGAGGGCTTCTACGCGGTGCACCGGGCGCGTCCCTTCTTTACGAGCCTGACGCAGTTCATGTCGTCGGGACCGGCGATTGTGCTGGTGCTGGAGGCTGCCGACGCCATCAAGAAATGGCGGACGCTGATGGGAGCGACCGACCCGGCGAAGGCGGACGCCGGCACGATGCGCAAGGAATTCGCGCAGTCGATCGAGCGCAACGCGACGCACGGGTCCGACGCGCCGGAGACGGCGGCGTATGAAATCGGGTACTTCTTTGCCGGGATCGACCTGATCTAGGTCACGACGGTCCTGAGGGGACGGAGGGAACGGGTTCAACACGGAGCAACGGAGCAACGGAGAACAAAACGGAAAAGAAAACGTACTATTTCCTTCCGTTCTTTCTCTGTTTCTCCGTTTCTCCGTGTTGATCCCGTTATCTCCGTCCCCTCAGTTATCTCAAGGTGCGTATGGGTAAGATGCTCGTGCTGATCGGCTTGGCGATCGCCGCGCTCGGCGTGGTGATCATGCTCGGCGTGCCGCTGGGACGGCTGCCGGGTGATTTCTACGTCCGGCGGGGGAGTGTCAACTTCTATTTCCCGTTGGCGACGTCGGTCATCCTGAGTATTCTGCTGACACTCGTGCTCGCCTTGTTCCGCCGCTGACCGACGACGAACGACCAGCGACGAACGACCAATTTTCTATGTCCATCAAACCGGATACCTGGATCACCCGCATGGCCCGCGAGCATCAGATGATCGATCCGTTCGTGGACGATCAGGTGCGGCAGGGGGTCATCTCCTACGGCGTCTCGTCCTACGGCTATGACGTCCGCGTCGGCGACGAGTTCAAGGTGTTCACCAACGTCTACAACACCGTGGTCGATCCCAAGAGCTTCGACCCGAAGTCGTTCGTCGACATCAAGGCCGACGTCTGCATCATCCCGCCGAACTCGTTCGCGCTGGCCAGCACGATCGAGTACTTCCGGATCCCGCGCGACGTGCTGACCGTGTGCCTCGGCAAGTCGACGTACGCCCGCTGCGGCATCATCGTCAACGTCACGCCGTTCGAGCCGGAGTGGGAAGGGCACGTCACGATCGAGATCTCGAACACCACGCCGCTGCCGGCCAAGATCTACGCCAATGAGGGGATCGCGCAGGTGCTGTTCTTCCAGAGTGACGAGCCGTGCGCGCGGTCCTACAAGGACAAGAAGGGCAAGTACCAGGCGCAGCGCGGCGTCACGCTCCCCAGGCTCTGACGAGGGCGGGACGCGGACGGCTCTGCGCCATCCGCCATGGAGGCGCGCATGAAGGCAGTGGTGATCGGCGAAGGGTCGGGTGCCTCGATGGAGGCGATCATGGCGGTGTATCCGCGTCACAAGGCGGTGGTGGAGGCGTTCAAGGGCCGCGGCGAAATCGTCGGCATCGGCCCGTTCGCCGACCGCGGCAACATGGCGATCTTCCGATCGCGCGAGGCGGCCGAGGCGTTCGTCCGGCAGGATCCGTTCGTGCTCGAAGGCGTGGTCAAGGCGTACACGATCCGCGACTGGAACGATACGATGCTCGAATGAGGCTCTGGCTTATAATCCCGTAAAGATTATCAATTTGACTTCTAGGCCCCCGGCGTATGTAATCGGAATCCTATGAAGATTGCGTATCAAGGCGAGCCGGGGGCCTTCAGCGAAGCGGCCGCCCGGCGGGTTGATCCCGACGCCCAGCTCCAGCCCTGCCGAAGCTTCGACGAGGTGTTCGACGCCGTCCAGGCCGGCACCGCCGCCTACGGCGTCCTGCCGATCGAGAACTCGATCGGCGGCAGCATCCATCGCAACTACGATCTGCTGCTCGAGCGCACCCTGCCGATCGTCGGCGAGGTGGAACTGCCGGTGATTCACCACCTGCTCGCGCTGCCGGGGGCGACGCTCGCCGGCCTGCGGCGGGTCTACTCGCACCCGCAGGGGCTGGCGCAGTGCGAGCGGTTCCTGCGTACGCTGACCAACGTCGAGATCATCGCCACCTACGACACCGCCGGCAGCGCCAAGATGGTCGCGGACGCGGGGCTGCCGGACGCCGGGGCGATCGCGTCGGCGAGAGCGGGCGAGGTGTTCGGCCTGACGTCGCTGGCCGCGTCGGTGCAGGATTTCGACGACAACATCACGCGCTTTTTGGTCGTCGGCGCCGCGCCGCTCGCCAACCGGGTCGCCGACAAGACGTCGATCGTGTTCACGCTGCCGAACGAGCCGGGCTCGCTGTTCAAGGCGCTGAGCGTGTTCGCGCTGCGCGGCATCTCGCTGACCAAGCTCGAGTCGCGGCCGATCCAGGGGCGCCCCTGGGAATACCTGTTCTACGTCGATCTCGCCGCCGCGCGCGACGAGGTCCACTGCACCCGCGCGCTCGCCCACCTCGGCGAGTTCGCGCCGATGCTGCGGACGCTCGGCACCTACGCCAGCTGGAAGACGCACGAGGGGCTGCAGCCGGATCCGTTCGAGGTGATGTCGTGAGCGATCGCGGCAACCCGCTGACGACCGGCGCGAGCCGCGCGCCGGCGCGCGCGATGCTCAAGGCGGTCGGGTTCTCCGACGCGGATCTCAAGAAGCCGCTGATCGGCGTCGCCAACACCTGGATCGAAATCGGGCCGTGCAACTATCACCTGCGCGATCTCGCGGTGCACGTCAAGGCGGGCATCCGCGCCGCCGGCGGCACACCGATGGAGTTCAACACCGTCTCGATCTCCGACGGGATCACGATGGGCACCGAGGGCATGCGCGCCTCGCTCGTCAGCCGTGAGGTGATCGCCGACTCGATCGAGCTGGTCACGCGCGGCAACGGGTTCGACGGCCTCATCGTCCTGGTCGGCTGCGACAAGACGATCCCGGGCGGCCTGATGGCGCTGGCGCGGCTCAACGTCCCCGGCGTGCTGCTCTACGGCGGATCGATCGCGCCCGGTCACTTTCACGACAAGGCGATCACGATCCAGGAAGTGTTCGAGGCGGTCGGCGCGCACGCCGCCGGCTCGATGACCGACGCCGAGTTCTGCGCGATCGAAGATCAGGCGTGTCCTGGCGCCGGCGCATGCGGCGGACAGTTCACCGCCAATACCATGGCGGTGGCCAGCGAGTTCCTCGGTCTCGCCGCCCTCGGCAGCGGCAGCGTGCCGGCGACCGATCCGAAGAAGGCCGACGTCGCCCGGGCGGCGGGGGAGCGGGTCATGCGCCTGGTGCGCAGCGGCCTCCGCCCGCGCGACATCATCACCCGCGCCGCGCTCGAAAACGCGATCACGTCCGTCGCGACCACCGGCGGATCGACCAACGCCGTGCTGCACCTCATCGCCATCGCGCGCGAGGCAGGGCTCTCGCTCGAGCTCGCCGATTTCGATCGCATCAGCGCCCGCACGCCGCTCTACGTCGATCTCAAACCCTCGGGCCGGTTCGTCGCGACCGAGCTGCATCAGGCGGGCGGCAGCCCCTTGGTCGCGAAGCGGTTGATCGAGGCGAAGGCGATCGACGGCTCGGCGCAGACGATCACCGGCCGCACGCTCGGCGCGGAAGCAGCCGACGCGGTGGAAACCCCCGGCCAGGAGGTCGTGCGCCCGCTCGGGCAGCCGCTCAAGCCAAGCGGCGGCCTGGTGATCCTGCGCGGCAGCCTTGCGCCCGACGGATCGGTGATGAAGATCTCCGGCACCGAGCGCATGACCCACCGCGGCCCCGCCCGCGTGTTCGACAGCGAAGAGGCGGCATTCGATGCCGTCCAGCGCCAGACCATCAAGGCCGGCGACGTCGTCGTGATCCGCTACGAGGGACCGAGCGGTGGCCCCGGGATGCGCGAGATGCTCGGCGTCACCGGCGCGATTGTCGGCGCGGGGCTCGGCGAGACGGTGGCGTTGATTACGGACGGACGATTCTCCGGCGCGACCCGCGGGTTCTGCGTCGGCCACATCGCGCCCGAAGCGTCGCGCGGCGGCCCGATGGCGATCGTCCGCGACGGCGACACCATCGTCATCGACGTCGACCAGCGCAAGCTCGACATCGAGATCGGCGACGAGGCGATGAAGCAGCGGTTTGCGGAGTGGACGTGTCCGGCGCCGCGCTACACGACCGGCGTCTTCGCGAAATACGTGAAGCTCGTCTCCTCCGCGTCGCAGGGGGCGGTTACCGGTTGAATTGCAAGTTGCCAATTGCTGATTGCAAATTCGAATTCAAATTAGCAATTTGCATTCAGCAATTGGCAATCTGAGGGTTTTATGAAACTGACAGGCGCGCAAATCTTGTGGGAGGCTCTCGTGCGCGAAGGGGTGACCGACGTGTTCGGCTACCCGGGCGGCGCGATCCTTCCGGCCTACGACGCGATGCTGCAATATCCGATTCGGCACATCCTGGTCCGCCACGAACAGGGCGCGACCCACATGGCCGACGGCTACGCGCGCGCGACCGGCAAGGTTGGCGTCGCGATTGCGACCTCAGGCCCCGGCGCGACCAACATGGTCACCGGCATCGCGACCGCGATGATGGACTCGTCGCCGATCGTGTGCATCACCGGTCAGGTCGGCAGCAAGCTGATCGGATCCGACGCGTTCCAGGAAACCGACATTACCGGCATCACACTGCCGATCACCAAGCACAACTATCTGGTGACGTCGGCCGAAGACGTGGCGCCGGCGATCCGCGAGGCGTTCGCGGTGGCGCGCGGCGGGCGTCCGGGACCGGTGCTCGTCGACATCACCAAGGACGCGCAGCAGGGCAGCTGCGAGGTCGACTGGGACGCGGCGGAGCCGCACCTGATCGAGGCCGAAGACGAAGCGCTGCCGGGCGACGGCGATCTGCGCGAGGCGATCGAGCTGATCAACGGCGCCGAGCGGCCGCTGATCCTCGCCGGCCACGGCGTCATGCTGTCGAACGCCGAGCGCCAGATCCTGGAGCTCGCCGAGCGCGCCCAGATCCCGATCGCCGTCACGCTGCTCGGCATCGGCGGCGTCGCCGCGTCGCATCCGCTCAACCTCGGCATGATGGGCATGCACGGCGAGGCGTGGGTCAACAACGCGATTCAGGAAGCCGATCTGCTGATCGCGCTCGGGATGCGCTTCGACGACCGCGTCACCGGCAACCTCAAGACCTACGCCCGCCACGCCAAGAAGATCCACGTCGACATCGACCGCGCCGAGCTGAACAAGAACGTCCGCGTCGACGTCGCGATCGCCAAGGACCTGCGGCTCGCGCTCGACGAGTGGCTGCCGCACGTCACGCCCGGCGATCGCACGCCGTGGCTCGCGCACATCAACGCGCTCAAGGGGGACGATGCCGTCCGCGACATCCAGAACCTGCCGGACGACGGCCATCTCTACGCGGCGCACGTGATCAACGACATCTGGCGGCTGACGAA
>JAOBWF010000107.1 GCA_025463215.1 Acidobacteriota bacterium | reverse complement strand
GCGTAGAGGATCGAGCGATCGCCGGTGTAGCCGACCAGCCGCGACGCCATCAGCAGCACGGCGGGGCGGATGCGCTTGCCGCCGCTGGTCCGGATGTACTGCCCGATCTGCGGGATCAGGGCCACCTTCGACTGGACGTGGCGCGCGAATTCCTCGTCGACCTTCTGAAGGTCGGCGCGGATCGGCTCGAAGATCTGCGACAGGGCGAGTGACGACTTTTCCACGCGTTTTACGTTCAAAACTTTATCACGGCCTGAACAAGGTGTGGAAATTCGCGGTGGTGCGCCCGGCGATCTCGGCGGCCGGCACCTTGTGCATGTCGGCCAGGGTCTCGACCACGCGGGCGACGTGCGCCGGCTCGTTGCGCTTGCCGCGGTACGGCACCGGCGCCAGGAAGGGGCTGTCGGTTTCGGTCAGCAGCCGATCGAGCGGCACGGCGAGGGCGGTGTGGCGCAGGTCGGCCGCCTTGGGAAAGGTCAGAATGCCGGCCAGCGAGACGTAGAAGCCGAGCGCGAGGCCGGCGTCCCGCAGCGCCGGGGTTCCCGTGAAACAGTGCAGGACTCCGCGCAGCCGCCCCTGCCCTTCTTCACGAAGAATCGCCACCGTGTCGTCGTCGGCGTCCCGCGTGTGGATGACCACGGGGCAATCGAGCGCCAGCGCGACGCGGATCTGCGCCCGGAAGACGCCATGCTGGACGTCTTTCGGCGAATAGTCGTAGTGGTAATCGAGGCCGATTTCGCCGACCGCGCGCGCCGACGACGTCGCGGCGTACTGTTCGCGGACGATGGTCGCGGCGCGCTCCGGATCGCCGGCAAACTCGTGCGCCTGGTGCGGGTGGACGCCGATCGCAAACCGCACTTCGGGCCAGAGCTGCTCGACCCGCTCGGCCTGCGCCGCCTCGTTTGGATTGCCGGCCTCGAGGATCACCAGGACGCGCTCCAGGCGGGCGTCCCGGGCGCGGCGCACGACCTCGTCGAGGTCGGACGCGAAGGTGTCGTCTGCGAGGTGGCAGTGCGAATCGATCACCGGGCCGCGCTCATCGGACGCGCGTGCCGGGGGCCGGCGGGTTCTCGAACGACACCACTATCGGCGTGCCGCCGTCAGGGCTGGCGGCGAGCACCATACCGTTCGACTCGATACCCATCAGCTTCGCCGGCTTGAGGTTGAAGACGATGACGACCGTCTTGCCGACGAGCGCCTCCGGCTCGTAGGCCTCGGCGATGCCGGCGACGAGCGTGCGGTGCTCGGTGCCGACGTCGACCGAGAGCTTCAGCAGCTTCTTCGACTTCTCCACCTTTTCCGCGGTCAGCACCTTGGCGACCCGCAGTTCCACCTTCATGAAATCGTCGATCGAGATGCGGGCGTCCACCGCCGCAGCGGCAGCACCAGGGGCTGGGGGCGGCGTTGCAGCCGCGGCGGCCGGCGCGGGCGACGCCGTCGGCGCCGGGACGTCGATCGCTGCGGGGGACGGGTTCTTGATGTCGTCGGTCACGGATGTCAGCTCCTTACGCGGCCACAGGGGGCCATCTTGAATGACGATGCGCTCGCCGTCGTGGCGCCAGAGGCCGTCGCGATCGAAGCTCAGGCCGTCGCTGGCCGCGCCGACGCGGCGCAGGATTTCCCGGCTCGACGCCGGCATGATCGGCGCGAGCAGGACCGCGGCAAGCCGAATGGCCTCGACCGCGTCGAACAGCACCTGCGACAGCCGCCCTGCCGCCGCCGGATCCTTCGCCAGCTTCCACGGCGCGGTGGCGGCGATGAACTCGTTGGCGCCGTCGATCAGGCGGAACGCCGCGGCCGCGCCTTCGTGCAGCGCGAAGCGATCCATCGCGCCGCGATAATCGGCGACGATGTTTTCTCCGAGCCGCGCGAGCTGGTCGTTGCCGCTGGTGCCCGGCGCGACGCGTCCGCCGCGGTAGCGGTGGGCCATCGACGTCACCCGGCTGACCAGGTTGCCGAGGTTGTTGGCGAGGTCGACGTTGTAGCGTTCCTCGTAGCGGTCCCACGAGAAGTCGCCGTCGCCGCCAAACGCCACTTCCTTGACGAGATACAGCCGCAGCGGATCGACGCCGAGCCGCGCCGCCGCCTCGATCGGATCGACGATCGTGCCGAGCGTCTTGCTCATGCGCTGGCCGTTCAGCGTCATGAAGCCGTGACCGAACACCTGCCGCGGCAGCGGCAGGTGCGCGGCCATCAGCATCGCCGGCCAGATGACCGCGTGGAACCGGGTGATGTCCTTGCCGATGACGTGCAAATCCGCCGGCCACCACTTCTCGAACAGCGCCGGATCGCTGCCAAGTCCGACCGCCGAGGCGTAGTTGATCAGCGCATCGAACCAGACGTAGACGACGCTGCCGGGATCGAACGGCAGCGGGATCCCCCACGATTGCCCGGCGCGGCTCACCGAGATGTCGATCAAGCCCCCCTTGATCAGGCTGAGGATCTCGTTGCGCCGGACGTCGGGCTGCAGGAACTCCGGGTGCGCGGCAAAGTGATCGAGCAGCGGCTGCTGATACTTCGACAGCCGGAAGAAATAGTTCTTCTCCCTGATCCACTCCGGCTTCAGCGTCGGGTGCAGCGGACAGTTGCCGTTGACGAGGTCTTTTTCCTGCTTGAACTCCTCGCAGCTGACGCAGTACCAGCCCTCGTAGACCCCTTCGTAGATGTCGCCCGCCTCCCACAACCGCTTGGCGATCTCCGTCACGCCGGCCTTGTGACGCGGCTCGGTCGTGCGGATGAAGTCGTCGAACGAGACGTCGAGATGGGACCACGTCGTGCGGAACTCGCGTTCCATCTGATCGCAATACGCCAGCGGATCGAGCCCTGCTTCGCTCGCCTTCTTGAACACGTTCTGCGAGTGCTCGTCGTTCCCCATCAGGAACCGCGTCTCGAAGCCGCACAGCCGCTTGTAGCGCGCGATGACGTCGGCGCAGATCTTTTCGTACGCGGTGCCGAGATGCGGCCGGCTGTTGACGTAATCGATCGCGGTGGTCAGAAAGAAGCGTTTCACGGCCGGTATGCCTTCATGGCGAGCGCCTGCACGTCTTTCACCGGCAGCCTGGCGGCGGCCGCCAGCCTGACGCAGTCCTCGAACTCGGGGGTGGCGTTCATGACGCGGCCGTCGCGCGACGCCACCTTGATCCGCACGACGCCGACCGGCGTCTCGACCTCGACGATCGCGCGCTCGAGGCACTCGCGCTCGACCTCGTAGTGCCGCAGCCCGATCGTCGTCGTCTCGCGGAACACGACGTCGGTCATGGCCGCGCGCAGCGCCGGCGGCGCGACGACGGTCAGCAGCGTGCCCGGCCGATTCTTTTTCATCTGCACCGGGATGTAGAACACCTCGAGGGCACCGGCCGCGTACAGCCGCTCCATGACCAGGCCGAAGATCTGCGGGTTCATGTCGTCGATTTCGCACTCGATCACGACCACCCGATCCACGCCAGGCGCGAAGCCCGGGGCCGTCTCTTCACCGATCAGCACGCGCAGCACGTTGGGGGTCACCGGGTCGTCGCGGTCGCCCGCGCCATAGCCGACCCGCTCCACCTTCATCGCCGGCATCGGTCCGAACGACGAGGCGTAGGTCGTCGCGATGAGCGCCCCGGTCGGCGTGACCAGCTCCTTCTGCACCGCTCCGCTGTAGACCGGCGCGTCGCCGAGAATCCTGACCGTGGCCGGAGCCGGCACCGGGAACACTCCGTGCGCCGAGTCGACCATGCCGCCGCCGACGTTGAGCGGCGAGCAGACGATGCGATCCGCGCCCGCCCACTCCATCGCGAACACGGTGCCGACGATGTCGATGATCGAGTCGAGGGCGCCGACCTCGTGGAGATGGACCTTCTCGACCGGCATCTGGTGGATGGCCGCTTCGGCCTCGCCGAGCCGCTGGAACATCGCCTTGGCTCGCTCCCGTCCCGGCGCCGACAGCGCCGAGCCGTCGATCATCGTGAAAATCTTCGGCAGGTGACGGTGCGCATGCGGCTTCGCGGTCGCGCCACGGTTCGCGCCGCCGGACCGGTTCGGCGTTTCTGGTTCGGCGCTCACGGGAGCCTCGTGGACGCTGAACTTGGTCGCCGAGACGCCGGTGCGGAGGACCTTGACCGCGCGCAGTTCGACGTCACCGAGGGCGAGGCTGCCGAGGGCGTGCCTGAGATCGTCGAGCGGCAGACCGGCGTCGAGCAGCGCGCCGAGCGTCATGTCGCCCGAGATTCCCGAAAAACAGTCGAAGTACAGAACCCGGCTCACCGCTGTCTCGTCTCCTTGATGCTCCAGTACCGCCCGTCGCCGAGAATCAGGTGATCCACGACGTCGATCCCGATGAGCGATCCCGCAGCCACCAGCCGCCGCGTCAGCGCCACATCGTCGGGGCTGGGCGTGGGGTCGCCGGAGGGGTGGTTATGAAAGATCACGATCGCGGTCGCGCCGCCAATCGCCGCCTCCCGAAACACCTCGCGCGGGGTGACGATTGAGCTGTTCAACGTCCCCACCGCCAGCACCGCCGTCCGCATGACCCGGTGCTTGGCGTCGAGCAGGACGATCCCGAACTGCTCCACGCCGCGCGCGCCGAAGCGCGGCATCAGGTACGCCGCCGCGTCTTCCGGCCGCCGAATCTGCAGGCGCGCGCTCGGTTTCAGCGTCAGCGTCCTGCGTCCCAATTCGAGCGCGGCGACGATCTGCGCCGCGCGGGCGCGGCCGATGCCGGCAATCCGGATCAGGTCGTCGGCGGCGCAGCGCCGCAGCCCGTGGAGGCCGCCGTGCGCGGCCAGCACGGCGTTCGCGAGGGTCAGCGCGTTGCCGTGCCGCGAGCCATTGCCGATGACCAGCGCGACCAGTTCGTTGTCGCCGAGCGCCGCCGCGCCATGATAGCGGAGCTTCTCGCGCGGCCGATCGTCCGGCAACAGGTCTTTCATCTTACATCGCCTCGCCGTTTCCATTTCGCCACGGTGCTCCGCGACTGCGCGGCGCCGTGCTGGCCGGGCGTGGCGCACACCGTGTTGGGAGCGCCGCGCGCACGTGCCGGCGGCGATTCACGCACGTGGCGGGGCGTCGATCGACTTGCAGCACCTCGATCGCGCCGTGAAATCGAGCACCCGCGCTATACTCTGTCCATGTCGTCGCTCCGTCGCCTGCTGCTGTCCCTCGCCGTGCTCGCGGCGGTCGCCGGCGCGGCATGCGGCGATCCCCCCGACAAGGAAATGCAGCAGGCGCAGGGCGCAATCGACGCCGCGCGCGCCGCCGGCGCCGATCAGTACGCCCGCGAAGAGTTCAGCGCGGCCGAGGACGCGCTCAAGCGGTCGCACGAGGCGGTCGACCAGCGCGACTACCGCCAGGCGCTCAACACCGCCCTCGACGCGCGCGAACGGGCCCAGGCGGCCGCCAAAGAATCGGTCAACAAGAAAGCCATCGCCCGCGCCGATGCGACCAAGGCGCTCGCCGAGGCCGACGCCGCGCTGCACGACTCCCGCGCCAAATTGAAGGCGGCTGAAGCGGTTCGCGTGGCGGTGCGCACCCTGGCCAACGGCCGCAAGGCGATCGACAACGGGGAGAACGCCGTGCAAAAAGCGCGCACAGCGTTCGACAAGGGGGATTACCTCGGGGCGATCGACACGGCGCACCGCGTTTCGGCGGATCTGGGCCCGGCGACGCGCGATCTCGACGCCGCAGCCGCCGCCGGCGGCCGCCGGCCAGCGCCGGCGCATCGAAAAAACTGATCCCTGGCTCCGCCGCCAGTACGCGGAATCTAGCGGAGCCACTCCCCTTCGACCACGACCTCGGCCCACCCGGTGAGATAGACGCTGTCGTCGCGCCACTCGACACGCTGGCCGCCGCCGGGGGCAATCACCGTCGCGTCGCGGGCGGCGCCGCCGAACGCGGCCGCCGCGATCAACGACGCGCACGACCCGGTCCCCGACGAAGTGGTCGGGCCGACGCCGCGCTCCCAGATCATTATCCGGACCGACTCAGGCGACTCGACGTGGGCGAACTCGACGTTCGATCGCGCCGGAAAGATCGCGTGATGCTCGAGGGCCGGGCCGAGCCGGTTGAACCGCGCCTCGTCCGGCAGAGGACCAAGGGCGACGCATTGCGGGTTGCCGAAGTTCATCACCGCGAGCTGGATTGACTCTCCCGCCGCGGTCACGGTCACCTGGCGAAGCTCGGCCGGCAGCCCCATCGCGGCACGGAACGTCTGGCGCGCGCCGTCCCGCGCGGTCCGCGCCAGCTGCTTGACGCCCCCGTCGGTGTGGATCGTGATCGCCGCGTCGCTCCGGTCGTCGTCTCGCAGCAGCAGCGCGGCGAGCCCGCGCACCCCGTTTCCCGACACCTCCGACCAGCTGCCGTCGGCATTCAGCAGCCGCATCGACGCGGCGTCGCCGGTCCGCTCGTACAGAATCAGTCCATCCGCGCCGATGCCGGTGTGCCGCTCGCACAGCTCACGGGCCAGCGCGTCGAGCGCAACGCCCGGTGCGATGTCCGCCGTGCGGACGTAGAGAAAATCGTTGCCGTAGGCGTGGGCCTTGGCGAATCTGATCATCGGGTCATCCGGTGGTCTGGTTATTTGCGGCAGAACGCGAGCAGGTGCCAGCCGAAACGGCGGACCAGCGGTTTCGGCAGTGCGTTGAACGTGCCGACGAACAGGCCGTTGTAGATCGCACCCTTCCAGCCGCCGTGCAGCCGCGACTTCACCGGAAAACGCTCGGGCACGATCCGGACCTCACGAAATCGCGCGACGAGGCGGCGGAACTCCCCGATGCTGAATTTCAGCAGCACCGGCGCATCGTCGTGCTCCAGGCCGACCTTCATCAGCTTGCCGAGGGCGTTGAGCCACGAAATCCGGTTGTAGACCTGGAAGACCGCCTCGCCCCCCGGTTTGAGGACCCGGCGGCATTCTTCGACCAGGCGCTGGGGATCCGCGGTGTACTGGACAACCCCGTGCGCATACACCAGGTCAAAGCTGTTGTCGGCAAACGGCAGACATTCGCCGTCGGCAACCTCGAAGGTGCCGGCCAACCCCTGCTGCGTGAAATTGGCCCGCGCGAGGTCGATGGCCGATGCCGCCAGGTCAACGCCGGTGACCGTCGCGCCGCCCCTGGCAAACCGGACCAGGTCGACGCCGGCGCCGCAGCCGACTTCGAGAACCGATCGCCCGCGGTAGCCGTCAAAGGCGACGAGCCGCAGCAGATGATGGAGCTTTTCGAAATGATATTGATCGAGATCGGCGAAAAAGCCGCGGGAACCGACCGGGTGTGCGGTGATCTCGAGGTCGTGGATATGGGTGTTCCAGTAGGCGCGCACGTCGTCGGTCGAAGCCACGGCCAAACTATATCGCACCGGTTTGCTACGATGGCGGGCGCATGACCCGCGATCTCGACCGGTTGACCGCCACGACCTTCGACGTCCTCGTCGTCGGCGGCGGCATTTACGGTCTGACGATCGCGTACGACGCGGCGCAGCGCGGCCTCTCGGTCGTGCTCGTGGAGCGGAACGACTTCGGCAGCGGCACCTCCTTCAATCACCTGCGCACCATCCACGGCGGCCTGCGCTACCTGCAGTCGCTCGACATCGGCCGGGCGCGGGAGTCGATCCGCGAGCGCCGCGCGATTGCGCGGATCGCGCCGCAGGCGGTGCGGCCGCTGCCCTTTGCCGTCCCGCTCTACCGATCATTGAGCCGCGGCAAGCTGGCGATGCGCGCCGGCTTCCTGCTCGATCGTCTCGTCGCCTTCGATCGCAACCGAGGGGTGCTGCCGTCGCACCGGCTCGCCGGCGGCCGCGTCGTCTCGCGGAGCCACGCGGCACAGCGGTTCCCCGGACTGAAGCGTCAGGGACTGACGGGGGCCGCCGTGTTCCACGATTACGTGACGACCGAACCGGACCGCTACACGTTGTCGTTCGCGCTCGCCGCCGTCGAGCACGGGGCGGTGCTGGCCAATTACGTCGAGGCCATCGCCCCGCGCGTCGACGGGGCCCGCGTCACCGGCGTGACCGCACGCGATACGCTCGGTACGCGGACGGTGGAGATCGCGGCGAAGCTGACGGTCAACGCGACCGGCGGACGGGTCGACGGATTACTCAAGCCGCTCGGGATCTCGACCGGGATTCCGATGCTCAAGGCGATGAACCTCGTCACGCGGCGCGATGCGGGGGACGAGGCGCTCGGCGGCCGCACGGCATCGGGGCGCAATCTGTTTCTCGTGCCGTGGCGCGACCGGGCGCTGTTCGGCACCTGGGAATCGGAGCGCACGTGCGACCCCGACGACACCGGCGTCGCGGAGCGCGATGTGGTCGGCTTCATCGCGGAGCTGAACCAGGCGTTTCCGGCGCTCGATCTGACGCTCGCCGATATAACGCTCGTGCATCGCGGCGTCGTTCCGGCGGCGGTGCGCGGCGGCCGCGTCGGGCTCGAAGGGCACGAGCAGATCCGCGATCATTCCATGCAGGGGTTCGAGGGGCTGCTGAGCGTCGCGGGGACCAAGTTCACGACCGCACGCGGCGTCGCCGAACGGGTGACCGACAGGCTGTTCGCGAAACTGCCGCAGAAGCCGGTGCCGTGCCGGACGGCGACGACACCACTGCCCGGCGGGAGCGTGCGCGACATCGGTCTCGCGATTGCGGACGCGAGGCGCGAGTTCGACGAAGGGCTGCCGACCGACACGATCCCGCATCTGATTGCCGCCTACGGCTCGCGCTATCGCGATGTGATGGAAATCGCCGCGACCCGGCCGGAATGGCGGACGCGGCTGGCGCCCGACTCCCCTGTCATCGGTGCCGAGCTCGTGCTGGCGGCGCGCCGGGAAATGGCGCCGACCCTGGCCGACATCGTCATCCGCCGCACGCCGCTCGGAGCGTTGGGACATCCCGGAGCCGCCGCCCTCGCGCGCGCGGCGGCGATCGTCGCGGCGGAGCTCGGTTGGTCCGAGGATCGCCGACGCCAGGAGATTGCCGCGATCGACCGCGTGTACACGCTCGATGGTGCCGCGAATCGTGCGATCACGTAGAACGTCTCTGGCGAGTTCCAGGCGCTGCTGAACCCGGGTCGTCTGCGCCGGACATCGTCCTCGCGCCAGTCGTCGCGGCGGTGGCGACCCCGCTAGGGGATCGCAAACGCGTTGAAGACGTAGGTGACGCCGGCGGTGAAGCCGATGGTCGGATCGATGGTCGTCAGACCGAGGAAGACCGCGGCGTCGAATCGCACCGGGCCGTGCGTGTAGCGGCCGCCGAGTTTCAGGATCCCGCGGCTCTCGGTGCCGGTGAACGCGTTGCTGCGCGTCGAGACGCGGCCGTTCAACTCCCCCACCAGTTCCGCCGCCTGCGTCACGGCGCGCGCGAACGAGACGCCGTAGAGGAACACGTCGTTCTGGCCGACACCCGACGTGGGATTGGTCAGAATGCCCGCGCCCAGATTGGCGACGACGCGAATGGACTGGACGGTTTTCGCGAGAAGCAGCGAGCCCGATACGTCGGTCGTGTCGAGATCGATGCCCTTCTCGTTCGAGGCGTTGGGCAGCTTGGTCGCGAAGCGGATGCCGACGGCCGGCCGCGATGCCGTTTCCGCCATGATCCGGATCTTCGTCGCCAGCACCGCGTTCGAGACGTCGTGCGTGCTGGTGCCGGTGACGGTGAGCAGCGACGCCAGCGGCGCGTTCGGGTTGCGGCTGCTGATGCTCAGGCTGTTGTAGATGCCGCCGTCGATCTGGAACTCGGCGATCGAGCTGAGGCCGATGCTGATGCCGATCGTCGGCACGCTGATCAGGTTGCCCTTCAGGCCGGAGACGGTGTTTTCATAATCGTGCGCGGCATCGAAGCCTGCTTCGATCAGAACGCGCCCGGCGCCGATCGGCTCCGGATCTTCGGTGACGAGGGGACGCTGCTGCGCCGACGCCGACGCAACCGACAGGAACAACGCGGACAGGACGCACAGCACTCGAAATCGCATCAATACCTCAAACGGATCGCAGTGGAATCGCGACGCGGGGCTTCCCCCCCGCGGCGGCAGGGCCGACGGCCTGGGCTGCTTCTACACGCGCGCGGAGCTCCGCGGGCGGGTTCAGGCGCGTGTCGAGCAGGTGGCGCGGCGCGACGTTGCCGAGCGCCTTCAGCATCGACTGCTTGACGCCCGGATGCTCGCGCTCGATCTCCATCAGCATCCGTTTCATCCGTTGACGCTGCAGCCCCAGATCGCCGCACGCCGGACAGCAGCAGCCGATGATCGGCAGCTCGCTCTCCTTGGCGTACGCCCGCGCCTCGTCCTCGCCGACGTAGACCAGCGGCCGGATCACCACGTGCGCGCCATCGTCCGACACCAGCTTCGGCGGCATCGCCTTGAGCGCGCCGGCGAAGAACAGGTTCATCAGCAGCGTCTCGACGTAGTCGTCGGCGTGGTGACCGAGCGCGATTTTGGTCGCGCCATTCTCTTTCGCGATGCGGTAGAGCACGCCGCGGCGCAGCCGCGCGCACAGCGAACATGGCGTCGCGCCGTCGTCCAGGATGTCGTCGATCGTCTGGCCGATGTTGGTGTGCTCGATCCGCAGATCCCAGCCGCGCGCCTTGCACGTGCTCGTGATCAGCTCGTGTTTGTATTCCTTGTAGCCGGAATCGACGTTGACCGCGATCAGCGTGAACCTGATCGGCGCGCGCTGGCGCAGCACGTCGAGCGCCTGGAGCAGCGCCCAGCTGTCCTTGCCGCCCGAGAGCCCGACCATGACCCGATCGCCGTTCTCGAGCATGTCGTAGTCGACGATGGCCCTCGTGGTCTTTTTGGCAATGCGCGCCTCGAGCTCGCTGCGATAGGCCATGGTCTGATTCTAACGCGTGCCGACGATGCGGGCAGGCATGCCGACGGCAATGGCGGCGGCGGGCACCGCGTCGCGGACGACCGCGCCGGCCCCGATCACCGCGCCGTCGCCGATGATGACGCCGTCGAGAATCTTGGCGCCGGCGCCGATCCAGACGCCGTCGCCGATCGCCACGCCGGCTGACGTCCTGGTCTGCTCGAGCACGCTCTTCGCCGGGTCGGAGAAGTCGTGATCGCCGCCGATCACGTAGGTGTACGCGGCCATCAGCACGCTCCTGCCGATCGTGACCCGGCTGGCCGAGAACACCTCGCAGTTGAAGCCGATGTTGGCGGCGTCGCCGATCTCGATGTCGCCGTTCTTGCACGACAGGATCGTGTTCCGGCCGACGAAGACGCCGTCGCCGATCCGGATGCCGGCGTTCGACCCGCCCTTGGCATCGACCAGGCACTGATCGTCGATCACCACGTTGCTGCCGACGTGAATCTTGTGCGGGTGCCGCAGCACCACGTGCTGGCCGAAGACGACGTTGCGGCCGCACGATCCGAGCAGCATGGGATACAGCGCCTTGCGGATCACGAGCCCGAGCGCGCCGGGAAATGCCTGCGCGAACATGACGATGAGCTCGTACTTGAGCAGCGCCCCGAGACCGGGGCGGCCGACGACGAGCTCGGCGTACTTCGCCCGGCTCGACGTCCCGGCGGCGAAGAGCTGCTCCTGCGCTTTGGCGATCGGCGGGCGTGTGCTCACAGCCATCCTTCGGTCCGGTACCAGTCGAGCGTCCGGCGGATCCCCTCGCGCAGGGCCACGCGCGGCGCAAACCCGAGCTCCTCGCGCGCCCGCGTGATGTCGAACGCGCGGCTCTTGGTGAAGAAGTCGACCCGCCGGCGAAAGATCGGCGGCTCGATCCGCAACGGCGCGCAGATCGCCTCGCAGACCGCGCCCGCGGTCCAGAACGGCCAGACCGGCAGGTGGCGCCGCGGCGCCGGCACCCCGGCGACTTCCGCCACCAGCGCGACCAGCGCGTTCAGCGTCGTCACTTCCCCGCCGGCCAGGATGTAGGTGCGGTTGGCCGCCGCCGGCTGCGTCGCGCACAGGCGGAAGCCGTCCACGAGATCGTCGATGAAGGTCAGATGGTAATAGATTTCGCCGTCGCCCAGCGTGACCCATCGCCGCCGCGCGACGCCGCGAAACAGCTTGAGGAGACGGCGATCGCCGGGGCCGTAGATGCCGGTCGGTCTGGCGATCGTGACCTCGATCCCGAGCCGCGCCGCCGTGTCGCGGGCGAGCTGCTCGCCCTCGAGCTTGGTGACCTGATAGACGTCGCCCGGCTTGAGCGGAGCGTCCTCGTTGGCCGGCGGATGCTCGACGTCGCCGTGGACGCCGACCGTGCTGCAGTGCACGACGCGGCGGACGCCGCCGCGCGCGGCCGCTTCAATGACGTCGCGCACCGCCGTGGCGTTGACCGCGCGATACACCTCGTCGTCGAGCCCGGCGTGGCGGTACATGGCGGCGATGTGATACACGACGTCGACGCCCTCAGCCGCCACCGCCAGCGCGTGCGGATCGCGGAGATCGCCAGGCACCAGCGTCACGCCCGCGTGTGCCAGCGCCGACGCAGCCGGTCCTTCGCTCCTGACCAGCGCCGACACCGCGTCGCCGCGTGCGGCCAGCGTGCGGGCCAGGTGGCCGCCGGTAAACCCGGTGGCGCCGGTGACTAGGACGCGCACCGTTCCGCGACGAGCGTGACCGGCGAGCCGAACGCCTTGAGCAGGCCGGCGTGATCGAGCAGGCGCTCGGTCGCCGTCGTGAAGCGGCGCGATCCGATCGCTTTGTGCAGGGCGATCGGCAGCACGAACTGCCGGTGGACCGATCGGATCCGGAAGCCGTTGCGTTCGAAGGCCTCGCGGATGGCGCGGCGCGTGAACACGCGATATGGCTCCGTCTTCCTGCCCGCCGAGTGCATGACGCCGCGCGCGAGCGACTCGAACAGCGCGACGCTGGTCGCCGAGGGGTAATCGACGATCACCAGACGCTCGGCGACGCGGCACAACTCGGCGACGCAGCGCTTCCACTGCGGCGTGTGCATCAGCATCCGGAAACTGACGACCGCGTCGAAGCTCCGGTCGGCGAAATCCAGGTTGTGGGCATCGCCGCGCTGGAACGCGATCGCCGTCAGCAGCTGTTCGGCGGCGCGCTGACGCGCGATCGCGAGCATCTCTTCCGAGGCGTCGACCGCGGTCACCTTGGCGCCGCCGGCCGCCAGGATGAGCGCGGCGCGACCGGTGCCGGTGCCGACGTCCAGCACTTCGCGATCCTGGATCCGCCCCACCATGTTGGCCAGGACCCGCGCCTGCGCTGTCGCGATCAGCTCGCCGATCGGTCCGCTGAACCGCCGCTGGTCGAAGCTGCGCGCCATCGCCGGATCGGCATACGCCGCATAGCTGTAATGATCGCTCGAGGGCTCCGGGCTCACGCGATGTCCTTGACCACGGCGCCCGCCGCCGCCGCCGGCAGTAGCGCCGCGCAGGCCTGGCGCGTTTTGTCGAGATAGGCGGCGTAGCTGTATTTCGTCTCGGCCAGCTCCCGCGCGCGTCGGCCGATCGCCGCCGCGGCGGCAGGATCGCCGAGGCCGGCGAGGATGCCGCCGGCGTACTCCTGCGGCGTGACGCCGGTGAGGATCGCGGTGTCGTCGCTCAGCACCTGCGTGTGCGTCAGCAGCCGCGTCGCCACGATCGCCTTGCCGGAGCGGAGATACTGGTAAATCTTCAGCGGCGTGTTGGTGCCCCGGGATCGCGGCGACACGAGCAGATCCGATGCGAGCAGGTAGGCCGGAATCTCCGACGCCGGCCGTTCGCCGGCAAAGACCGTGACGTCCTCGATGCCGGCCGCGCGCGCCTGCTCGCGCGCCTTCGTCACCTGATCCGCGCGGCCGCCGGCGAGCACCAGCCGGGCGTCGGGGCGCGAGCGCCGCACGATCGCCATCGCGGCAAACAGCAGATCGAGCCCCTGGTACGCCTCGAACGTCCCGGTGTAGAGGACGACCGGCGCCGCCGCGTCCAATCCGAGGGAGCGGCGCACCGCGGCGGCCCCTTCCGGCGTCGGCGCGTCCTCGCCTGATCCGGGCGCGTTCTCGATCAGCACCGTCCGCGCGTCGGGCTCGAGCGCCTTGACGGTTTCCTCGAGCGACGGGCAGATCACGATGACCACCCGCGAGCGCCGAATCATGAAGCGCTCGAGGGCCACGAAGGCGGCCTTGATCAGGCGCGAGCGGCTGAACGCGAAGTTCGAGAGCTGCTGCGGCAGGCTCGAGTGCATGTCGTAGAGGTGCGGCACGCGGAGGCACATCGCCAGCACCGCGCCGATCAGCCCGCCTTCCTCGTGCGAGTGGACGGCGTCGTACTGCCCGGACAGGGCACGCCGGGTCGCGCTCAGCGCGAGCAGCGCGTCGAGCGGGATTTTTGCGAGCGACGGGCCGATCTTGACGTGATCCACGAACGGCGGACGGAGGCTGCGAAAGACACGAAGCCCCGCCATCGACACGCTCTGGCCGAAGGGATACGTCACGAGATCGACCTGGTGGCCGAGCGCGGTGAGGGCGCGGATGCGGTGGAACTCGCTGAACGGGGTGCCGCGCGGCTCGAAGAACGGCTCGGGCGCGATCATCAGGATGCGCACGGTGTCGATGATTTTCGCACGAAATGATAGTACAGTGTCGCATCCCTTTCGCAGAATGTCCCAGGAACAACCCGAATCGTCCTCCACGCGCCGCTACGTCATTCTCGCGGCCAAACTTTCGGTCAGCATCATCCTCCTCGTCGTCCTGTTCCGGCAGGTCGACATGGTGCAGCTGTGGGAGACGGCGCGCAAGGCATCGGTGCCGTGGCTGCTCGCCGCGATCGCGGTGTCC
>JAOBWF010000140.1 GCA_025463215.1 Acidobacteriota bacterium | reverse complement strand
GGCCAGGGTATCGACGGTGCGAGCACCCGGCACCGGCGTGGGCGGCGGCTCGCCGAGATCGCGGAGCACCAGCTCGGTGCCTGGCGAGAGGGCGAGGCTCGTGCGCACCACGTTCTCGAGCTCGCGGACGTTCAGCGGCCAGGCGTGCGCCATGAGCGCCCGGGCGCTGGGACGCTCGAGCGCCAGCTCGCCGGTGCGCTCGGGGGCGAGCTTCTCGCAGAGCGTCGCCAGGAGCAGGCCGAGATCCTCCCGGCGTGCGCGCAGCGCCGGCAGCCGCGTGACGAAGCCGGACAGGCGCGCCCAGAGGTCGGCGCGGAACTTGCCCTTCTCGACCAGACCCGGGATGTCCTGGTTGGTCGCCGAGATCACGCGCACGTCGACCGGCTCGGGCTTGCGCCCGCCGAGCGGCGTGACCTCGCGCTGCTGCAGGAAGCGCAGGAGCGACGCCTGCGAGGCCAGCGGCAGGTCGCCGACCTCGTCGAGGAAGAGGGTGCCGCCGTTGGCGCTCTGGACCATGCCGATGCGGTCGCGATCGGCGCCCGAGAAGGCGCCGCGCTTGTGGCCGTAGAGCTCCGATTCGACCAGGCCGCCGGGCAGCGCGCCGCAGTTCACCGGCACGAACGGTCCGGGCCGGCGCGACAGCTGGTGCACCGAGCGGGCGATGACCTCCTTCCCGGTGCCCGATTCTCCTTGCACCAGAACGGACGCATCCGAACCGGCGATGCGCTGCGCGCGCTGCACCACTTCCAGCATCGCCGGGTCGCGATAGACCAGTCCGTCGCTGGCCGGCGGCAGTTGCCGGGCGGTCGGGAACGCCGCGATCCGCTCCGAATCATTCGTTTCCGCCGGCAGGATACTCTCCAGGTCGTCGGGAACCAGAAAGCCGGGCGACGAATAGGCTGTCACTGGGACCGCTCCGACTTGACGATTTCGGTCATCGTCACCCCAAGCCGGGTGTTATCGACCATCACCACCTCACCGCGGGCAATCAGGCGGTTGTTGACGTAGATGTCGATCGCTTCACCCAGGCGGCGGTCAAGCTCGACCACAGCGCCGCGACCCAGCTTGAGCAACTGCGACACCTGCATGGTCGCCTTGCCGAGAACCGCGCTGACGGTCACCGAGATGTCGTAGACCGCCTCCAGTTCCTTGACGGTGCCGACCTCGGAGGTTTCACGAAAGTCCGGGATCGCCGTGGGATTGGTGTCGCTCATGTCGGATTCCTGGCGTTTTGCTGGTCAGCGCGGCCCGCTGAGAGGGGAAGGATGGCGTCCCGCAGGTCCTCAAGTAATGCCATGCGGCTGAGCCTCGCTTCACCGCGATGCCACCGGATCGTGACGTCTTCGCCGCCGCCGGCTTCCAGCGCCCGCGACAGGTCCGAAATATCGCCGAACTGCTGTTCGATGCCGTGCTCATCGCGCAGCACGAACTGCGGCGCCACGGTCAAGGCAGGCTTGACCCGTTCGGCAACCGTCCGCACCCGCTCCAGCAGCCGCGCCGACCAATTGTCCGACGTCGCGGCGATCACGGTGTTGACCAGCAGGTCCGCCACTGCCAGGGCGGCATCGCCGACCGCCTCGGATGTCGTGGCACCCAGTTCGTGCACCGATGTCAGCAGGGTTGCGTTCAGCGGCTGGTCGCCGCCGCGCGACCCGCATTCCTGCCGCCCGGTCAGGTAGCCTTCGGTCCAGGCTGCGTCGCGTATGCTGCCAACCTCGTCGGACGAAACAGATTCGTCCTCGGGCGGCGGCGGCGCGGGCTCGTCCCGCCTGTCATTGAAGTCCGCGAAGACGGCGAACACCGTGTCGGTCGTCATTTTGCCAACCCTCCCTGGAACTAATCGATCAGCCTGTCATCGCTGCCGGTGCTGATCTCGATTTCGCCGCTGGACGCCAACTCCTTCGCGAGATTCGCGATCAAGGCCTGGGCATCCTCGACGTCTTTCACTTTCACCGGGCCGAGGCCGGCGATGTCGTCGCGCAGCATCTTCCCCGCGCGCTCAGACATCTGTGCCAGGAACAGGTTGCGGATTGCCTCGGTCGCGCCCTTCAGCGCGATCGGCAGCTTTTCCTTGTCGATCTGACGGAGCAGCACCTGCAGCCCCGCCGGCGTGACCCGGGTCAGATCGGCAAACGTAAACATCTGCGACTTCACCTTCTCCGCCGACTCGCGGTTGCGTTCTTCGAGCCCCGCCAGGAACCGGGTCTCCGCCTTGCGGTCGAAGTTGTTGAAGATCTCGGCGATCAACTGGTGCGAATCCTGCCGCGACGCGCGCGCCAGGTTGGACATGAACTCCTGCCGCAGAATTCGCTCAACCCGTTCCAGCACGTCCTTCTGGATCGACTCCATCCGCAGCATGCGCATGACGACTTCCATCGCGAAGGCGTCCGGCAGCAGCGTCAGGACACGCGCGGAATGGTCGGCCTTGACCATCGACAGCACGACGGCAACCGTCTGCGGGTACTCGTTCTTCAGGTAGCTGGCGAGAATCTCCTCGCTGACATTGCCCAGCTTGTCCCACATGGTGCGTCCGGCGGGACCACGGATCTCCTCCATGATCTGGATGACGCGATCCTTCGGCAACGCCTTCAGCAGCAGGTTTTCGGTACTTTCGAAGCTGCCCATGATGCCGCCGGTGGCACCGAAGTTTGCGACGAAATCGCCGCACAGGCTTTCGACCGTTTCGGCGTCGACCACGCCAAGCTGGGCCATGCTGGCAGAGATCGTCCTGATCTCATCTTCGTGCATCATGCCGAACAGCTTGCCGGCGTGCTCCTCGCCGAGCGCGAGCATCAGAATAGACGCCTTATGAATGCCGGACATCTCTCCGTCGGACGCCTGGCGAGCAGCCTTGGCCATGTTATCGGGACGCTCTGGTCATCGTGACACCGAAATGTTCGCGGCGCAGAGCTAAACCTTAAACTTTACCAATCCGTTAATGGCCTCGCTGATGCGGCGTCAGCCCCGAAATGCCTCGCGGCGGCCGCTACGGGAGCTGCCGAGCCGCTAGCTATTCAGGCCGAAAATAGTCTAGTGTTCTGCGTCAGTGATTGCGCCTAGATAGCTGCGAAGCAATCTTCAGGAAGGCGCGCTCCGGGCGCGGGATTGCATGTCGCTGCGCTCCTGGCAATGACAGATGCAACGCACTAGGCGCG
>JAOBWF010000138.1 GCA_025463215.1 Acidobacteriota bacterium | reverse complement strand
GGGCGCCGCGGGGGCCGCCGTGGCGGCAGGACCCGGCCCCGCAGACGGCGGCGCGCCGCGCTGCTGGCCGATCGCCAGCGTCGAGCACAGCGTGAACAGCGCGAACGTCGAGGTCAGGTGGCGCATGGTCGGATTCACTTGAACGACGCGGGCTGCGTCTTGCGCCAGGCGTCGTAGCGCATGCGCAGTGTTTTCACCGGGTTGAGGTTTTCGCCCTCGCGGATGACGTGAGGTCCGTGGTCCGGCGCCGGCTGCGACACGGTGAGATACATCGAGTACTTGCCGTTGTTATGCGAGTCGCCGTTGGTGTCCCCCTTCTCCGCCATCAGGATATAGGCGACGTGCGCGGTCTTCTCCGCGCATGGAATCGCGGGCATGCTGCCGTCGGTCGGCCACGGCGGGCAGGTGCAGCGGCTGTCGCCACCGGATCCGTCCGCCGCTTCCATCGCCGCCATCACCCGGTCGGTGATCGCGCCCTTCGCGTTGACGAATGCCTGCACCGCGTTCGGCACGACCTGCCCCGGGCGCAGGATGTTGCCCTGGATCGAATAGAAGATCTCGGTGCCCGGCACCTGGCCGTGGATGTCCTGCGAGACGTAGCCATTGGTCAGCCCCGAATGCCCGGCGGTGCGCCCCTTCAGATCGACGATGCCGAACTGGCGCGTCTGGAACGCGGGATCCATGCTGAGCATTTCGATGATCGCCTTCGGCTCGGTCCCTTTCTGCAGCTCGCGAAACACCAGCATCTGGTTCTGATGCGTGTTGTCGACGCCGGCCTGGCAGGCGGCGACGCCAACGCCCGGGACGACGACCGCCTGCACGCCCATCAGAAATTGATCGTCGCGATCGACGCAGGTGGCCGACGCGATCACGACGCGCCCGGTACTGCGGTCGGCGGCGATCACCGACCAGGTCGCGAACGCGGTCGACGAACACAGCAGCTGACACACAAGAGCGGCGAAGCCGGCGCGGGCAAGATGACGACGCATGGCGATCCTCTCTACAGTTTGCTGACGATGTCGCCGACCCGGACCACGCCGGGACGCACGACACGGGCGTTGATGCCGCGCAAGTGCAGATGCTGCCGCTCGCGCGAGTTGACGAACGTCATCGCGTCGGCGCCGAAGCGCTCGACGAATTTTGAGCAGCCGGTGTGCGGCTGCGCGGTGACCTCGATCACCGCGGTTCCGATCGCGAGCCGCGTCCCGGCCGGCACGTTGTCCTCGCTCAGATCGAGATCGACGAACAGCTGATCGCCCGCGAGGTGCCACCGGCGCCTGTCCTGCGCCACGAGCGCGGCGACGCGCGAGTTCATCACGTTGAGCTGCATGTCCGGGTGCGGCGCCCCGTCGGCGGTCCGCCTGCTGCTGCGCCGCTTCCAGCTGTCGCCGGACAGGCCGTCGACGAGATCGAGCTCGCCCTCGTCGAGAATCTCACGCTGCCCCACGGCGGGCCGCCGGACGATCATCTCGAGGACGCCACCGGTATTCGGCGATCGGCCGATCTCCTCGAGCCCCGCTTCGAGCTCCGCGAGCGTCAGTGGCCTCACGATCGACATCTTATTTCAGGGGCCCGGCATGCTCGAGGGTGAGGCCGACCGCGGTGCCTCGCTTGAATCCTTTCCACCCTTCGAAGTACGCCTTCTTCTCCTGGTCGTTCTTGAGATACAGATCGAAGTACGCGTTCGCGAAGTGGTCGAGGATGTTGTTCATGCGGACGGTGTCCCACACCGCATCGGCGTAGTGCGCAAACGCCGCGGGCTTGCCCGGTTCAGCGGCGACGTAGGTCTCGGCCGGCGCCGGAATCGGCGCGGCGGCGTTGTGGTTGGCGTTGATGAAGGTCAGCAAATAGCGGTCGGCGTTGACCGCGGCCTGGTAGATCGCCTTCGTTCCTGTCTCGTACCCCGCCACATCATCCACGCTGCCCGCGACGAACAGCACCGGCGTCGTGATGCCCGTGAGCCCTGCGGCGTCCCAGAACCCGCCGACCATTCCCCAGGGCGCGATCGCGATCGCCGCCTTGATCCGCGGGTCCATCGTCTTTTGGTATTCGGGGTTGCCGGCGCCGCGCTCGGCGAGCAGCCTGTTCGGCGGCGCGCCGGCGATCGTCTCGCTCGCCTTGCTGTAGCCGCCGCCGATCACGTTGACGACGCCGTAGCCGCCCATCGAGTAGCCGACGATACCGGTGCGGCTGGTGTCGCAGCGGCCACTCAGGAAGCTGCCGGAGTCGGGCTTCGACAGCCGCTCCATCTCGTTCAGGACGAACAGCTGATCGAAGGCGCGGTTGTACAGCGTGCTGGCAAAGGGTTTCTGATCGTCGTAGGTGCTCTCCTTGTGATCGATGGCCACCGTGACGAAACCCTTGCTCGCCAGATTTTCGGCGAGATGACTCATCAGGTAGCGGTTGCCGGGGTAGCCGTGCGAGATGATCACCAGCGGGAACGGCGGTTCGGTCGCAAGCGGCGCGGCGTCGCGCACCGCCTGGCCGTGCAGCGTCGCCGTGATGGCCGGGTCGCGGGTGATTGCGCGATAGTCGCCGCCCGGTTTCTGGTTCGGCGCGAGCGCGGCCGGATACCACACTTCCAGCGTCAGCGTGCGGTCGTAGCGTGCCGTCGGTCCGCCTTCCTTCGTGGCGAGGATGTCGGGACGATGGCGATCGGTCGCCTGCAGCGTCCGCGCGCCGATCGCGTAGCGGCCGTACGCGGCCAGTTCCGGCGCAGATGGCGTCACCGTATCGATGCGGTTCGACTGCGCGCGGGCGCTGCCGGCGAGGGGGACGACGACGCACACCAGGACGAGCACGCGACGGAACATGCAGACCTCCAACGGAAGAGCGTTCGCGCGCTCATGGTAGCATCCGCGGTCATGGCTAAGAAGACCGCGGCGCGAAAGTCAGGACGGAAGACCGCCACACGGCCGGCACGCAAGGCCGCGCCGGGAAACCGCAGACCGAAGCCGTTCGACGCGCTCCTCGCGCCGGTGAAGGGTGCGACGCGCCGGAACATCGGCCACGTGCAGCTCGAGGTCGGCCGCGCCGGCGCGGCACGGGTCAAGCGGATGATCTATCCGCCCGGGTTTCATTGGGCGGCCGACATGAAGCCAGTGACCGGCACCGAGCTGTGCATGCACGCCCACGTCGGCTTCCTGGCGCGCGGCGAGATCCACATCGAATATGCCGACGGCTGCATTGTCGAGCACAAAGCGCCGCAGATTGTCGCGATCGAGCCGGGCCACGACGGCTGGGTGGTCGGCAAGGAGCCGGTGGTGCTGATCGAGTTCGACTTCGAGGGGGACACGATCAACCGCCTCGGCATGCCCGACGCGCACCGGCACTGACCGGGCCGGCCGCGCCGAAGGGCGGCGCTACGCGTCGATTTCGCGCAGCCGCCGCTCGAGGAAGCGGCGCTCCGGTTCCTGCCTGCTGAGGCCGAGGGCGCGCTGATACGACGCGCGCGCCTGTTCGACCTTCCCCAACCGGCGGCACAGATCGGCGCGCGCCGAATGCGCATGCAGGTAGTCGGCGAGATCGCCGCGCGCGAGGATCGCGTCGATCAGCGCGAGCCCCGCCAGCGGGCCGTCGCGCATCGCGACCGCGGCGGCGCGGTTCAATTCGACGACCGGCGATCGATCGGCGCGCACGAGGATGTCGTACAACCCGACGATCTGCGCCCAGTCGGTCGCCGCCGCCGTCGCGGCCTCGGCATGCACCGCGGCAATGGCCGCCTGAATCGCGTACGGACCGAACCGGCGCATCGCGAGCGCGCGCTCGACCAGCGCCGAGCCTTCCGCGATCTGATCGCGGTTCCAGCGCGCTCGATCCTGGTGGTCGAGCAGCGTCAGCTCGCCGTCGGCCGACGTGCGCGCCGCGCGCCGAGATTCGTGCAGCAGCATCAGCGCGAGCAGTCCGATCGCCTCGGGCTCCGGCAACAGCTCGCTCAACAGGCGGCCGAGGCGGATCGCTTCGCCCGACAAGTCGTGACGGGTCAACGACGCACCGGACGAAGCGAAGTAGCCCTCGTTGAAGACGAGATAGACGACGTGCAGCACGCTGTCCAGGCGATCGGGGAGGTCGGCGAGCGCCGGCACTTGATAAGGAATCCCGGCATCGCGGATCTTCGCTTTCGCGCGCACGATCCGCTGCGCGACCGTCGACGGCGCGCTGAAGTAGGCGCTCGCGATCTCCTCTGTGGTGAGGCCGCAGACCTCGCGCAGGGTCAGGGCGATCTGCGCGTCCGGCGTCAGCGCGGGGTGGCAGCAGGTGAAGATCAGGCGCAGCCGATCGTCCTCGACGCTGTCCTCGTCGCGGCCGCCGGTATCGCGCGCCGCGGCCTCGAGCCGTTCGGCGAGCTCGGTCAGCGAGGCGTCGAAGCGGGCGCGCTTGCGCATCGCGCTGATCGACGTGAAGCGCCCGGTCGAGACCAGCCAGGCGCGCGGGTTCGCGGGGATCCCGTCGCGGCCCCATTGCGCCACCGCCGCGGTGAATGCGTCGTGGAGCGCTTCCTCGGCGAGATCGAAGTCGCCGAGCAGGCGGATCAGGGTGGCGAGCACGCGGCGCGAGTCGGTGCGGTAGACGGCGTCGACCGCCGCCCGCACCTCGTCGACCGCGTTCTCGCCTGCCACGCTCGCCTACTGGTTGAAGGTCATGATCGGCCGCACTTCGATGGTGCCGATCTTTGCCGAAGGGATGCGCGAGGCGACCTGGATCGCGTCGTTCAGATCCTTCGCCTCGATCAGATAGTAGCCGCCCAGCTGCTCCTTGGTTTCGGCGTAGGGGCCGTCGGTCGCCGACATCTTGCCGTTGCGCACCCGGATGCTGGTGGCGGTGTGGACCGGCTGCAGCGGGTTGCCGCCCAGATAATGGCCGCTCGCCTTGGTCGATTCGGTGAACGCGCCGTATTCGCCCATGAACGCGTCGCTTTCACTCTTGGACATGCCGGCCAGCTTCTTTTCCTCGTCGTAGATCAGGCACAGATACTTCATGATTTCGTGTTCCTCCACCGGTTAGTCGCCGGCAGGCGCTCAAATCGACAAGCCGACCAGTGTATATTTACCGCTGGACGCCCTTTGATCCAGTTCATCCGCGATATCTTCGCCGCCGCCAGAGTCACGCGCCGGCCGGTGGTGTCGTTCGAGTTCTTCCCGACGAAAACCGTCGAGGGGGAGCGCGCGCTGATGGACCGCACGATCCCCGCCCTGCACCAGCTCCAGCCCGATTTCTGCTCGGTCACCTATGGCGCCGGCGGCAGCACGCGCGAGAAGACGCTGGCGATCGTCGACCGGATCCAGCGCGAGCACGGGATCACGGCGATGGCGCACCTCACCTGCGTCAACGCCACGATCGACGAGACCTGTGCGGTGCTCGAACAGACCCGGGCGCTCGGCATCAAGAACGTCCTGGCGCTGCGTGGCGATCCGCCGGACGCCGCGACCGGGTTCGTCAAGACCGACGGCGGCTTCGAATACTCGTACCAACTGGTGCGGCGGATCCGCGCGTTCGGGGCGTTCTCGATCGGCGTCGCCGGGTTCCCCGAGGGGCACGTCGCCTGCCGCGACGGCAAGCAGGTCGACTGGCAGCGCCTCAAGGCGAAGATCGATCACGGCGCCGACTTCGTGATCACGCAGCTCTTTTTCGACAACCGTCACTACTTCGAGTGCCGCGATTTCCTCACCGCCCAGGGTGTCACCGTCCCGATCGTTCCTGGCATCCTGCCGATACTCAGCACGTCGCAAATCAAGCGCTTCGTCAGCCTGTGCGGCGCGGCGCTGCCGTCGGCGCTGCTCGCCGAGCTCGAGGCGCGCGGCAACGACGACGAGGCGGTGTCGCAGTTCGGCATCGAATACGCGACCAGGCAGTGCGAGGAGCTGCTGCGCGAGGGCGCGCCGGGGCTGCACTTTTATACCTTGAACAAACCGCGGTCGACGACGGCGGTCGTGCAGAATCTCGCGCTCGCGCGCCCGGGCTTGGGCGAAGCGGCGGCGCTGTAGATGAGGTTGCAGATCCGTGTCGCCCAAGGTCGAGGCTCCGCCGCGGCACGTCGCGAATGCACCGAGCGCGCCTGACGATCGCGCGCTGCAGCGGCGCACAGCGCTAGGCGAGCCGGGCGCCGTGCTCACGCAGCAGGTCTTCGAGGATCGCGCGGTGGCAGCGGGTTTCGTCCTCGCAATAACAGCCGACCGAGAGCGCGGTGTCGTGCGATAAGCCCGCGAGCAGGTGGAGCAGGCGCGCCGCCGGCGGCCGTTTCATCTCGGCGCGATAGCGGCGCACGAACGTCTGCCACGTGCGCGCGTCGCCCGCGCGATGCGCCGACGCGACCAGCGCCGCCGACGGCGCCAGCTCCGGCATCCACACATCGTAGAAATCACGCGACGCATGCTCCGCCTTCGGCACGCCGCGCGGCGGCCGGCGGACGGTGCCCAGCCGCAGCCCCTCGCCAGGAGCGCGTGGCGACCCGAGTTGGACGACGCGAATCGGCATGTCAGCCCCTGGAGTTCTTCGCCGCGGCGGCGGCGAACGTCACCGCGAAAACCGGTGATCGGACGTAGCTCGTCGAGCCAGCGCTCGACGCCGCCTCACGGGACGCTTCTTCGCGGTCGATTTCTTTTTCGCGGCGGTGCCGCTTCTTCGTCGTGGAAGCGGGCTGGCGCGCCGCATGCTCCGGCAGCGTTTTGCCGCGCCCGCGAACGCGGCAGCGCCTACTGCGGACGACGAAATAACCCGCCGTAGACCGCCTTGGCCAGAATGTGTCCCTGGATCGCCTTCATCACATTGGCGCGCGATTCGAAGGCGTCGGCGGCCGGCTGGACGTCGACCATGGTGTCGAGCGCGTAGAGCTCGAACATGTAGTGATGCTTGGGACCGTTCGCGCCCGCGCCGGGCCCGCGATACATCTGGCCGGTGGCGCTGAACTGATACGCACCGTTGGCGAGCTTCGGCCCCTTCGGCACACCTTCGGGCAGCCCGCTGGCGCTCGCCGGCAGGTTCCACACCACCCAGTGCGCCTGGTCGTCCGTCGTCTTGTTGCGGGCGACGTCCATGTCGCGCATGTTGAGGAAGAAGGACTGCGTTCCGGCCGGAACGTTGGTCCAGTTGATCGCCGGCGACAGCCCTTCGCCGGTCGCGACGCCGGGTGCCGCCTGGCTGAACTTCACCGGAATGTCCGCGCCATCGGCAAACCCAGCCACGGTCAAGGTCAGTGCCGGAGCCGCCGGCGCCGCCCCGCGCTGCCCCGCCGGCGGCTGCGCCGCCGCGGGCATCGCGGCGAGCAAGGCGATCGTCGACACACACAATGTAATTGCGTTTCGCATGCTGTTCTCCCGGTATGGCGCGGCGATCAGCGCCGTGTCTTCTGCCGTCGCACCGCCTTGACCGCGCGCTTACGCGGCGGTGTCGACGGCCCTTTGCTCACGCAGGTCTGCCACGCGAGCGTCATCGCTTCGCCGAGCGCTTCTTCCGCGACCGATGCCAACCGCACGGTCGTCGCGCCGGCCCTGCCCCACGCGCCGCTCGCCGCCGTGAATGCGTCCGGGTGCGCGTGCGTAACCTGTTCCTGCTGATCGGGCGTCAGCATCAACCCGCCGGTCGTCCGGTCGTGATGCAGACTGGCGAAGATCCGGTTGTTGACCCGGAAATCCGGATGCCCCATGTGCGCGCCTTCGACCGCGCCGTCCATGCGCAGCGCCATCCTGCGGTAATCGATTTCGCGCATGGGGGATTGTGCCGCGAGCCGCGGCCGGCTGCAAGCTGGCGCCGTGTGGTCAGCCATGCGGCTTGCGCGCCTTGATGATGGACGATGGCCGCGCGAGGTCCCACCCGCCAGGCGGGAGATAGTGAAACCGAATCAGGTAGATGTGCTTGCCGCTGCCGTGCTTCGCCGTCTCGAGCAAATCCTTGACGCTGTCGAAGCCCGACTCCCGCGCGAGGTCGTCGCTGATGTCGCGCCGTCGAATCGGCACAATCGAATCGACGACGACCGACCCGTCGTCCATCGGATAGCGGCCGCCGACCTTGACATGCGGACGCGTCCAGATGCGAACGCTGCACCTGATCCGACCGCGCCGTACGCCGTCCCGAAGCCGTTTGGTGAACATCATGCCGATGGCTGTCCTGAATCTGGTCGCACGCCACGCACCATCTCCCAGCGAACGATCGACGCGATCGTATCTTCGCGGTTCCGGGACGCACAGGTGAAACAGAGGCGAGCGCTGAACAGGCGCGCCGATGATTCACTTATGAGGTTGCCGTGGACCTCGGCAACTCCTGAAGCAGCGCAAATCCGGCGGCCTCCGAACGGCTCTGCCAGTGGTCGTGGCCCGAATTGTACAGGCCGGGCAGGATCACGACCGGAGCGGTGTTGTCGCGACGATCCGGCATCATCGGCGAACGACGCGGCCCCTTACCGCATTCGCGCGGGCCTCATAGGTAATGCGGCCGGCGGCATCCGGCGACAGGCGCGCACGCATCCGGGCGTTGAGGCGCG
>JAOBWF010000134.1 GCA_025463215.1 Acidobacteriota bacterium | reverse complement strand
GGGTGCGGGGTGCGGGGTGCGGGGTGCGGGGTGCGAGGTGCGGGGTGCGGGGTGCGGGGTGCGATCTTCGATCGCCGATCCCCGCCCCCTGATCGCTGCCTAGAACGTAAACCGGAAGCCGAGTCTGGCGAGACGCGGGCTGATCCAGCTGTTCGGGTTGCCGAACGTGGTGCCGCTTGCTTCGATGACGCTGGTGCGAATCGAACTGTCGATCACGCCCTGATTGTTGATGTTGAAGAGGTCGAGATAAACCCCGATGCGGCGGTCGCTGGCGCCTACCGGGAAGGTCTTCTCGACGCGAAAGTCGACGTTGTTGATCGGATCGGTGCGGCGGGTGCCGCGCGGCTCGATCCGGACGGTTTCGTTGCCCTGATCGAGGCCGCGAATCGTCGCCGTCCGGCCATACGCCAACCCCGTCGTATAGCGATAGACGGCGCTGACGTTGAAGCCGCCGAACGCCGGCACGCGATAGGTGCCATCGAGCTTGACCTGGTTGGTGTAGTCGAACGTCGAGGGCCCGTCCGCATTGATGAAGTGGTTCGGGTCGGTGAATTCGCCGGTGATGCCGGGGCTCTGGAAGTTCGTCGTCGTCCCCGCCGCGTTCGTCCCGCTGATGTTGTTGACCGTACCATCGGTGCGCGACCAGGTGTACGACAACGAGGCCTGCCAGTTTTTCGAGTAGCGCTTGGTGCCGATCAATTGGAATGCCTTGTAGTCGCGGAAGGCGTTCGCTGGATTCGTGAACAGCTTGAACTCCTTGCCCGGGTTGGTCAGGTTGTACACCGTCATCAGCGGGCCGTCGTCGGCCGTGCCGGATCGGCCGTCGATGCCGGGATCCGCTTTCTGTACCGGCGCATACACCGACCCGGTGTCGATGAAGCCCATGATGTCGCGGAACCGCCGGCTGATGACCTGCGCCGTCACCGAGAAATCGCTGAACAGCTGACGCTCGACGCCGGCGAGGAATTGATCGGTGTACGACTGCCTGATGTTCGGATCGATGCCGACGTTGGTGGACGGCGTCTGGCGCGTCAGTTCGCGGAACCGGTTGGGCCCGAGCACTTCCGCGGTGATGTGCGTGCTCTGCTGGCTCAAGTCCATGAACTCGAACTGCCCGCCGAACAGCGCATCGTAGTAGCGGCCGAAGTTGCCGCGGAGGACGGTTTTGTGATCGCCGGTGACATCGAAGGCGACGCCGGCGCGCGGCGCCAGCCCGTGGTTGCTCAACACCGTGCCCGAGGGCACCGAGCCCCGGTTGACGTCGAGCCGCAGGCCGAGATTCGCGGTCAGCCGGTCGTTGATCGTCCACGTGTCCTGCGCGTAAACCGACGTCCGCTTCGCCGTCGCATTCGTGACGTAGCCGTCCCACAGATAGACCTGATACGGACCGCCGTAGTCGTAGTAGTAGCGGCCGCCCGGATAACCCGACTCGTTGCGGATCTTCGAGCGCTCGAATTCGAAGCCGAACTTGAACTCGTGCGACTTGCCCGCGAAGCTATCCGCATAGCGCGTCAGTGTCGCCGCCGTCACGTTCCGATTGCGATCGAACTGCCCGAAGGTGACGATGTTGCCGGTGTGGATGCCGGTGAGGCCGTCGACGTGCGGGTACGGACCGGAGCGCGTGGCCGGCGCCGTCGGCTCAATCGGGAAAAACCCGGTATAGCCGCCGTTGCGGACGTTCAGCATCGTCTTCGAATCGATCGTCCAGGTGACCTGGCCGTTCCAGTTCCACTCGGGCGACAGTTCAACCGCGGTGACGTCCGTCGTCGGGTGCGTCGCATTGGCGCCGCGACCGTGGAGGTTGTAGCGGTCGTACTCGATGAACCCTTCGGCGCGGACGCTCGGCGAGACCGCCCAGGTCAACTTGTGGATCGTGCGCGGGTCCTTTTCCGTGGTGAAGTCGCCGGTGTAGCCGGCGGGGCGGTCGGCGCGGTTGAAATACTGCACGCCGGAGAACATGAACAGCTTGTCCTTGACGATCGGGAAGCCGACCTGCCCGGTCGTGTCCCAATAGCTATTGATCTCGCGCGGCGTGAACGTCTTCTGCAGCGCGGTGGACAGCGAGGTCGTATTGTTCGCGACCCAGTTCTTGCGCTCGGTCAGATACTCGAACAGACCGTGCACCGTGTTGCTGCCGGAGCGGACGATGCTGTTGGCGGCGACGCCGGTGAAGCCGCCGTACTCGGCGTTGGCGCCGAGGCCGACGACCTGAATCTGTTCGACCCAGTTGTAGTTGAAGAACGACCATGGCGTGCCGCCCTCCGGGTCGCTGACGTCGACGCCGTCCATCAGCAGCGCGTTCGAGCTCTGCACGCCGCCGTAGGCCACGTTGGCCGTGACGCCCGGCGTCAGATTGATGATGTCGGGCTGAAAACGGCCGGTCGGCAGATTCTGCAGCACCGCGTCGGTGATCTGCGTGTTGGACGCCGAGCTCTTGACGTCGAGAATGGGCGTCTCGCCCGTGACCTGGACCGTCTCGGATACCGAGGCGACCGGCAGCGTGACGTCAATGGTCGTCGTAGTGCCGAGTTGCAGCGTGATGCCGGTCTGCCGGATCGTCTTGAAGCCGGAGAGCGACGTGTCGATCTGGTAGATTCCCGGATGAAGCGCCGGGAACCGATAGATGCCCTGGGTATCGGTGACGCTGGTCTGCACGCCGCCGACTTGCGCCGGGCTCGACACGTTGACGGTCACGCCCGGCAGCACACCGCCGGAACCGTCCCTCACCGTGCCCGTGAGCGTCGAGGTTTGCACGGCTTGCGCAAAGAGCGGTGTCGCGTTCGCGAACAGTGTGGCGCCGACGAGCGCCAGCGCCGCGAGCGCTGATTTCCATCTCATTCCAGGCCCTCCTGGCGCGGGAGTATACACTTCCGGACAGCGTTCGCATATGGCTCAACGCATAATTTTCACATTTAGAACGGCGGTCGCCGGCGCCGTGATCCTCGCGACCATCGCCGCGGTGATATGGCTGCGCGTGCCGCGCGCGCTGACCTCGGTCAACGGCGAGCCGCTCGGTCATTTGCCCGTGGGCGTGCGTCCCGCCGACCTCAACCTGCTGCTGATCACGCTCGACACCACGCGCGCCGATCGGATCCATGCGTATGGATTCGACGAAGTGGAAACGCCGAATCTTGACCGACTCGCGCACGAAGGCGTGCTGTTCGAGCAGGCGATCTCGGCGGCGCCGCTGACGCTGCCGGCGCATTCGTCGATCTTCACGGGCAAGTTTCCGCCCGCGCACGGCGTCCGCGACAACGGCGGCTTCTTCCTCGACGATCGCGAAACCACGATCGCGGAGCGGCTGCAGTCGCGCGGCTTTACCACCGGCGGCTTCGTCGGCGCCTATGTGCTCGATCACAAGTGGGGCGTCGCGCAGGGGTTCCAGACGTACTTCGACGATTTCGATCTGAGCAAATACCAGTCGCTGTCGCTCGGCAGCGTCGATCGCCCCGGCAACGAGGTGGCGGATAAGGCGCTGCAGTGGCTCGAAGGTGTCGGGTCGAAGCGCTTCTTCGGCTGGGTGCACTTCTACGACGCGCACTCGCCGTACGACCCGCCCGAGCCGTTCCGGTCGCGCTATGCGGGGCACCCCTACATCGGCGAGATCGCGTTCGTCGACTCGCAGGTCGGCCGGCTGCTGGCGTATCTCGACAGCCATCACCTCGCGGCCAACACCGTGGTGGTCGTGATGGGCGATCACGGCGAGAGTCTTGGCGAGCATGGCGAGGGGACGCACGGGTTTTTCGTCTACCAGGCGACGATGCACGTGCCGCTGCTGATTCGGGCGCCGTACGACACGATGGCGGGGCGGCGGGTCGCCGATACCGTCCGCAGCGTCGACATCCTGCCGACCGCGCTCGAACTGCTCGGCGTCGCTTCGTCCGAGCACCTCGAAGGCACGAGCGTGGTGCCGCTGATGACCGGCGCGAAGAAGGAGCTCGGTCTCGCCGCGTACTCGGAAGCGATCTATCCGCGGTTTCACTTCGGCTGGAGCGACCTGCGCGCGCTGACGGCGGGGCGCTATAAATATGTCGCGGCGCCGCGGCCCGAGCTCTACGACCTGCAGCAGGATCCGGGCGAGTCGCGCAACCTGTATCCCGAGCGGCAGGCGCTCGGCGATCGCATGCAGCAGGAGCTGACCGCGCTCGAACAGCGGATGTCGGCCGGCGCCGCCGCGCCGAAGGCGGCGGTCGAGGTGGATCCCGAGGCGCGGGCACGGCTCGCGGCGCTCGGCTACGTCGGCACGTTCGTCACCGCGCTGGCGCCCGATCGCGCCGGACTCGCCGATCCCAAAGACAAGATTCAGCTGTTCAACCTGATGACCCAGGCGCGCGAGACCGCGCGGCACGACAAGGAATCGGATGAAGGGCTGCACGCGCTCGAACGCGTGGTGGCGCAGGATCCGAAGGTGATCGACGCGTGGTTCATGCTCGGGAACGAGTATTACCGGCGGCGCCAGTTCGCGCGCGCGATCGAGCAGTTCAAGCGCGCCCTCGATCTGAAGCCGGACTACGACCTCGTCGTCATCAACATGGCGAACGCGTACCGCGCGCTCGGGCGCGATCAGGAAGCGATGGTCGGCTACCGCCGCTTCATGGAGCTCGATCCGAAGAACGCGCAGATCCGCTACGAGGCAGCACAGATCCTGATCGACGGCGGCAAGCTCGACGAGGCGCGCCAGGAACTGACGCAGGCGCTGGCGCTTGAGCCGAAGCTCGCGGCGGCGCGCAACGCGCTCGGCGTGCTCGCGCTGCGGCGCGGCGACTTACCCGGCGCGGAGCGCGAGATCCGCGCCGCGATCGCGGAGAAGGCCGACGTTCGGCTGGCGCATTACAATCTTGCGCTGCTGGCGGAGCAACAGGGGGACATGCCGCGCGCAATCGCCGAGTACCGGAAGGAAATGGAACTGCACGCCAACAGCTACAAGGCGGCGTTCAACTTGGGCAAGCTGTACGAGCGGACCGGCGATCGGGTGCGGCAGATCGCGGAATACCGCAAGGCGGTCGAGATGAACCCGGCCTTCGCCGAAGGCCATCTGTTCCTCGCGAAGGCCTACCTCGACGCCGGCGAGCAACTCGACGAAGCCGTCCGGCTGGCGCGCACAGGGATCGATCTCGAGCCGCACGGCGACTACGCGCCTCTGGGTCACTACGTGATCGCCGACGTCCTCTCCCGGCGGGGACGCCGCGCCGAGGCTGAGCAGGAAGCGGCGCGCGGCGGGGCGCTCGAGCGCGCTAAACCCAAACAATAGAACGGTTGGCGAAAGAGAACGGCAACTGTGACAGAATGGGTGCTCATATCGTGGCGAGTGCAGTAATTTAAGACGGGAGTCCTGATTCCATGAGAGTTCACCTCATCAACCCGAGTGCCTTGGCGTTCGGCGTTGGGGTTATTACGCCGCGCTGGCTCTACGTGCTGGCCGCCGCGACGCCCGAGCAGTACGGCGACCCGATTATCACCGACGAAACGTTGGATCCGTGGGACCCGACCACCGTGTCGGCTGGCGATGTCGTCGGGATCGGCATCCACACCGGCAACGCGGTCGACGGGTACCGCATCGGCAAAGTCGTGCGCGAGCGCGGCGCCTACGTGGTGTACGGCGGCATTCACGCGACGCTCTATCCCGACGAAGCGATGAGCCTCGGCCAGGCGCACGCCATCGTCAAAGGCGACGGCGATCTGGTTTGGGCGCAGGTGATCGCGGATTGCGTCCGCGACGCGCCGCTGCCGATGTACGACGGCGGCAAGGTCGAAGGGGCCGACTTCAAGCCGGCGCGCTGGTCGTTGATCCCGCCCGGCAAGTACATGTGGGCCTCGGTGCAGACCGTGCGCGGCTGCCCGAAGCACTGCTCGTTCTGCTCGGTGTGGAAGACCGACGGCCAGCGGCCGCGGCAGCGCACCGTCGACGCCGTGATCGGCGAAATCGTGGATCTGCGGCGGCGGGGCTTCCGGTTCATCGCGCTCGCCGACGACAACTTCTATCCGGTGACGCTCGACGATCTCGCCAAGGCGGGGCGCCGCGCCGACAAGAGCCGTCTGGAAGAGCTGAAGGCGATGCGCGCCGAACGGTTCGAGCTGATGGAAGCGCTGGCCGAACTGCCGGACGACATGGTGTTCTTCACGCAGATCACGATGGAAGCGGCCGAAGATCCCGACTTCCTCGCGGCGATGAAGAAAGGGAACATCAAGGGCGCGCTGGTCGGCGTCGAAGCGGTCACGCCGGAAGGGTTGAAGGACGTCTACAAGGACTTCAACTACAGCGGCGAGCAGCTCGTCGATCGGCTGCGCGCGTTCCGCCACAACGGCGTGCACGTGCTCGGATCGTTCATCTTCGGGCTGCCGAGCGATCGTCCCGAAACGTTCGAGCTGACCGCGAAGCTGGCGGAACGATCGGGGATCACGTTCGCGCAGTTCGTGATGTTGACGCCGTTTCCGGGCACCGTCGATTTCGCGGCCTGGGAAAAATCGATGGAGTCGGATCCGACGCGGATCGAGGGCATTCCGCTGACCCGTCACTGGCTGATTCCGCGCGGCAAGCAACCGAAGGTCTACGTGCCGCATCCGATCATGTCGGCCGACGACATCCGCGCGCGCACGCAGGGCGTGTGGGATCAGTTCTACAGCTGGCGCAGCGTGTGGGCCCGGGCGCACTGCGTCGAGTCGCTCAAGTCGCGCGTCGCGTTCATGCTGATCTCGAAGCTGTACCGGCAGATGTACGCGAACACGGGGATCGCGACCGACAGCGCCCGCATCAACCGATCGGCGACGTGGGCGCGGCTGATCGCCAAGCCGCTGCAGAAGATCTTCACCGGGAAGCCGATGCCGGATCTGCAGGTGCCGCGCGGCCTCTCGTCCGAGCTGCCCGCGGGAGTCTAGTCGCCGGAGGCGCGCGTATGGCCCGGCGGTCGGTACTCCTTGTCGGCTCGGAAGCGCAGCCGTTCGCGAAAACAGGCGGGCTGGCAGACGTCCTCGGCGCGCTGCCGCCCGCGCTCCAGCGACTCGGGTGGGACGCGACCGTGGTGCTGCCGCGCTATCGCGGCGTCACCGCCGGAACGGTGGTCGACACCTTTCCCGTCACCTCCGGCGGATTCACCCGCGACACCCGTTTCTACGAAGCGCCGCTCGCCGACGGCGCGCGCGCCGTCCTCGTCGACTGTCCCGAGCTCTACGATCGCGCCGGCATCTACGGCGCCGATAGCACCGATTATCCCGACAGCCCGCGCCGGTTCGCGTTTCTGTCCCGCGCCGCGCTCGAATTCGCCGCGCGCCGCGAGACGCCGCCGTCGATCGTGCACGCGCACGACTGGCAGGCCGGGCTGGTGCCGGTGTATCTGCGGACGCTCTACGCCGCGCATCCCGTGCTGCGCGGCACCCCCAGCATTTTCACGATCCACAACCTTGCGTACCAGGGCGTGTACGAATCGGACTGGCTGCCGCGCGTCGATCTCGGCTGGGATCAGTTCGCTCCGGATCGGCTGGAGTTCTACGGCCGCTTCAGCATGTTGAAGGGCGGCATCGTCGACGGCCGGTTCGTCACCACCGTCAGCCGCCGCTACGCCGAAGAAATCCAGACGCCGGCGTTCGGCTTCGGATTCGACGGCATCCTGCGCGCGCGCCGCGCCGATCTGGTCGGCATCCTCAACGGCATCGACGATGTCGAGTGGGATCCGGCGCGGGATCCGTTCCTGCCGACGCGGTTCAGCGCCGCTGATTTGTCCGGCAAGCGCGACGCCAAGGCCGCGGTGCTGCAGCGCTATGGCCTGGCCGCGGACGAAGCGGCGCTGGCGCGGCCGCTGGTCGGCATGGTATCGCGGATGGTCGACCAGAAAGGCTTCGACCTGATCGCGGCGGCGCTCGACGATCTCACCCGCCTCGACATCGCGTTCGTGGTGCTGGGCACGGGGGAGCCGCGCTATCAGGACATGTGGCGCGCGGCCGCGGCGCGGCATCCGGACCGCGTCGCCGTCCGGATCGGCTTCGACGAGTCGCTGGCGCACCAGATCGAGGGGGGCGCCGACATGTTCCTGATGCCGTCGCGCTTCGAGCCGTGCGGGCTGAACCAGATGTACAGCATGCGCTACGGCACCGTGCCGATCGTCGCCGGCGTTGGCGGCCTGGCCGACACGGTGGCCGACGGGGTGAGCGGGTTCGTGCTCGCAGCCCACACCCCCGCGGCGCTGCGGGAGGCGCTGGATCGCGCGCTCGCCGCCTTCAGTGATCCCGCCGCCTGGCGGGCGCTCCAGCTGGCCGGCATGCGCCAGGATTTTTCGTGGGACCGTTCGGCGCGAGAGTACGTCAAAATATACGAGCGTGCGTTGGCAGGAGTCAGGCGCTAGGCGCTGGGGCGACAGGCACTGAGAGCTAGACCGAGCAATCGAACACGGGCACAGGGAGAAACGATGGCAGCCGAAAACGTGCAGACCTTTACGGACGGGAATTTCGACGACAGCGTGCTGAAATCGGCACCGCCGGTGATGGTGGATTTCTGGGCGGAGTGGTGCGGGCCGTGCAAACGCCTGGGACCGACCGTCGACGCGCTGGCGAGTGAGTACGCCGGGAAGGTGACCATCGGCAAGATGAACATCGACGAAAACCCGAAAGTGCCCGAGCTGTATCAGATCCGCGGCATCCCGACGATCCTCATCTTCAAGGGCGGCCAGGTCGTCGAGTCTGTCGTCGGGCTGGCGCAGAAAGACGACCTCAAGAAGGTGCTCGACAAGCACATCTGACGATCGGGTAGTGTGGCGATCCGGTAATCGGGTGACCGATTGCCGGATTGCCCGCCGATCGTCACTTGATTACCCGATCACCAGATTACCCAATCACTCGATTAACCAATGCCAGAACCCCGCAACGTCATCATCATCGGGTCGGGCCCCGCGGGCCTGACCGCCGCGATTTACGCCGCGCGCGCCAATCTCAAACCTCTGCTGATCGAAGGGCTCGAGGCGGGCGGTCAGCTGATGCTGACCACCGACGTCGAGAATTTCCCGGGCCACCGCAACGGCATCATGGGGCCGGAGCTGATGGCCGAGATGCGCGCGCAGGCGGAGCGCTTCGGCACCGAGATCATCCAGGGCAACGTCACCAGCACCGAGCTGTGCGAGTCGCCGATCTCGGTGACCACCACCGCCGCGGAGTACAAGACCAGGTCGCTGATCATCGCGACCGGCGCGACGGCGCGGCTGCTCGGCCTGCCCGCGGAGCGTGCGCTGATGGGGCACGGCGTCTCGACCTGCGCGACCTGCGACGGCTACTTTTTCCGCGGCCAGGAGATCGCGGTCGTCGGCGGCGGCGATTCGGCGATGGAAGAAGCGGTCTTCCTGACCCGGTTCGCGTCCAAGGTGACGCTGGTGCACCGCCGCGACACGCTGCGCGCGTCGAAGATCATGCAGGACAAGGCGCGCGCCAACCCGAAGATCGCGTGGATGCTGGATCACGAGGTCGAGGCGATCCACGACACCGGCAAGGGTGCGGTCAGCTCGATGGTGGTGCGCTCGAACAAGACCGGCGTCAAGACCGACATTCCGGTGCACGGCGTGTTCGTCGCGATCGGCCACACGCCGAACACGGCGCTGTTCCGCGGCCAGATCGAACTGGATCAGAACGGCTACATCGTGACGCACGACGGGGCCAAGACCAGCGTCGACGGCGTGTTCGCCTGCGGCGACGTCCAGGATCACATCTACCGCCAGGCGATCACCGCGGCGGGATCGGGCTGCATGGCGGCGATCGACGCCGAGCACTACCTCGAGCACATCCCCGAACATCTCGCCAGCGTTTAAGATGGGACCGCGCGGTTGCTGCTCTTAGTCGATCCAGCCGCCGCCAACCACCGCATCACCGTCGTAGAACACCACCGCCTGGCCTGGCGAGATCGCCAGCTGCGGGGTGTCGAAGGTGACTGCCGCGCGGTTGTCGTCGAGCGCGTGCACCGTGGCGGGTGCGGCGAGATGATGGTGCCGGATCTGCGCCGCGACCCGGCGCGCACCGGCCGGTTCCTCGACAATCCAGTTCACGCCTGACGCCGTCAACCGCGTCTGTTGGAGCGACGCCTTCGGCCCGACGACGACCTGCTGATCCACGGGGCGCAGCGCGAGCACGTACATCGGCGCGCCGGTCGTCGACGCCAGGCCGAGCCCCTTGCGCTGGCCGACGGTGAAGCGGTGAATGCCGCCGTGGCTGCCGAGCACCCGGCCGTCCTCGTCGACGAACTGCCCCTCGCGTGCCGCCTCGGGCACGCTGCGGGTCACGAACGCGCGGTAGTCGTTGTCCGGGATGAAGCAGATCTCCTGGCTGTCCGGTTTCTCCGCGACGGGCAGGCCGCGCCGCCGCGCGTAGTCGCGCACCGCGTCCTTCGGCAGATCGCCGACCGGGAAGACGGCGCACGCCAGCTGCTCCTGCGTCAACGAAAACAGGAAGTACGACTGATCCTTGCCGGCGTCAATCCCGCGGCGCAGGACACGCCGGCCGGCCGCGTCGTTCTCGACCCGCGCGTAGTGCCCGGTCGCGACCGCGGCGGCGCCGAACCCGCGCGCCCGATCGGCGAGCGTGGCGAACTTCAGGTCGCTGTTGCAGTGCGCGCAGGGCAGCGGCGTCCGCCCGGCGGCATACTCGCTGACGAAATTCGCGACGACCTGCTCGTCGAACTGCTTTTCGAAATTGACGATGTAGTGGGGGATGCCGATCGCGGCCGCGACCCGCCGCGCGTCATGGAGATCGTCGATCGAGCAGCAACTGCCGAACGAGGTCTGGCCTTCGGACTGATCGTAGAGCTGCATCGACAGGCCGATGACCTCGTGCCCCTGCTCCGCGAGCAGGGCAGCGGCGACCGACGAATCCACGCCGCCCGACATCGCGACCACGATCCTCATCTCAGCACATCACCTCGTGGGTGGCGTGGGTGTATCTGTTCGTCAAGCGGATACCGGCCTGCGCGTGAGCCCGCGCAGCTTCTCTACCAGGCGCGGCAGGACCTCGACGACGCGGTCGACTTCTTCCTGGGTCGAGAACATCCCGAGGCTGAAGCGCAGCGAGTTCTGCGTGCGGTGCGCCGGCAGACCCATCGCCTTCAGCACATGCGACGGTTCGAGCGTGCCTGACGAACACGCGGATCCGGTGGAGACCGCGATGCCCTCGAGGTCGAGCGCGATCAGCAGGCTCTCCGCCTCGACCCGCTCGAAGCTGATGTTGGTGGTGTTCGGCACACGCGCGTCGCGCGCGCCGTTGACCGCCGTCCCCGGCACGTCGCGCAGAATCCCGGCCTCGAGCCGATCGCGCAGCGCGCCGACGCGCGCGCCGTCGCTCGACATCTTCCCCTGCGCGAGCGCGGCGGCGACGCCGAGCCCCGCAATCCCCGAGACGTTTTCCGTTCCGGCGCGGCGGTTGCGCTCATGTTTGCCGCCGGTCACCGTCGGCTGCATGCGCGTGCCGCGCTTGATCCACAGCGCGCCGGCGCCCTTCGGACCGTTGAACTTGTGCGCCGACAGCGACAACATGTCGACACCGAGCGCCTTGACGTTGACCGGGATTTT
>JAOBWF010000129.1 GCA_025463215.1 Acidobacteriota bacterium | reverse complement strand
CCGCGGGCGCGCCGGCGCCGGTCCTCGATCGGGTGATGAAGCTGCTGCAGCGCCAGAAGACCCTCGTCAAGGTCGACGCGCTCTGGTTTCACGAGGAAGCGCTGAAGCGGCTGAAAGCGGAAGTGTCGGCGCTGAACACGGGGGAGGGAGCGGCGGCGCGGATCGACGTCGCCACGTTCAAGGAGCGCTACGGCGTTTCGCGCAAGTTCGCGATCCCGCTGCTCGAGTACCTGGATCGCGAGCGGATCACACGCCGGATGGGCGAGAGCCGCGTCGTGCTGTAACGCGGCTACGACACCTTGCGGTTCTTCTCGTCCTTGTCGTCGTCGTCCGTCTTGATGCCTTCCTTGAAGCCCCTGATCGCGTCACCGATGCCGCGTCCGAGGCCTGGCAGCCGGTTTGCTCCGAAGATGACGATGACGATCGCCAGGATGACGAGCAGTTCTGGCAGTCCAAGACGTCCCATGGTGCAGCTCCTTGAAACAGCAATTGTACCACTGTTCGTCAGTGCCTCACTGACTGTTGCGGCGTCGTCGCGGGGTGCGCAGTTCGCGTCGGGCGTCAATCTGGTGGAGGTTTATGCGACCGTTATGGACCGGCGCGGCGAGCCGGTGACCGGCCTGACGGCCGCCGACTTTACACTGTCGGAGGACGGCGCGGCGCAGCGGATCTCGGCGTTCGCCGCCGGCGAGTTTCCGCTGTCGATCGCGATCGGTCTCGACCGCAGTTTCAGCATGGCGGGGGCCGACAACCGGCTCGGCGTTGCCAAGTCCGCCGCACGTACGCTGGTCGGCGCCCTGCGCCCCGCCGATCAGGTGATGGTCGTCGCGATCGGCGGCGACACCGCGATCGTCGCGCCGCTGTCGGCCGGCCGTGCGGCGGCGCTGTCGGCCATCGATCGACTCGATGCCTGGGGGACCACGCCGCTGTACGACGCGACGCTCGGCGCGCTCGACGCGATCCAGCCGGCGGCCGGGCGCCGCGCGCTGGTGCTGATCTCGGACGGCGCCGATCGCTACAGTGATACCACCGCCGCGGATCTCGTCAGCCGCGCGCGCACCCATGACGTGCTCGTGTATCCGGTCGCGATTGGCGCGGCGCGGCCGCCGGTGTTCGCGGAGCTCGCGTCGGCGACCGGTGGGCGGTCGTTCTTCGTTCGCGAGCCGGCGGCGCTGATCGCGACGATGCGGCAGATCGCCACGGAGCTGCGATTCCAGTATCTGCTTGGCTACGTGCCGGCGCGCGAGCGCGGCGGCGAGGTGTCGTGGCATGACATCGAGGTCCGCGTCGGCCGACCCGGCGTGCGCGTCCGCGCACGAGAGCGATACAGCAGCCGCTAGCCCTTCTAACTTCTAACTTTCAACTTCTAACTTCTAACAGCCCGCCACGCCAGACCGAGCTCGAAGGTTTTCAGCAGGCGCCATTTGAGCGACGCATACGGTTGTCGTCCGGCGACCAGATCGGCCATCACCGAACGGATCGCGTCGCTTTCCATCAGCGCGCGCATCATCAGGCCGGTGAACGCCGGACGGAAGAACCCCGCCTTGAGCCGCGCGGCGCGCGTCAGCTCCGCGATCGCGTCGTCGCGCACCCGGGTGATGTACTCGCGCGCCGGATCGCGCGAACTCAGTGCGTCGGCGATCCATTGGCCGGAGGCGAGGGCGAAGAAAATGCCCTCGCGGGTGATCGGATCGACGAGGCCCGCGGCGTCCCCCACCAGCGCCCATCGCGGCCCGGCGAGCTCCAGCGCCGCGAAATCGCGCACACTGAGGGAGGGGATCGGCCACGCATACGGCTCGAGGCTCGCGCCCCGCGCGATGCCGGTCGCCGCGATCCACGCCGCGGTGCGGGCGCGCAGCGCGCTGGCGCCAATCCCGGCGTCGCCTTGCGCGCAGATGCCGATCGCGAGATGACCGGGGCGCGGAAACGACCAGATATACCCGGGCGGATCGGCGGTCAGTTCGATGACGATCTCGTCGCTCGTCACCCCGTGCGCAAAGAAACCGGTCGCGATCGACAGCTGATCGCGGCGGAACGCCGTTGCCAGGCGGCGTCGGATCAGGCTGTTGGCGCCGTCCGCGCCGATGACGTACGACGCGCGATGACTCGCGTGATCCGCCGTCGTCAACGCGACGCCGGTGGCGTCGACAGTCACAGCGCGCACGCGCGACCGGACCAGCGTCGCGCCGACGCGCTGCGCGGCCGCCAGCAGCGCCGCGTCGAACGCCGCGCGGCTCGCCACCACGAGCGCCTGATCGTCGAGCGGCACCATCGCGCTCTCGAGCGTTGCCGCACCTGCCGCGCCGGCGGAGGCGGCCAACCCGCGAACCCGGGTGAAGCGCGCGGACCGGATGGTGGTCAGCGGGAAGGCGGCCGGATCGAGGGCGTCGGCGACCAGCGCGAGCGCCCGGCCGGTGACGCCGCCGCCGCACGGCTTCTCGCGCGGGTGTGAGCCGTCGAAGATCGTGACGCGAACGCCGCGACGCGCGAGCACGTACGCCGCCCGGGCCCCGGCCGGCCCCGCCCCCACGATCGCGATGTGCTCACGTATCAAATTGAATCCTGACCCTGAACCTGGAACCGAGAACCTAGAACCTGATACATTACACGCCGATGATTGAGGTCGAGGCTGGACGGTTCACCGTCGGAGTATTTCAGGATGTTGCGTGGGCCGCGAAGGGGATTGCCGCCCTCGAGCGGGCCGGGCTGCCGCCCGCGTCGCTGACCATCCTCGCGAAGGAGACGCCGGAGGCCGCGGCGCTGCTCGAGAAGTCGCTCGGCGCTCCCGGTAGCCGGCTCGACATCGCCGGCATCGGCCCCGTGATCATGCACGGGCCGATGGTCGACGCGCTGCAGGGCAGCATTCGGGATCTGGCGAAAACCGGGCTCGCCGGGACGATCCGGCGCGTCGGGTTTCAGTCCCACGACGGCCGCATCTTCGAAGCGCTGGTCGCGCGCGGCGGCATCCTCGTGTCCGTACATAGCGAGCCGCGCGCCGCGGACGCCCTAGCCGTGATGTTCTCCTATGGTGGGGGGAACGCCGCGATTGGCGCCTGGACAGGACGGGTCTAGCCCGGCGCAAGCCACTCCACGATCGGCTTCGTCCAAACAAACATGGACGAGGTGCGAGGCACTCCTTTTGCAGTTGCAGCCGTCAGACCGGTGCGCAACAATACTTCGACGAGCCCCACAGCACCATTCCCGATGGCCGAAACCCCGACGCCGGAAGTCCGCGCTAACGAGTCTGCCGGACATCTGTCTGTTCACGTCGAAGGCGCCCACCCCGTCGAGATCCCGTTCCTCTTCGAACAACAGCAGAAACGCATGGGGCCGGCCTTCATCGGGTCCCTGATCTCCCACATCCTCATCGGCATCCTGATCATTCTCGGCGTCCGCTACGGCTCGGCGACCGCGACCACCGCGGCGCTGCTGCCAGACCAGCCGAACACCAACATCATCTGGCTGAGCCAACCGGGACCCGGCGGCGGTGGCGGCGGTGGCGGCAATCGCATGAAGGAGCCGCCTCGTGCGGCCGAGATGCCGGGCAAGGACAAAATTACCGTTCCCGTATCGAAGCCTCCGAAGATGGAAATGCAGGAGGTGAAGAAAGAGCCCGATCCGGTGGCTCAGCTGAATATCCCGGCGAAGAGCCTCGCGTCGGCGCAGGACTCGCTCCCGGGCGCGATCGAAGCGCCGCAGGGGCCACCCACGCTGTCGCAGGGGTCGGGTAACGGCGGCGGTGCAGGAACCGGCACGGGAAGCGGCGTCGGCCCGGGCACCGGCTCCGGTCTCGGGCCCGGCAGCGGCGGCGGCACCGGCGGCGGCGTCTATCGTCCGGGCAATGGCGTGACCCTGCCGCGTGTCCTGCATGAAGAGCGGCCGCAGTACACCTCGGACGCGATGCGCGCCAAGGTGCAGGGCACCGTGCTGCTCGAATGCGTCGTGCGCCCCGACGGCAGCGTCGGCGACGTCCAGGTCGTCCGCTCGCTCGACCCGACGTTCGGCCTCGATCAGCAGGCGGTTGCTGCCGCGAAAAAATGGCGCTTCGCGCCCGGCACCCGGCTCGGCGAGGCGGTGCCGGTGCTCATCACGATCGAGTTGACGTTCACGTTACGGTAAGCGCTCAGGGTGAGAGCTGAGCTCTGAACTCAGAACTCAGAACTTAGAACTCAGAACTGCGAACGAAACAAAAAAAGGCCCGGTCAGGATTTCTCCTGCCGGGCCTTTCGAATTGAGAACTACGAATTCTTAATTCTGAATTCCTAATTCTTAATTGCCGTTTAGTACATTCCGCCCATTCCGCCGCCGCCGCCCGGCATCGCCGGGGCGTCCTTCTTCTCCTCGGGGATCTCGGAGATGAGGGCTTCGGTCGTCAGCAGGAGGGAGGCGATCGACGAGGAGTTCTGCAGCGCCGAGCGGACGACCTTCGCGGGGTCGATGACGCCGGCCTTGACCAGATCCTCGTAGGTGTCGGTCAGTGCGTTGAAGCCTTCCGAATCCTTCATCTCGCGCACGCGCTGCACGACGATGGATCCTTCGTGCCCCGCGTTGGTCGCGATCCAGCGCATCGGCTCTTCGATCGCGCGCTTGACGATGTTGACGCCGATCTGCTGATCGCCGACCAGCTTCAGGCCGTCGAGCACCTTCGACGCGCGAATCAGCGCCACGCCGCCGCCGGGGACGATCCCCTCTTCGACGGCCGCCTTGGTCGCGTGCATCGCGTCCTCGACGCGCGCCTTCTTCTCCTTCATCTCGGTTTCGGTGGCCGCACCGACCTTGATGACCGCGACGCCGCCGACCAGCTTGGCCAGCCGCTCCTGCAGCTTCTCGCGGTCGTAGTCCGAGGTGGTGTCCTCGATCTGCGCCCGGATCTGCCTGACCCGGCCCTCGATCGCCGGCTTCAGGCCGGCAAGCACCCGCCCCGCGCGTAGCAGTGCCACGCCGCCGCCCGGGACGATGCCTTCCTCGACCGCTGCCTTGGTGGCGTGCATCGCGTCTTCGACGCGCGCCTTCTTCTCTTTCATCTCGGTCTCGGTCGCCGCGCCGACCTTGATGACCGCGACGCCGCCGACCAGTTTGGCGAGCCGCTCCTGCAGTTTTTCACGGTCGTAGTCGGACGTCGTGTCCTCGATCTGCGCGCGAATCTGCTTGACCCGGCCTTCGATGGAGGCCGAGGCGCCGGCGCCTTCGACGATCGTGGTGTTGTCCTTGTCGATCGTGATCTTCTTGGCC
>JAOBWF010000128.1 GCA_025463215.1 Acidobacteriota bacterium | reverse complement strand
CGGCGCGCTGTCGGTGCAAGGCCTGCCGTTGATCAAGCCGCCGTACGGCCGGATCACCGCGATCGACCTCAACAAAGGCGATATCAGCTGGCAGATTGCGCACGGCGACACGCCGGACAACATCAAGAATCACCCGGCGCTCAAAGGCATCGACATCCCGCGGACCGGCCGTCCCGGCCGGATCGGTGTGCTCACGACCAAGACGCTGGTGATTGCCGGCGAAGGCGGGTTCGCGACAACGCCGAACGGGCAGCGCGGCGCCATGCTGCGGGCGTACGACAAGGCGACCGGCAAGGACGTCGGCGCGGTCTACATGCCGGCGCCGCAGACCGGTTCGCCGATGACGTATCTTTACAACGGAAAACAATACATCGTGGTTGCAATCAGCGGCGCGTCGTATACGGGAGAGCTGATCGCATTCAAACTTCCGTAGCGCGGCGAAACTTTTCGGGGCGGACAGCCGTTCGCCCCGTTTTTCCAGACATTTTCGCGTGACGTCTCCTTACAATGGCGTCTGCTGTGTCTCATTTCTGCAACATTTTTGTGGCCTCCGAAGGAGTACGTCGATGACGAAGTTCCGATTCTTACGCGGCGCGTTTGCCGCGCTCGTGTGCGTCGTGGCGCTGCCCACGCTCGCGCACGCGCAGAGCGCGATTGGCGGCACGGTCAAAGACAGCTCGGGCGCGGTGCTGCCCGGGGTGACCGTCGAAGTCGCCAGCGACGTGCTGATTGAAAAAACCAAGTCCGTCTCGACCGACGGCGAGGGCAAGTACACGATCGTCGACCTTCGTCCCGGCGTCTACACGGTCACCTTCTCGCTGCAGGGTTTCAACACCTTCAAGCGTGAGGCGCTCGAACTGCCGTCGAACTTCACCGCCACGGTGAACGCCGACATGAAGGTCGGCGCGCTCGAGGAATCGGTGACGGTATCCGGTTCGTCGCCGGTCGTCGACGTCCAGAGCAACCAGAAGACGCAGGTGCTGTCGCGCGACGTGCTCGACGCAGTGCCGACCGGTAAGACGATTCAGGGCCTGGGCCAGCTGGTCGTCGGCGTCACGCTGTCGTCGCCCGACGTCGGCGGCTCGCGCGCGATGCAGCAGGCCTACTTCGCGGTGCACGGCGTCGGTGCCTCGGGCGCGATCGTCACCGTCGACGGCCTGCTGACCAACGGCAACATGGCCGACGGCGCGGTGATGGCGTATCACAACGAGTCGATGATTCAGGAAGCGGTCTACCAGACCGCCGGCGGCACGGCCGAAACGATCACCGGCGGCATCACCATGAACCTGGTGCCGAAGGACGGCGGCAACCGCTTCGCCGGCGCGCTCAAGTACGGCAAGTCCCCCGCGAGCTGGCAGGGCAACAACCTGACGCCGCGGCTGCAGGCGCTCGGCGTCAACGCGGTCGACAAGATCTCGAATTTCTACGAGTTCAACGTCGAGGAAGGCGGCCCGATCGTCAAGGACAAGCTGTGGTTCTTCGGCGCCTTCCGCCGCGCCCACTACGACAAGCCGATCGCCAACTCCTTCGTCATTCCGAGCGGCGCCAACGTGCCGGCGGCGTTCAAGGCATGCCTGGTGCCGAACTCGACGTGCGAGCAGGGCGTGTCGGACGAGAAGATGGACAATCCGGTCGTCCGCCTGACCTGGCAGATCTCGCCGCGCAACAAGTTCGCCGCCTACACCGACCGCGCGCTGCGGCTGCGCGGCCACGCGATGAACAGCCTGACCGACACCGCGACTGCTTCGGTGCTGTGGCACACGCCGACGTTCGCCACCGGATCCGCGAAATGGACGTCGACGGTGTCGTCGAAGCTGCTGCTCGAAACCGGCTTCTCGTTCAACCGCGAGCGCTACGACAACGTCTACCAGCCGGGCATCGACCAGCCGCGGCTGTCGGCCGGCTGGTACGCCGGCGCGCGCAAGTTCGACAACAGCACCGGCGTGCTGTGGAACGCGTCGAGCGCGCAGCTCGGCAACTACCCAGACAAGTACAACGCCTCCGCCGCGGCGTCGTACGTGACCGGTTCGCACAACGTCAAGGTCGGGTTCGTCGATCAGTGGGGCCCGTATTACCGCTGGAACACCGCCAATGCTGATCTGTATCAGGTCTACAACGCCGGCGTGCCGCTGTCGGTGACCGTGCTCAACACGCCGCTCCAGACCGGCGAGTACCTCGACGCCAACTTCGGCCTCTACGCGCAGGATGCCTGGCGGCTGAACAAGTTCACCGTCAATTTCGGCGTCCGCTTCGACGTGCTGAAGCAGCGCGTCCTCGGCGAGCCGGCGCAGACCGGCCGCTTCGAGAACTCGGTCGCCTACGGCGACATCCCGCTGCCGGTGTGGAAGGACCTGTCGCCGCGGACGTCGATCGTCTACGACGTGTTCGGCACCGGCAAGACCGCGATCCGCGCCGGCTTCAACAAGTACATGACCGGCGCGACCACTGGGTTCGCGCAGATCTACAACCCGACCGCGCTGATCACCACCCAGAGCCTGTCCTGGACCGACCTCAACGGCGACGACATCGCGCAGGGCGAGCGCGGCTGCGTCTACAAGACCGCCGGCTGCGAGATCGACTTCACGACCCTGCCGGCGAACTTCGGCGTCCGGTCCTTGTCGACCTTTGCGCCGGATCTGAAGCGGCCGTATCAGTTGATGTACAACCTCGGCGTCTCGCACGAACTGCTGCCCGGCACGTCGGTGACGGCGGAGTGGTTCCACAGCGACTTCAAGAACCTGATCGAGCGCAACAACGTCGCCCGCAGCGCGGCGGACTACACGCTGATCAACGTCGCCAGCCCGATCGACGGCACCACGATCCCCTACTACAACGTCAGCACGGCGAAGAAGAACGCGGTGCAGAACGTCGACAGCAACGATCCCAACCTCCAGCGCTGGTACAACGGCATCGAGCTCAACGCCAACGCGCGGCTGCCGCACGGCATCCGGGTCTTCGGCGGGACCTCGACCGAGAAGACCATCTCGAACAGCTGCAGCGCCGCGACCAACGATCCGAACCTGCTGCTCTTCTGCGACGGGACGAAGAACAACATTCCGTGGGTGACGCAGGGCAAGCTCGCGGGCACCGTGCCGCTGCCGTGGTACGGCATCACCGTCAGCACCGCGCTGCAGTTCCTCGCGGGAACCCCGATCGGCACGTTGCCGGTCCAGTACGGCGTCTTCACCGCGGGCACCGGCTTCACGACGCCGAACGGCGTCGGGTCCAACTACCTGATCTCGCCGACCACCCGCTATCCGGCCAACTGCACCGGTGCGGCCTGCCGGCCCGGCGAGCTCGTGGTCGGCCCCGCGCTGAACGTGGCGAGCGTCAATCTCGGCGTCGTCGCACCCGGCACCGAATACACGCCCCGGATCAACCAGGTCGACTTCGCCGCCAGCAAGACGGTCAAGATCGACGGCTTCTCGTTCACGCCGAAGCTGGATGTCTTCAATGCGCTGAACTCGGACGATTACACCTCGGTGGTGTCGTCGCAGTTCAACGCAAACACGTATCTGCAGCCGGCGACGGTGCTGCAGGGCCGAATTATTCGCGTCGGCGTCGATGTCAAATGGTAGACAGGAATTGAGAATTCGGCACGAAGAATGAAGAATGCGTCTCGGCGGGCGTTCCCTTGGGGACGCCCGCTTTTTCGTTTTCGAACAGTTCTCGCGACGCACCGGGACATACCGTCGAAGATCCCTGCGTCCTCGAAACCGCACGATCCGAAGTAACCGCCGCGCCCCGATCACGACGCGATGCCCGTCTCACCGGGACTCGCTCACGATCTCGAAGTGGCGCGCCGTGTGATCGAACTCCGTGAACAGCGCCGCCGCTTCGTCGTGGACGACCGCGGCCTCGACCGCGTCGCCCGCGAAACCGCGGATCGCCGCGATCGATTCCCACCGCGTCACGACGACGACCTCGATACCGCCGCCGAGATCGCGCTGCAGCAGCCGCGCCCCGCAATAGCCGGGCACCGCCGCGAGCTCGGGCAGCACGGTCCGCTGGAAGTACGCGGCGTAGGCGGCGCCGCGATCGCGCGACTCGGCCCTCGCCGACCAGGTGCGCTCGATCATCAGAGCGCCTTCGGCGACGCGGTTTCGGCGCCGATGACGATGTTCCACGGCCGGACGCGCCACGCGGTGACCAGCCCCTCGGCGACGTACGGATCGGCGAGGGCGAAATCCTCGACCACCGACGCCGCGTCGGCACGGAAGACGAGGAGCGCGCCGTCGGGCGGATCGCCGAGCGGTCCGGCGAACAGCAGGACGCCGCGCGCGTTGGCGTCGCGAACCAGCTGCAGGTGCGCTTCGCGGAACGGTGCCCGCCGTTCGACAAAGCCGGACACGACGTCATAGACCAGAGCGAAATGCTTCATCAGTACCTCACAGGGGCGAGTCCGCGCTCGATCTCGGCGCGGTTCGCTTCTTCCCACGGCGGCAGCTTCAACGCGCGGCCGAGCGACCCAGCTGCCTCGTCGATCGCAAACCCGGGGCCGACCGTGGCGACCTCGAACAGGACGCCGCCCGGCTCGCGAAAATAGATCGACTGGAAGTAGCAGCGATCGCGCACTTCCGTCACCTTGCTGCCATACCGCAGCAGCTCCGCGCGCAGGTGCAGCTGCTCGTCGCCGGTCGCGATCGCCATGGCGACGTGATGCACCGTGCCGAGCCCGTTGATCCCGGGCTTCGCATCCGGATGGTGCGTCACGTCAACCGTCCGCCCCGGTCCGCCGCCGTTCACCGCCAGCCTGGTGCGGCCGTCGCGTTCGTCGATGATGGTGTAGCCGAGCAGCGCGGTCATGAAGTCGATTGTCTTCCTGGCGTCGCGGACGACGAGCGTGACGCTGTGCAAACCGCGGATCGCGTCGGCGGCGTCGAAGTCGCGCGCCACCCACGGCGTGCGCGCATCGTGATCGGTTGCAATCAGCTCGAACGTGATTCCCGATCGATCGGCGAAGCGGATGACCGGATCGCCGAACCGCGCCGCGAGGTCGGTGACCGCCGACCCCCGGGCACCGAGCCGCTGGCGCCATACATCGAGCGATCCGTTCGGCACCGAGAAGGACGTCACCGTCACCTGGCCGGCGCCGTTGCGCCCCACCGGCACGCCGCGCCCCTTGTACGGAAACGTCGTCCACAACGTGCCCGGTGTGCCGGCGGCGTCGCCGTAATAGAAGTGGTAGACGTGATGATTGTCGAAGTTGACCGTCTTCTTGACGAGACGGAGGCCGAGACCTTCGAGGCAGAAATCCAGATCGTCCTGCGCGTCGTCGACCGTCGCCGTCACGTGATGCAGGCCTAGAATGGGCATATGAGGGTGCTGGGCATCGCCGGGAGTCTTCGCCGCGCATCATACAACCGCGCGCTGCTGGACGCGGCGCGCCAGCTCGCGCCAGAGGGCGTCAGCATCGACCGGTTCGATCTCGACCGCATTCCACTGTACAACGCCGACCTCGATGTCGACGATCAACGGCCGGATGAGGTGGGGCGATTGAAAGCCGCGGTCAGTGCCGCCGACGCACTTCTGATCGTCACGCCCGAGTACAACCATAGCGTGCCCGGGGTGCTGCAGAACGCGATCGACTGGGTGTCGCGGCCCGGGATGAAGTCGCCGCTGGCCGGGAAGCCGATCGGCATTATGTGCGCGTCGACCAGCGTAATCGGCGGTGCGCGGGCGCAGCAGCAGTTGAAGCTGGTGCTGCTGGGGACGCTCTCGCTCGTCATGCCGCACGCCGGCGTCCTCGTCGGGCAGGCACCGGAAAAGTTCGACAACGCGGGCACCCTGACGCACGAGCCGACGCGCCAGTTCGTCGCCGCGTATCTCACAGCGCTCGAGGCGTGGACGCGCCGCGTCGGGACCCCGGCAACGGCGCAATCGTGAGCGGTGCACGCTCGACGGTCGGACCGACGGTCGGACCTTGACATGTGCGCGGCGGGCCGCGATCCTACGCGGATGCCAACAGCAGACGAGATCACGCAGCAGCAGAAGGCGCAGTGGAGCGCCGCCGCCTCGGGGTGGGAACAGTGGGGCGACTGGTTCGACCGCAACAGCGGCAACCTTGCCGGCTGGTTGTGTGACGCCGCCGGCCTGAAGCCGGGACAGGTCGCGCTCGACCTCGCGTGCGGGGCAGGCCAACCGTCGGCGACCGCCGCCCGGCGCGTGCTGCCGGGCGGGCGCATCGTCGCCACCGATCTGTCGCCGGAGATGGTGGCGGTGACCAGGCGGACGGCCGAGAAGCTGGGGCTGGACAATCTCGAAGCACGCGAGATGGACATGCAGGCGCTGACGTTCGCGGACGGCACCTTCGACGCCGCGACCTGCCGGTTCGGACTGATGTTCTGCCCGGATCCCGTGAAGGGCGCCTCCGAGATCCGCCGCGTGCTCAAGCCGGGGGCGCGCTTCGCCACCGCGGTGTGGGACGTGCCGGCGAAGAATCCGTTCTTCACGTCGATCACCGCCGTGCTCGGCGATTTCGTGCCGCTGCCGCCGCCCGATCCCGCGGCGCCCGGCGTCTTTCGTCTCGCGCCGCCAGGCGAACTGGCGCGCGTGCTGACCGCCGCCGGCTTTTCGAACGTCGCGGTCGAGTCGCGGCCGATCACCCTCACCTACGGATCGCTCGACGAGTACTGGCAGATTCAGACCGGACTCGCGGCGCCGCTGCGCGCGGCGATTGCCTCGCTCTCGCCCGACAAGGTCGATCAGCTCAAGGCCAGGCTGTTCGACGCGCTGGCGGCGCACCGCGACGGTGACGCGGTGACGCTCGCCGCGGTGCCGCTGTGCGCGTCGGCGACCCGCTGATTATTTTTTCAGCGTGCGCGCGACGTAGTCGCGCACGGCCTGCTGCACGGTATCGCCGGCCCACGCCTCGTGGACGATGGCGTCGATCCCGGCAGCGTCGCGCATCCGGCGGATCGCCGGCTCGCGCAGCAGACGCTTGGTGAGGTGAAACGCCTCGTACGGCACCTCCGCCAGCCCTGCGGCGACCGCGACCGCGGCATCGACCACGCCATCCGGATCGCCGACGGCGTCAATCAGCCCGTCGCGCAGCGCCTCGTCTGCGCTCAGCGTCAGGCCGCGGTAGATCAGCGCCTGCAGGTGCTGCGGCGGCGTGGCGAAGCGGACGATCTCGAGCGGCGCGACGGGAAACGGTACGCCGACCAGCAGCTCGGGGATCCCGATCCGTCCCGCGTCCCGCGCCATGATCCGGTAATCGGCGCAGCACGTCAGCACGCAGCCGCCGGCGATCGCGTGGCCATTGACCGCGACGACGAGCGGCTTCGGAAAGGCGAACAGGGTCTCGAACGCGTGGTTCATCGCCGGGAGAAACTCGCGCGCGTACGCCGACCCGCCCTCCACCAGGCGAGGGAGATCGACGCCGGCGGAGAAGATCCTGCCCTGGCCGGTCAGCACGAGCGCGCCGGCGTCGGACTGCTCGCAGGCGCGCACCTGCAGCGACAGCGCCCGGCAGAACTCGAGGTCCATGGCGTTCGCCTTGCCGTGGGCCATCCGCAGCACGGCGACCGGTCCCCGTTGCGTCAGCTCGAACACGTCAGCCTCTCGTGGCGGCGGCGCGCTCGAAGGCGCCGACATCCTGAAAATAATTCTGCACGACCGACGCGTGCCGCGGGTTGGTGTAGATCTCGGCGACCGGGTGCTCGATCGCCTGGACGATGGCGGCGACCGCCTCCTCGACCGATTGCGATTCGGTCGCGGCCGGAATCGCCGGCGAGCCGCCGAGTGCGTTGCGCTGGAAGTCGGTGCGCACGAGGCCGGGCAGGACGAGGGTGACCTGGATTCCGGGATGCTCGCGCGCGAGGTCGACGCGTGCGTTCGCGGTCAGCGCGTTCAGCGCCGCCTTGGCCGCGTTGTAGGCCGATCGGAAGGTCGCGAACGGCACGCGGCTGAGGACCGACGAGACGTTGACGATCTGGCCGCGGCCGCGCGCGATGAAGTGCGGCGCGATCGCCTGCATGCCGTACAGCGCCGACTTCACATTCACCGTCATCATCAGATCGAGCTCCTCGTCGGTCAGCTCCATGACCGGCCTGGTGATGCCGCGGCCGGCGTTGTTGACCCAGACGTCGACGTGCCCGAACGCCTCGATCGCGCGATCGCGCAGCCGCTCGACGTCGGCGCGCCTGGTGACGTCGGTCGGCACGACGAGGGCGCCGGCGCCGCTGCGGTCGGCGATCGCGTGCAGCTCCGCTTGCCGCCGCGCGGCGAGGGCGACGCGGTGGCCGGCGGCGCCGAGCTGTTCGGCGAGCGTCGCGCCAATCCCGCTGCTCGCGCCGGTGATGACGATGTTTTTCGAGTCGGGCATGAACGGGATTCTATCGAATCTTAAGATTTGAGGACTTGAGGATTGCAGCCTCAGTAGCAGGGCCAGAGCCCTGGCGTCGCGAGCTCCACCAGGCGGTGATCGGGGTCGCGGAAATAGAGGCTGAGACCGCCGCGTTCCCACGTCACGCGGCTTTCGATCGGAATGCGCAGTTCCGCCAGCCGCGCCTCCCAGGCGGGCACGTCGGCCATCTCGATCGCGAACGCGAAATGGCCGGCGCCTCCCGGCTCATGGCCCGGCACCACGCCGCCGGGCAGGACGAGGTCCGAGGCGGCGCCCTTCTGGAACAGCAGCAGCACAGTGCCTTCACCCGCGTCGATCGCGACCAGCCGCTCGGTGTCGAGCATCGGCGCCCCGAGGAGCGCGATATAGAAGGCGGCGCTGCGCCGCAGATCGTCGCAGTCGAGCGCGGTTTCGAGCACGCGTCGAACGCGCGGTGTCACCGCCGTTCGACCGTCATCCGCATGCCGTGTTTCGCGCGCAGGGTGATGAGCGGCTGCGGCACCACGGGGTGGCCGGGGACCAGGCGCAGCCGCCACTGCTGGGCGATCGTCGCGACCAGGAGGATCAGCTCCATCCACGCGAACGACTCGCCGATACACTGGCGCGGACCGCCGCCGAACGGGAAGTACGCGAACTTCGGCAGCGCGGCGCGGAACGCCGGCGTCCAGCGATCGGGATCGAACCGCTCGGGGTCGGCGTAGAAGCGCCGATCGCGGTGCATGATGTACGGGCTGGTGATCAGGATCGCGCGCGCCGGGGCGACATAGTCGCCGAGCGGATAATCGGCGATCGCGCGGCGGCCGATGATCCACGCCGGCGGATACAACCGCATCGCCTCGGTCACGACCCGCTCGACATACTGCAGCGCCGGCAGATCCCGCATCGACGGCAGCCGGCCGCCGAGCGCGGCGTCGACCTCGGCGTGCAGCGTCGCCTCGACCTCGGGCGCGCCGCTCAGCAGGTACCAGGTCCACATCAGCGCGTTCGCGGTCGTCTCGTGGCCGGCGAGGAAGATGGTCATCGCCTCGTCGCGGACCTGCCGATCGCTCATCCCGCCGCCCTCGTCTTCGTCCTGCGCGGCCAACAGCATCGAGAGCAGATCGCCGTGATCGCGGCCGCTCGCCCGCCGGTCGGCAATCATCCGGTAGATCATCGCGTCGAGCCGCGCCCGCGCCATCCGCGCGCGCCGCAGCGTCGGCACCGGCAGCCGTTCGAGGACGTCGGCGAACGGCAGCATCATCATCCAGAACGATTCCATCACCGCGGTGAGCGCGTCGCCGACCGCGGCGGCCTGCGATTCGACGTCGACGTCGAACAGCGTCTTGCCGACGATCGACAGCGTCAGGCGGTTCATCTCGCGCGAGATGTCGAGCGCGGCGCCGTCGGTCCACGACTGGCGCAGCCGATCGGCGTCGCCGACCATGACGTCGCCGAACGCGGCGATCCGATCGCGGTGGAAGGCCGGCTGCATCAGGCGGCGCTGCCGCAGGTGCGTCCCCCCTTCGCTGGTCAGCAGCCCCTCGCCGAGCAGCCGCTTGCTGCGCTCGAGGCCGCGGCTCTTCGTGAAGTTGCGATGGTGGGTGACGAGAATGTCGCGAATCAGCCGGGGCTCGTTGACGAGGAACAACTGCTCCCCCGCCATCCGGTAGCTGCTGATGTCGCCGTAGGTGCGCGCGAGGCCGGTGAAAAACTCGAGCGGACTGGCGCCGCCGGGGCGATAAATCAGCGATCCGATCAGCGAGACCTTCGGGCCCGGAGCCGCGGCAGCGGGAGGCATCGGTGGGTCGAGTCTAGCACCACGGGGATATGGTGGCTCGTGGACCGGGCGCTGCGGTCCAGATTGCTCCTCGACCGGCGAAAGCGGCGCGCCGCAGCCAGCGACGCAGGCCTAAAGGCCCGCACGACGCGTGGACGGGACTTCCCTGATCAGCAACCCGGTCGTCGAGATCCGGATCTCGAACGTCGCCGCGCGCTTCACCGGCACGAACGTTCCGGATCCGTACTCCGCGTCGAGCAGCGGCGCCAGGGCGGTGTAGCGGCGGCGCAGCCCGAACAGATCGACCGGCTTCTCCTCGCCGAGCGCAAAGATCGTCCGCGCCGCGGATCGTTCCTGGCCGATGTCGTCGTACCGCCCCGCGACGCGATCGAGCTCGTACGCCGTGTGCAGCCCGAGCATGTTGGCCAGCGGCGTCCACTTGAGGACGTGCGCGTCGACGTAAATCTGATCGCCCGCGAGCACGACGCGCGTGTCGGGACGCTCAGGGACGCGGAACGTCGCCTCGAACCGCTGCGCGGCAATCGGCCGGACGTCGACGATGGCCGCGACGTCCTCGCGGGTCAGGGCGCGATACCCGCGCATGCCGACGCCAATGCTCCCGGCGAGCACGCCGAGCGACACCAGCAGCATCCCGAACACGGTGCGGAACGCGAACCGGATCGGCCGCAGCCGCAGCAGCGCGATCAAGCCGCTGAGGATCAGAAAGACCCCGAGGACCGCGCAGGCCGCCGCCGCAATCACGAGGTTCACGGCACCAGTCTATCCGGAGTGAGACGGGGGGATTGAGAACTCAGAACTCAGAACTCAGAACTCAGAACTCAGAACTCGGAACTCAGAATTCAGAACTGCAGCATTCAGGTTACCGCCACTCCGGGTCGTACCCTCGCCGCCGGATCTTTTGTTCAACGCTCAGGCTGACGGTGAACAGCGCGAATACCTCGAACAGCGCGATGAACGCGTAGATCGCGTAGCGCGCGAAGGCGCTCGGCGTCGCGAAGCAGGTATACCCCGCATCGAGGCAGCCGCGGGTGATCCGATCGATCTCGACCGACTCGCGAATGATCAACACGAGCGCCGATCCGAAGATCACGGCGCTGCCCGCGATGTTGCCGAGAAGCGGCTGGCTCTTGAGCCAGCAGGGCAGCGCGATCAGCGAACCGGCGAGCGGCGCCGCCGTCGCGAGCAGCGCGATCCAGAACCAGCTCAGTTCGGTGACGGAGACGGCGCGGTTGAACAAAGACATGGCGTTGAGCAGGGCTGCACGTCTGCGTTACTTCTTCTCTCGCGGATCGGGCTTGACCATCAGCGGCTGCGTCAGGATCTTGCCATTCACGGTCAGCTTGACCGAGTAAGCCGCGGGCGCGACCGGCGGCAGGCCGCCGCGGCCGCCTCCTCCTCCACCGCCGCCACGGCCGCCTTCGGGCGGCGCCGGACGCAGATCCCACACCAACCGGTGCATGCCGGCCGACGCCGACGGCGGATCCTGCGCGCGCTGCCAGATCGCGTTGACCGCGAGTGTGTTCGGATCGGCCGCCGGCATCGGGTCAGCGCTCGAGAAGCGGCGGATCGTCCCCCCCGCCGCGTTGAGGATCTCGACGGTGACCGGACCGGACGCGGCGGTCTTCAGGTAATAGTCGACGATCGCGCCGCTCGGCGGATTCTCCGCTTCCGGCTCGTCCTTCTGCGTCGGCGTGCCTTCGTCGCTGGCCGGCGGCAGGATGAACGCATCCGCCGGCGTGAACAGGTGCGCGTCGGCAGCGGCGACCTCCGGCGACATCTGCCGCAGCGCGCTGATGTCGTCGAGGATCCAGAATCCGCGGCCGTGGGTGGCGACGATCAGATCGTTGTCGTGGAACGCGAAGTCGCGCATCGAGGACGGCGGCAGGTTGAGCTGCAGCGACTGCCAGCTGTCGCCGTCGTCGAACGAGACGAAGACGCCGAGCTCGGTGCCGGCGACGAGCAGCCCGCGCCGGACCGGATCTTCCTTGATCGTCTGCATGTAGACCCCCGGCGGCAGGCCGCTGGTGATCTTCTGCCACGACGTGCCGCCGTCCCGGGTCCGGTAGATGTACGGCGCATAGTCTTCGAGGCGATGCCGATCGACCGCGGCATAGGCTTCGTTGGCGTCGAAATGCGAGGCTTCGAGCATCGTCACCTTGCTCCACGCGTTGACTCCGGGCGGAGTGACGTTCGCCCAGGTCTTGCCGTCATCCTGCGTCACGTGAATGTAGCCATCGTCGGTGCCGATCCACAGCAGCGGCGCCTTGACCGCTGACGGCGCAATCGTGTAAATGACGCCGAGGCGCTTGGACTGCGGCGGCACGTCGGCGGCGGTGGCGGCGTCGAGATTCGGCGGCACGCCGGGATTTTCGCGCGTCATGTCCTCGCTGATCCGTGTCCAGTGGCTGCCGCCGTCGGTGGTCTTGAACAGGTACTGGTCGCTGAAATACAGCGCGTGCGGATCGGCGGCGGAGAACACCAGCGGCACCGTCCAGGTGTGGCGGGCGGCCGTCGGCAGATCGACTTCGGGCGACACATTGTCGGTCTTGCCGGTCTCGACGTTGCAGCGTGTCACCGTGCCGCCGAACACGATGTCGGGATGGAGCGGATCGGGGGCGGTGTAGCCGCTCTCCCCTCCCGCGCACAGCGGCTCCCAGTCGCGCATCGTGATCCCGGCGAACCGCCCTCGCGATCGGACGCGCACCGCGCCGCTGTCCTGCTGCGCCCCGGTGACCCAGTACGGAAAGGAGTGGTCGGCGGCGACGCGGTAGATCTGCGCGGTCGCCTGGTTCAGCCACGAGCTCCAGGTCGGATGCTCGTTGAGCCCCTCGACGCTGATCACGGCCCCCTGATCGCCGCCGAGAATCATCCGGTTCGGGTCTTCCGGCGCGATCCAGAGATGGTGATAGTCGTCGCCGCCTGGCGATCCCTTGAACGGCTCGCCGAAGGTCTTGCCGCCGTCACGCGAGCGGTAGACGCCGGTATTCGAGATGTAGACGAGGTCGGCGTTCTTCGGATCGACCGCGACCTTGCCGAAGTACCAGCCGCGTCCCCAGATGCGCGCGTCGCTCGACACCTTCGCGAACGTCGCGCCGCCGTCGTCGGATCGGAACAGGCCGCCTTCTTTGGCGTCGACAATCGCGTAGACGCGCGACGGATTCGTCGGGGCGACGGCGATGCCGATGCGGCCGAGCACGTCGGCCGGCAGGCCGCGGGTCAGCGGCTGCCACGTGGTGCCGCCGTCGGTCGACTTGAACAGGCCGCTGCCGGGGCCGTACGACGGCGGGTAGATGCTCCACGGCGGACGCCGGGTGTTCCAGAGCGCCGCATAGAGCGTCTGCGAATTCGCCGGATCGAAGGCGACGTCGATCGCGCCGATGTCGTTGCCCTTGAACAGGACCTTCTGCCACGTCGCACCGCCGTCGCGGCTACGGTAGACCCCGCGATCCGGGTTGGCTCCATAGACGTGGCCGAGGGCGGCGACGAAGACCACGTCGGGGTTGTTCGGATCGACAATGACGCGCGCGATCTGCCGCGTGTCGTCGAGGCCGAGATGCGTCCACGTCTTGCCGGCATCGGCCGACTTGTACATGCCGTTGCCGTAGGAAATCTGCGAGCGCATGTCCGATTCGCCGGTGCCGACGTAGACCAGGTCGGGTTTCGACGGAGCCACGGCGATCGCGCCGATCGACGCCACCGGCTGCGAGTCGAAGATCGGCAGCCAGGTCCGCCCCGCGTTCGTGGTCTTCCAGACGCCGCCGCCGACCGAGCCGAAGTAGAACGTGTTCGGCTGTCCCGGCACGCCGGTGACGCCGTTGACGCGGCCGCCGCGAAACGGCCCGATGCTGCGCCAGCGCAGGCCGCCGTAGGCGCCGGCGTCGACCCGCGACGGCTGGGCGAACACGCGAGGCCACGCGCCGAGCGCAAACGGCGTGGCGAGCGCCAGCGCGAGAACGGCGGAGCGTGTGAATCGTGTTCTGGTCATCGTGTACCGGGAGGATACCGCAAGTTTGCTAGACTCCAGCACGTCATGAAACAGGTCATCGTCGTGATCGCCCTCGTCGCCGCGATGCTCGCTCCTGCCGCGGCATCCGCGCAGCCCCGTCCGCCGGCCGTGCCGACGCCCACCGACGTCAAGCCGGGCAGCATCACGTGCGAAGACGTACCGTATCCGTTTCCGGTCTCGTATTTGCCGCTGACGCTCTATGGCCAGGACGTCCGGATCGCGTTCATGGACGTGGCGCCGGCGGGGCAGGCGAATGGCCACGCGGTGGTGCTGTTTCACGGCAACAACTTCGCCGGGTTCTACTTCGGCAACGTGATCGAGGCGCTGCGCCAGGCCGGCTACCGCGTGATCGTGCCGGATCAGATTGGCTACGGCCGATCGTCGAAGCCGATCATCCCCTACAACTTCCACGACATGGCGCGAAACACCCATCTCGTGTTGCAGAGCCTGAAGATCGACACCGCGATGATCGTCGGCCACTCGATGGGCGGCATGCTGGCGGCGCGCTTCGCGACCCAGTTCCCCGCGTCGACCGAGCGGCTCGTGCTCTACAACCCGATCGGCCTGGTCGACGGCCGCTTCGATCGTCCATGGGACAGCACCGACGACAGCTATAAGCGGACGCTGGCGTCGACGTATCAGAGCATCCGCGCCAGCATCATGCGCTACGTCGCGCACAACCCGGCGGCGTGGACGCCGGAGTTCGAAACCTACACGCGCGTGCGCTACGCCTGGACGTTGAGCGCCGACTGGCCGCGGCTGGCGATGGTGCAGACCCTGATCAACCAGGTCCAGTATCTCGATCCGGTCGTCGACGACTGGGCGCACATCAAGGCACCGACGCTGGTGTTCGGCGGCGCCGACGACAGCCTGCCCGGGTCGGCTGCCGTGTTCCGCGAGCGGATGAAGTTCATCGCCGACACGATTCCAAACGGCCGCGCCCGGCTGCAGCTGCTGCCCGGACTCGGCCACGTGCCGCACATGGAATCGCCCGGCCAGACGCTGCCGCCGCTGGTCGCGTTCCTCAACGAAGGGCTGGCGGGCCGCTAGCGGATCGCGCTCGCGATCGCGCGCGGGACCCGATCGCCTACCCTCGGCGGTGACGCCTCAAAAAATGAATGTCATCGCGAGCTGCACGGAGGCGCTGCCGCTCAGCTTCGTCGTCTTGAACAACGACAGATCGCCGCTCTTGAACCCCGGGCCGTAGAGCGCGTTGCGCGCGAGGTTGCCGAAGGTGCCACCGTTGTTGTCGGCGCCTCGAAGACCCGTGGAGCGAGATGCGTCAGTCCAGGTCAGCGCGCGTGACCAGGCCTGCGGAGACGACCGCAATCGCTCCCGCAGCCATCCGATTACCGGCCCTGTGCGCGGTTGATGGCGGCGAAGAGCTGCTGTTTCGTCGCGTCCGACGCGACGAACAGATCCTCGGGCAGTTTGTTGACGTGCTTCAGCATGTCGGCGTAGATCACGTCGGCCTGATACAGGTTGAGACCGAGTCCCGCGAGGTACTGCAGCCGCAGGTTCTTGTCGCGGTTCAGCGTCGCGTCCTGCAGCCAGGGCTCGAGGTCCGGCTTGCGGCCGGCGTAGGTCGAGAACAGATCGACGGCCGAGTTCATCCCGATCTCGCGCAGCGATTTCGCCATCGGCGCGTACTCGGGCCGCTGCAGCCGCGCCTGGATCGCGTCGACGTCGATCTTCGTCGTCCCCTTCTGGCCGAGCAGCACGAGATCGTAACCCTTGCCTTCGTTGGTGTTGCCCCAGACGACGCCGTTCGGGAAGACTTCGAGGAAGGTGCCGATTTCGCTCTTGACGGCGGCCATGTTGCTTTCGTACAGCTGCACGAACAGCGTGACCACGCCGCCTTCGTTGAGGTGCTCCCTGGCCATGGTGAAGAACTCGACCGTGTAGAGCATCGCCGCGCCCTTGACCCACGGATCGAGCGGGTCGGAGGTGATCGCGTCGAACCTCTCGCGCGTCGTCTCGACGAAATGCCGCGCGTCGTCGATCCGCACGTGCACCTTCGGGTTTCGCACGACGTCGAAGTTGTGATCGGCAAAGTAGGTGGACACGACCTTCGGCACCAGCGGCTCGATTTCCGCGATGGTCTCGTGCTCGACCGCCGGATCGACCGACACTGCACCCGCGGTGACGCCGGCGCCGCAGCCGATCACCAGCACCTTCTTCGCCTGCGGCGGGATCAGCGTCGTCAGATGACCGAGCATGCGCTGCAGCCGCATGTCCTGCGGCTCGCTCGACGCCTGCACCTTGCCGGCGTTGTGGTAGTTGCGCACGCCGTTGGAGAGCTCCGACACTGCGACCGAGGCGTTGAGCCCCTCGCCGACGTAGATGATATCGGCCTGGCCGATGCGCGTCGCCGCGTAGCGGCCGTAGGCGACCAGCAGGCCCGGCAGCGGATGGACGCTACGCGCCAGGAGGCCCGCCGAGATCATCGCGACCGCGAGAACCACCGTCGCGGTGACGTTCCAGCCGCGTGGGGCGCTGCCGTCCGGCACGAAGCCGGCCGGGCGCGCCGACGCGCCGGCGAACGACGGTTCCAGCATGATCAGCGCCGACAGCGCGGACACGATGATGATCACCTGCTCGGCATGCGAGGTCCCGATCCACGGGATCAGGATGAAGCTGGTCGCCAGCGAGCCGACGATCGCACCGACGGTGTTGGCGGCGTAGACGCCGCCGGCCAGGCGCGCCGCATCCTGTTCGGTGGTCGCCACGGCGGCGAGCGCGAGCGGAAAGCTCGCGCCCCACAGGATCGCGCCGGGCAGCACGACGCAGAAGGAGCGCACGAGCTCGAGCTGCAGCGTGAACCACGGCGTGGGCGCGATGTAGGGATAGATCGGACAGTACGGCTGCGCCTCGGTGAG